>JBOHUE010000029.1:0-13600 GCA_050734185.1 Candidatus Dormibacteria bacterium | reverse complement strand
CACGATGCGCTGCACCGTGCGCCGTCACGCCGGCGGTCGCGAGTTCGTCCCCGAGCCGGGCACCGAGGCCGCGATCGACGCCGAGCTGGTGCTCCTGGCGATCGGGTTCGACGGCGCGACGCCTGGCCCGCTGCTCGACGGTCTCGGCGTTGCCCAAGACCGGCGCCGGAACCTCGTCGTGGACGAGTCCTTCGCCACCGGCGCGCCCGGGGTGTTCGCCGCCGGTGACGCGATGCGTGGCGCGGCGCTGATCGTGAACGCCATCGCCGACGGCCGCGGTGCCGCGCGATCCTGCGACCGCTACCTCATGGGAGTGAGCCGCCTCCCCTAAGTGACCCGATCGCGCCGCTCCGCTCGTACCTATATGCGTGCAGTCGATAGTGGGTGGGGCGCCCGGGCCGGGCGCGGCCCGCGATGTCGATCAGCGCGTGCCGATGTGAGGGTGGCCATCATCGGGGCGGGTGTCAGCGGCCTGGTTGTCGCGCACCTGCTTCACCGCGCCCACGAGGTCACGGTGTTCGAGGCGGAGCGCGAGATCGGCGGCCACGTGCACACCGTGCGGGTGGACACCGCCGACGAGACCCACCACGTCGACACCGGGTTCATCGTCTACAACGAGCCGAACTACCCGGGATTCACGCGCCTGCTCCGCCGCCTCCGTGTCGCAACGCAGGAGTCGACGATGTCGTTCAGCGTCCATCAGGACCGAGGCGGCTTCGAGTACAGCAGTGCGGTGCCGATCGGCCTTTTGGCGCGGCCCACACTCGCCGCGCGACCCTCGTTCCAGCGCATGATCGCCGATTACCTGCGCTGGCGCCGCGCGGCACAGCGTGTGTTGAGCAGCGGCGAGCTGAGCGACACGACCACGATCGCCGATTTCGTCGTCGCCGACCGGTATTCGCCGGCGTTCGTCGAACGAATGCTGGTTCCGCTCGGGGCGTCGATCTGGTCCGCGAACCGCAGCCGCTTCCTCGGCTTTCCAGCGCGCTATGTGCTCGAGTTCTTCAACAACCACGGGCTGCTGAGCAGGCGCGAGCGGCCGCAGTGGCGCACCGTCACCGGTGGCGCCGCGAGCTACGTGGACTCGTTGGTGCGACCGTTCCGCGGTCGAATCCGCATGGCGAGCCCGGTCATGTCGGTGCGCCGCGACGACGACGGCGTCGAGATCCGCACCACGCGGCGCGAGCCCGAGCGGTTCGACCGCGTGGTCATCGCCGCCCACAGCGACCAGGCGCTGCGCATGCTCGCCGATCCGACGCCGCGCGAGCGCGCGCTGCTGGGCGCATTCCCCTACCAGGTGAACGATGCGGTGCTGCACACCGACTCGCGCATGCTGCCGCGGCGCCGGCGCGCCTGGGCGTCGTGGAACTATCACCTGCCGGACGACTCCGACCGCGAGGTTGGCGTCACGTATCACATGAACCGGCTGCAGCGGCTGCGCGCCGATCGGGAGTTCTGCGTCAGCCTGAACCGCGGCACCGATGTCGACGAGGCATCGGTGCTGCAGCGCATCGAGTACGCCCACCCGCTGTTCACGCAGGCAACCGTGCGGGCGCAGGCCGAGCACGAGAGCCTCAACGGCGCCAACCACACGTACTACTGCGGCGCCTACTGGGGACACGGCTTCCACGAGGACGGCCTGCAGAGCGGCCTCCGTGTTGCCGCGCGCTTCGGGATGGAACTGCGGTGACGGTCAGCTGCGTCTACACCGGCACCGTGGTGCACCGCCGGTCCGCCCCGGTGACGCACCGCCTTGCCTACAGCGTCGCGATGCTGTACCTAGACCTCGACGAGCTCCCACAGCTGTTTCCCGAGAGCCGCCTCTGGTCGGCGTCGCGCGCGGCCGTGTTGCGCTTCCGACGCGGCGACCACCTCGGCGATCCCGGCGTGCCACTGGCGCGCTCGGTGCGCGACCTGGTTCGGAGCTCCACCGGGATTGACGCCGCCGGAGCCGTCCGGCTGCTGACCACCCCGCGCCTGCTCGGCATCGGCTTCAACCCGATCAGCGTCTACTACTGCCACGAGCCGGAGTCGGATATCCCCGTGGCCGCCGTGTTCGAAGTGTCGAACACGCCATGGGGCGAGATGCATCCGTACGTCATCGATCTGCGCGGACGCGCCGCGCAGCGCTCCACCACCTGGTCCGGCTGCTTCGCCAAGCTCATGCACGTCTCCCCTTTCCTGCCGATGGACCTCGAGTACCGCTGGTTCCTCACCGCTCCCGGCGAGCGGCTGGGCTTCGCCATCCACTGTCACCGTGGCGAGCGACGGGTGCTGGCGGCGGGCCTCAGCCTGCGGCGGTCGCCGCTGACGCAGGCCGCGCTGCTGCGCTACGCGGCGCGCACACCGCCGATGTGCCTCACCGTGCTCGGCGGCATCTACTGGAACGCCGTGGTGATGCGAGCCAAGGGCGCGCCCTACTACGCGCACCCGCGCAGCGCTGCAGCGTCAGGCGCCCGGGCGTTTGAACATGCGCGCGGCGATGAGATCCACCAGCTGCGGCGGCCCCTGCGACAGAACGCGCAGCGCCCGCACGCGGCCGGTGCCCTCGACGGTGCGCCGGCCGCGTTCGATGCCCGACACGACGCGTTCGGCCCACACGTCAGCAGAGATGCGCGACCAGCCCGAGGTGTCGACGTACCGGCCTGAGCCGGCGTCCGTCTCACGGAGCATGTCCGTCTCAACGGCCGGCGTGATCAGCGTCATACAGGTCACGCCGGTGCCGGCCAGCTCGCGCCGCAGCGCCTCGGTGAACGCTGCGACCCCGGCCTTGCTCGCCGCGTAGGTGGTGGCGGTGGGGAGATGCGCAAACGCGGAGATGCTCGTGTTGTCGACGATCACGCCGCGTCCCCGCGACAGCATGCCGGGCAGGACGCGGCGGGTCAGATGCACGAGCCCCACCAGGTTGGCCTGGAACATCGCGTAGACGTCGCTGACGTCCTGCTCCTCGAAGAGGCCCGAGGTGAGCCGTCCGGCGTTGTTGATCAGCACGTCGACGCGGTCGAGATCGTCGCCGAGCGCCGCACACGACGCCTCGATGGTCGCCGCCGATGACAGGTCCATCAGCACCGGCCGGATCTCGAGCGCCCGGCCGCCGTCCGCCGGCGATGTCGCTGTGCTCGGATCCCGCATCCCGGCGAGCACTCGCGCCGGTCGCTGCGCCAGCCGCCGCACGAGCGCGGCGCCGATGCCGCGGTTGGCGCCGGTGACGAGGCACGTGGCGCCGTCGAGCGAGAAACCGCGTGCTGCGTTCGCGCGACCGGGCGCGCGCGATGTCACCGTGTCAGCTGCGCGCTCAGGAGTTGCGGGCTGGTCGGCTGCAGCGAGCCGCCGTACGGCTCCGCCGTCGCCGCGATGGCGACGTACTGCGAGAGGTCGGTGTGGATCACCGTGGTCCACGCATGCGTCAGCGGTGACTGCGTCAGGAACGCCACGCCCTCGGCTGCGCCGCTCGCGCGCACCAGCCAGACCTCATACACATCCGGTGTCGCCCCGACGGCAGCGGTCGGTTGCGGCAACCCTGTCAGCGTCATCACCGCCTGCTGCGCTCCAGGATCATACGACAGGGTGCCCTGCAGACCGGGAGCCGACGTGGTGCCGACGACCGTGTACGTGCGTGACGGATCACTGCTGGTCGACGGACGCGTCGACACTGCGACGATCGCCACGAACACTGCCGCCAGCGTCACCACCGCGCCCCCGACCGGGAGCAAACGGCGCAGCGTCAGCGCTCGCAGCACGCTCTTCCGCCGAGACTCGGCGGGCACCTGCGAGGTCTCCCCGTACACCTGGCGCATGAGGTTGCGTCGCAGTGTCGGCGGCGGCTCCACCAGGTCGAGCGAGCTCGGCAGAGTCGCCACGGCCTGCAGGTACGCGGTCGCCGCGCGCCGGCATCTCATGCATCCACGCAGATGCACGTCCAGCGGCTCGCCCTCGGCGCGCGTGAGCACGCCGAGGGCCGCGAGAGCGAGCAGTTCCTCGCTCTCGGTGCAGGTCAGCTCCGTCGCCACATCTCCTCCCGACCCTCGAGTGCGGCGCGAAGCTTGTGCAACCCAAGCCGCGCCCGTCCCTTCACCGTCCCAACCGGCACGTCCATGACCTCGCTGATCTCTCGCTGGGACATGCCACACCAATACGCAAGTTCGATCGTCTGCCGCTGCTCCACCGGCAGGGTGTACAGCGCCGAGAAGATCTCGCGCCGGCTGAGGTCGGCCTCGACCTCGGTCCAGGTGTCCGACAGCGACGGGTGCTCCGGCGGCACGTCGCCGCCCAGCTCGTAGCGGTCTCGACGCTGCTCGCGCCGCAGCCGGTCGATGGCGCTGTTGCGCACGACGGTCGCGATCCAGCTGCGCACCGTGCCGCGCTCGGCGCTGTACATCAGCCGCTTGCGCCAGACGGACAGAAACGCGTCCTGCACCACCTCCTCCGCAGCGCCCTCGTCACTGAGAACGCGCATCGCGATGGCGTACGCCAGTCTGCCGAAGCGGTCATACAACGTCTCGAACGCCTCAGGGGAACCGGTCGCTACGCGGTCCAGGATCTCGCGGTCGCCGTCCATGTGCCCTCCTACGGCACTCCGGCCTGTGGGCCCGCCATTTTTTGATACGCGCTGGTGCGGGGCGCGGATCACCCGTGCGGCAGTGATCCACTATATGCCGCGCACACGTACCCCTCTACGGTGATACCTGGGGGCGGCGAACCCCGGCGGCGGAGGTCGGCGCCCACTCTTCCTTTCCTGTGCAGCGGGCGCCGCAGGGTGTCGGGTCTAGCCACCCTCGGCATCCTCGGCGTCCGCTGCCGTCTTTCCCGCGACCTACACTCGGCGACGATGACCGTGACCGCCTATGCCCATCGCGGTGGAGCGGACGGCGCCCCGGAGAACACGATGGTCGCGTTCGAGCGCGCGGTCGAGCTGGGGTACACGTGGCTGGAGACCGACGTCCACGTGACTCGCGACGGCGTGGTGGTCGCGTTCCACGACTCCCGCCTCGACCGGGTCACCGACCGCAGCGGGCGCATCGCCGAGCTCACCTATGCGGACGTCGCGGCGGCCGACGCGGGCCACGGGTACACGCTCGACGGCGGCGCGACATATCCCTTTCGCGGAACCGGTGTCACGGTTCCCAGGCTTGCCGACCTCCTCAATCGCTGGCCGGGAGTTCGTGTCAACATCGACGCGAAGGCGGACACGTCTGTCGCGCCGCTCATCCGCCTGCTGCACGACCTCGACGCCTTCTCGCGCGTCTGCCTCGCGTCGTTCTCGGACCGGCGCCTGGCGCTAATGCGCCGCCTGGCGGGACGGCCCGTGCTCACGTCGATGGGGGTTCGGACGGTCACCGCGACCTACCTGTGGTCACGCGTCGGCAGCTTCCCGCGTGTGGTGGCGTCGCGCGTGCAGGTGCCGATGCACCCGGTGCCGTGCGCGTCGTCGACGGGCGGTTCGTGGACGCCGCGCACCGCGCCGGCCTCTGCGTCGACGTGTGGACGGTCAACAGCGAGTCGGCGATGCATGAGGCGCTCGATCTCGGCGTCGACGGGCTCATGTCAGACCGTCTCGAACTGCTCAAACGGGTGCTGATCGAGCGTGGCGAATGGGAGAATGGCGCCGCCATGAGCTCGCAGCCGCCGGGGCGACGCTGAGCGGCCGTGCTGCCCTCGGATCCCGGCGCGCGCCACATCCCGCGTCTCGACGCCCAGGACTGGTACACACCCGACGAGCACCTGCGCTGGCTGGCGCGGCGCGCCGCCGGCGAGCAGCTCTGGCCCACGATCGACGGCGCACTGGGTGAGCTGGGCACGCTCGTGCCGCAGCGGATCGAGCCGCTGGTGCGCGCCGCGGATCGCAATCCGCCGTCCTTGCGGCAGTACGACGAGCGCGGTCAGCGCATCGACGAGGTCGACTTTCATCCCGCGTACCACGAGGTCGAGCGCACGGTGCTCGGCTTCGGTGCCGTGCGCGCCGCGTACACCTCGGGGTGGCGCGGCATCGGCGGGCGAACGCCACGGCCGCTCATCACCGCCCTGAACTACATGTTCCTGCAGTCGGATCAGGCCATCACCGGCTGCCCGATCGGGATGATGGACGCGATGGCACGCTGTCTCGAGACCAACGATGCCGCGCTCGCTGCGCGGTTCGTGCCGCGTATCGCCGACGACACCGGCAACCACATGACGGCCGCAATGTTTCTCACCGAAAAGGCCGGTGGCTCCGACGTCGGCGCCAACGAGACCGTGGCACGGCGCGCCGATGACGGAACGTGGCGGCTGAGCGGCGAGAAATGGTTCAGCAGCTGCCCGCAGTCGGACCTGATCCTGGTGCTCGCGCGCCCGGCCGGTGCCCCGTCCGGGCCTCGCGGACTCGGACTCTTCCTGATGCCGCGCGTGCTCGACGACGGCACGCGCAACACGTTTCTCATCCACCGGCTGAAGGACAAGTACGGCACGCGCGCCATGGCATCCGCCGAAGTCGGGCTGCGCGACGCGTTCGCCTGGCCGGTTGGGTCACTGGATCGCGGACTGCCGCAGATGATGGACATGGTCAACCTCACCCGCGTCGGCATCGCAACCGCCACCGCGGGCGCGATGCGGCGCAGCGCGTTCGAGGCGCTGTCGCACTCACGACGCCGATCGACATTCGGCGAGCGGCTCGATCTGCATCCCCTGATGCGGGACCAGCTCATCGAGCTCGTCGTGGATTCGGTCGCGAGCCTCACGGCCGCGATGGGCGTTGCCGGCACGCTGCACCGCGCCGATGCCGGCGACGCGTCTGCCGCCGGCGCGCTCCGGCTCCTGACTCCGCTGTTCAAGCTGCAGGGCACCGAGCGTGCACGCATCTGCGCGACGGAGGCGATGGAGGTACGCGGCGGCGATGGATTCATCGAGGACTGGCCGGAACCGCGCATCCTTCGCGATGTCTCGGTGCACGCGATCTGGGAGGGCACGGGCAACGTCATCGCGCTCGACGTGCTGCGCGCCATTGACCACGGGGCGCTCCCGGGATTCATCGCCGACACCGAACGCCTCGCGGAGTCGGCGTCATCGCCCGGGCCTGCGGCACCACTGGCGCAGGTGGTGCTGAGCGAGCTCGCGTCGCTGGTGCGACAGATCCAGGCGATGCCTGACGACCCCTGCGCCCGCCAGCTGCCGCTGCGACGTCTTGCGCGGCGCATGGCGATGCTGGCCACCGGCGCGCGACTCGCCGACGAAGGCAACGCGTTTGCCGCGGACACCGGCAGTGGCCGCCTCGCCTGGATCGCCGCCAGGTACCTGGCGCGGCTCGGTGGAGAACCGGGGGTGCGCGCGTTCGGTGACGACCCCTCATGGTTCCCGCACGCCGATGCGTTGCTCCACGGTGGTCCGGTACCGCCGGCAGTTGCTGCGGACGCAGCTGCTGCCGTGGCCGCGCACGCCTGATGCCACGGCGGCTGCCGCGCATCACGCACTACGCGTTCGGCAGCATCCGCATCGGCGGCGAGACCTACGACAACGACGTGCTCATCGACCGCGGCCAGGTGCGCAAGCGTCGCAAGAAGCTGTCGAAGGAGTTCCGCGAGGAGTTCGGGCATACGCCGCTCTCGATGCGCGAGGAGATCCCGTGGGACTGCCAGCGCCTGGTCATCGGTACCGGAGCGCTGGGAGCGCTGCCGGTGATGATCGAGATCGAGATGGAGGCCCGGCGGCGTGGGGTCGAGCTGATCACCCTGCCAACCACCGCTGCGATCGAGCTGCTGCGGAGCGATGGGCAGAACACCAACGCAATCCTCCACCTGACCTGCTGACGCGTCAGGCCCTGGAGAGGACGACCGCGAGCCGCTCGTGCGCGGCAGCTCCCATGCGATGGAACGTGCGCCCGATCAGCGGGTTGGCGAGGCGCATCGCGCCTCGACCTGTGAGATACGCGTCGTAGCGCACCTCTGAACGCGCGCCGTCCTCGCGCACGGTGATGGTGTCGATCGATTCAAAACGGGGAGTGGTGGCGCGCAGCACGACGGTGCGCTCATCCATGTGGGTGATCTCGTACTGGAATTGCATGACGTGCTTACCGCTGCGGACGCTCAGGTGGAACGAGCTGCCCGGGTGAACGGGCCCATCGTCGCCTCGCGAGGCGCTCATCACGCTCGGGTCCCATTCGCGCGCGTTGCTGAAGTCGGCCATGTACGCGAAGGCCCGGTCAGCAGGCCATGCGCTCGGGATTGTGGCAATGTATCGCGGCATCACCGGTCACTACGGGCAATGTGGCCCATGCGGATCAGCGGCCACCGGCGCATAGGGGACGGCGTTGGACCTGTCGAGACCGTGGGGCCGGATGCGCGTGTGGGAGTTCGGGAGTGGCCAGATCCCGATTCTGGCGATTCACGGGCTCGCGGGGTCGGGCCGGTATTGGGAAGGCCTGAGCCGCGCGCTGGGATCGCAGTTCACCGTGGTGGCGCCCGACCTGTCGGGCTTCGGTGCGTCGGACAAGCCGAACGCGCACGACTACAACCGCGCGTCCCACATCAGCGATCTCGAGGCGGTGATCGAGCGATGCATTCCGACCGCGCCGCTCACGATCGTCGGCCATTCGATGGGCGGCATCCTCGCCGGCCTGGTAACAGCGCGAGGGACACACCCGGTGGATCGGCTCGCGGTCGTTGCGGCGCCGTTCCCGCACGGCGACGGGCTGCCACCGCAATTCCAGCGTGCGCGTGAGCGCGACTCCCACGGCGTCCGCGGCGTGATTCGCGCGACCGTCGGCGCCGCCTGGCCGGTGCTGACGGTCCCGTTCCGGTCCAAGGTCTATCCCCGCGCGGTGGTCGTCGACTATCTGAAGAACACGCCGCAGAGCTACTGGGAGTCCGCGGCATCGCTGATCTGGAGCGGCGACGCAGCCACTGAGTTGCAGCCACTTCGGTCATATTCAAACGCGGCGCTGTTGCTGACGTCGGACACCGACAGGGCGGTCTGGCCCGAGAGCACGGCGCACTGGGCAGCGCTCCTGCCTGCGGCCGAGCGCACCACCGCTCCCGGTGGGCACCAGCTGCTGCTGCGGACGCACTTCGCACCGCTTGCGCGGTGGTTGCAGCGCACAATCGCCGACTGAGCGTGATAAGTGGGTCAGCCAGAGCCGGCTCAACCTGGTGGGTGCACTCCCCGACAACGCGGACAAGCCCGACGTGGACAAGGCGCTGTCACGGTTTCTCGGCAACCTCGGTGGCGCGATCGAGCGTCTGACGGCGCTGCCGATCCCGGGGGTCGGACCCGGATAGATTGGCGGCGTGCTCCGACGGCGGTATCGAGTAGACCGCGATCATCGCGCGGCGTTCGTCGTCGTCAAGCTGCGACCAGCGCCGTCCGCCGGTGACTGCTGCGAGCGCGGCGCGCAGCTCGGCATAGCCGGCGGAACCGTCCGCGGCAACCAGGCGGTCGGGCTGCGCGTTGACTGCCCGCCGCAACTCGCGCAGCGTGCGCGCCTCCAGGGAACCGGTGGGGTGGTACTCGCGTCGCGCCACCGCGCTCCAACCCAGCGGATCGCGGCATAGAACGACCTCGAACCACTCGCCCTCCCCCATCGCACCCCTGTCGACGAGCGCACTGACGAGCCCATCGAGCCAGGCGCCCTGGGGCGTGGGCCGATCGGCCTCCGGCAAGTCGGCAGCCTCCACGCGCCGGGCCGCATTGGTGAGCCACCGGTCGACTTCCCCCCGTCGCCGGGGAGGCCGCCGCCACCGCCAGTCGGCCTCGGTGCCGAGATACCCGCCCCAATTGGGCATCCGCCTGCTCCACCACAGCTCGGTCCTCGCCGATCGCTGCGTCTCGCCGGCCTCCGCCCACACGGTCCAGCGCATCTGAGCCCAAGTAGGTTTGATCAGCCGCACCGCGGCGACAGCCCGCCGATCGACGCCGGAGACAAACAGCATCCCGCCGGCGCATGACTCAAGCGTCTCCACTCCGCGCGCCTGCAGCGCGTTGAGCAGCGGAAGCACGGGCCGGTCCAGCGAGCCGCCGCCTGACGCATTCATCGACGCGATGAGCGGTGCTGAGGGCCGGAAGCGCGGATCCTCGTCAGTGGCCAGCGTCTCGAGCGGGACGTTGTCGTCAGGTCCGCCGGTGTCGATCAGGTACGCCTCGGGCTCCATTGGGCATTTGTACCTGGCTGGTCGACGGCTTGAACGATCGATTGCACCCCAAGGTGGCGGCCCCGGAGGGGCGCTGCTGTTCAGGCCAGAGTTTTCGGATCGTCGGCCTGGCCGACCTGAGGTCCGTTCAGGCCGCCAGAGCGACTGCCGGCGTGACCTCGATGACGCCGACGGCGTCCTCAGTCAGTTGCAGATCTCTGTTGGTCAGTCGGGTCGCGGGACGCGGCACTGGCTCACCATCGCGGCGCATGGCGTCGATGTGCAGCGCAATCGCTTCACGGATGAGACGCACGGTCTCCTCGATGGTCGCGCCGGTTGCGATGCAGCCGGGCAGGTCGGGGACATATGCCGAGTAGTTGGTAGCGGCGTCACCTTCCAGCACCACGACGTAGCGGTTCATCAGGACTGCGTTTCCTTGAGCCCGGCCTGGCGCCGGATACTTGCCAGCGTACCCTTCTTCGGCTCATCGCCCAAGCGGCCCGCTACCGTGACCTTGCCGGACTTGGTGGGGTGCTCGAACTGGCGGTGGCCGCCCCGCTGACTGGTCTGGCGCCAGCCGTCAGCCTCCAGCTCGGCGATGACGTCTCTCAGCTTCGGTGGCATGCCCGCGCCAGAGGCTACCGCGGGCGGGCATCACCGGACCGCGTTGTGATCAGCGAGGAGCGCGGCGCTCGACGGCAAGTGGGCGGGCTTGTGCGCGCACACGCGATACCACAGTAGGCCAGGCCAGCATCGCCTCCCTCGACACCGCTGGGAGCACGACGACGAGCTGTGGATCGCGGGTGAGCAGTACGACGCAGCCACTCACTGCGCCCTCAGGATGGCGTCAATGCACGAGCCAGAGCCCTCTCGTACAGAGGCTCCGGCGCTAAGTCTTCGCCGTTGGGCCAGGTGACCGTGCCCATTTCTTGGTCGGCCCGCGGTTTGCGCTGTTCGCGGCCGCACGCGCTGCCGCGTACTCGTCGCCGCTCAGTAGGTTGAAGGGTGCAGCTGGCCTCGGTAGCGACTCAGGGTATCCCGACCAATCGGCGATGCGCATACCCGCGGCTGCATCTGTGGCAACAGGTCATGCATCCCCTACCTCAGCATCAGGCTTCCCACGGCTTAGCCACAAGGGGTCCGCCTCGTAGAAGGCATCGGAGACGTCGGTGGTATGGCATCCGAGGTTTCGCAGCTCCTCGATCAAGTCGTCCGCCGACAGCGGGCGCTCTGAGTGCCACTGCCTTCCGTTGCCATGCGGAGGCGTTACGAGAGCCGCGTATGCGTTTCCTTGGCGAGTTATCCGGATAGGCATCAGTGCGCCGTCGCCTCCAAGTAGCGAACGGGCTCCAGATCGTCCAGCCAATGCTGCACATAGTTGGCGTACCCGCTGCCGAAGATCTCAGAGTGCTCCATGTCGTAGTTCACGCTTCCGCGTAGGCTGGCCGGGTCCTCACCAATGTCGATGATCTGGCGACCCTGAGCCATCTGATCCGGAATCCACTGCTGGTTATGGGCAAGCCACTCCTCCTTAGGCATGCCCCCGGGAGCACCCTCGTACCAGTCCGCGCCGATGCTCTTTGCATACGGGATCACACGCCCTTGCATATTCCGACCGATGACGACAGGTGCAAGGTCGGATGCCCCCTCTGTGGCAACTGACGTACGGATCGTAGACGTGTTCGCGTCAGGCGCCAGAGTCAACGTCCGAATGACTGCCGCTTGCGATGCAGTGGCATCCGAGTGACTGTCCAGGGTGTAGCGAGGTACGTCGCAGGAGCGGATACCGGGCGCAACCTCCGTCGTCGACGCACACGCGATCGCTCGAACCGACCACGATGCGTGCACTGCACGCGGCGATAGCGCTACCCCGAGCGAGAAAAGCGCCACGAGCCACACGAGCAACAGCCGCCGAAGCCGGACCGCGCGCATCGGCCGCTCGGCTACCAGTCCATCTTGAGACGTCCCTCGCGGAACGACTTGAGCGTGTACTTTGCGGTCGTGCGATACAGGCCCGGTCCATCGCGCTCGATCGCCTCGAGCACAGCAGTCGCGCGCTCCGGCGCCCAGGCGAGGCTATGGCTCGCAGCCGCGATCCGAACACCCACGTCTGGATCATCCATGAAAGCCGCTATCCCACTCCGTCCAGCCTGATCGCCACGCAACCGTTTGAAAATGGCGTGCAGCTGATCGAATAACGGGTTGGCCTTCTTGGCGTCGTTCTGCATCACTGCCCATGCCACGGCCGTCGAGTGGTAGGTGGCCAGCAGCTCTTCGATCGACGAGCTCATGGAATGACACCATTCCAGATGTCCTCGGTCACGCTCATTCCGAAGTTCCACTGGTCCTCAAAGCTCTGACCGTTGAGCCAGTCTCTGACCGTCTGGCCGTCTGTGAAGAACTGCTTGGATGAGTAGTAGTTGGCCTTGAGCTGGTTGAGTTCAGAAGGAACCGCGTTCAGGTTCTCGGCGTTGTTGATCTGCAGGGACGAGAAGCCGCTGCGACCCATTTGGGACTGCTCGACGATGTGGTCGTACACGTCTCCCTCGCCGGGCGAACCCAGAGCGTTCTTCGCCGCCGCGAAGGACGAGAACCCACCCTCCTCCGTGCCCGTGCCGATCGCATCTGTGGCAAATCATTCTCGCTGGGCTTCAAGGTTTGCAACGATCTCGTCCTCAGAGGTTCCGGCGAACGCCACCACGTCCGCGACGACGGCGTCGATCTCGTCGTCGTTCGGAGGCGTACCCAGGTCAACGGAACCCATATCACGCAGAATCGGACCGTCCTCCTTCATCAAATCGCAGTGGACCATCAGAGTTCCGCCGAAAAACGTGAACATCGCGCTCAGGACAACCGCATCGTCGTGTTTGCTTGGAAGTGCGAAACTACGAACGATATGAATAGGCTTCACTGCATTGGCGGAGGTACCGTTTCGAGCAACTAGCTCGGGGACTCGCAGCCGAACACGCTCGACGAGTTGCTCGAACGCCGCAACGATAGTCGTCTGTCGGCGCTCCCAGGTATCGGGCCAAATGGTGTTCATGCACGAACCTCACTGACGATCGCATTCCTGATCGCCTCCGCGAGCGGGTTGGCAGCATCGGTCCCACGCAACGAAGACCATTCGACCAGTGAGTCCCAATCCTGGGTCGTGATCGTCACGTGACCGCCTTCTTCTTGGATCGCCTGCAGCTCTTGAGGCAGCTGGTTCAGGTCGACGGCTTGAGCCTTGGTGTTTCCATTCAGCGCATCCTCCAGATTGCGCCACGTCGAGAGACCCGGCGCCCCCCTCACCTTCCAGATCCACCGCTCGTGGCGTCAGATTCGTCAGCGTATCGGTGCCTCCGCGGAAGACAATGTTCGCTGATCCTTCTGTGGCTGTCGAACGCCAGCTGATAGGTCCACCCATGACCACCGAATAGGTCCACCCACGACCACGTGATGGGTCCACCCAGTGCCGTGTCATCCGGGATGCTAACTGCTGGTCCGGCGGGAGCGCGACGGCG
>JBOHUE010000028.1:0-3381 GCA_050734185.1 Candidatus Dormibacteria bacterium | reverse complement strand
CGCCAGGGGTGGTTCGGACGGGCGTCCGCGCGCCGGGCGCGTGGCGCCGCTCAGGAGGCCTTGCGCCGGCGTGCCGGCTCGGCGGGACGCTCGTCGGATGGCGCCGCGTCGCGCTTCTCCGATTGCGCCGCCTCGACCGACGCCTTCAGCGCCGCCATCAGGTCGGTGACGCCGACAAGTTCACGCTCGGGCAGCCGCTCCACCGGCTCGTTGGCCAGCTTCGCCTCCACCACCTTGAGCAGCGCCTCGCGGTACTGGTCGTGATAGCGCTCGGGATCGAAGTGCGCGCTCAGGTTCTCGACCAGCATCACTGCCATGTCGAGCTCGCGCTTCTGCACATCGTCTGCGTTCTCCGCCGGAATCGACAGCTCGGCGGTGCTGCGAATCTCGTCCGGCCAGTGCAGCGTGTTGAGCAGGATGCCGTTGTCATGCAGCGCGAGCCTCGCGAGGTGCTCGCGGTCACGCAACGCGATCTTGCCGATCGCGACCTTGCCCGTCTCCTCGAGTGCGCGCCGCAGCAACACGTACGGTTTGACGCCGACCTGCTCCGGCTCGAGGTAGTACGCGGACTTCATGTACAAGCCGGCTTCGATCTCCACGTTGGGGACGAACTCGACGATCTCGATGGTATGGGTGGTGTTCAGTGGCAGATTGTCGAGGTCGCTGTCGTCGACGACCACGTACTCGTCCTTGCCTACCTCGTAACCGCGCACAACCTCGTTCCACCCGATCTCCTTGTCCTCGAGCGTGCAGGAACGCTTGTTGCGAATTGGGGTGAGATCGTTCGGACAGAGCAGGCGGAACGACACGCTCTTGGACTCGGTGGCGAGGTACATGCGCACCGGGATCGCCACCAGCCCGAAACTGATGGCGCCGCGCCACATCGACCTGGGCATCGTGCGTCGAGTATAGGTGCTGCGCCGATGAGTGACTCGTCGGCGGCGGTGACGTTGTAGCGTCTACGCCGCGCGCTGCAACGCGCTGCGTCAACCAGCAGTCATGCAGGAGGGAACGATGACCTCGCAACCGACGCCGCCGGGCCCGGGCCAGCCGCCGCAAGTGCCGCCGCCTCCTCCGCCGCAGGGACCGCCACCCGGTGGGATGCCGTACGGCGGGCCGCCGATGGGGTATCCCGGTGTCGACCCAACCGCTCCGTTCGGACGGCATCCGCTCACCGGCGAACCGTACTCCGACAAGTCGAAACTGACCGCGGGGCTGTTGGAGCTGTTCCTCGGCGGGTTCGGCGCGGGACGCTGGTATCTCGGCAACACGGGCCTCGCGCTCGCCCAACTGTTCACGTGTGGCGGGCTCGGCATCTGGGCGCTGATCGACGCGATCATGATGCTCACGGGAAACGTTCGCGATCAATACGGCCGTCCGTTGCGCGATTGACCGCATGCGGCGCGCCGGCGCGCCGCATGCACGCATGCTCGCGTACGGAGCAGCGGGCGTTGCGGCCGCTGGCATCATCGTCGCGGATCCACATCGACGGCGATGGTTCGTGCCGCCATGTCCGGTGAAGCTCGCCACCGGTCTTGACTGTCCGGCGTGCGGCGGGCTGCGAATGGCTCACGACGTGCTGCACGGCGACCTCCGCGCGGCCGCGCGCGACAACGCATTCATGCTTTTGTGCGGTCCGATGCTGACGTTGCTCGCGGCGCGGTCACGCGCCTCCCCCGGTGGCGCTGCGGCGGTGCCGCCACGTGTCGCGTACGGACTCGCGGGCGCTGGGTTGCTCTGGATGGCGGTGCGCAACGTTCCTGGCTGGCCGCTGCGGCCGGCTCGGCGCGACTGACCGACACGCTTCGCGCGAGGCGGAGCTCAGGCTGCGGTGAGCAGCCGGTCGTATGCCGCTTTGAGCTCGGGGTAACGCAGGAAGATGATGTGCGCGTATTCCTGCGTGAGGGGACGCGGCTCCCGCCGCAGGTGCAGCCCGACCTCATCGGGCCGGTGGTTCGCCTTGCGCCAGTTGCAGCGCTTGCACGCGATGACGACGTTCTCCCACTTGTCGGGCGCGCCACCCCGCGAGACCGGCACGACGTGATCCACGGTGAGCTCCGAGGCGACACCGACATGCCCGCAGTACTGACATGTGTTGTCGTCGCGCAGAAGCAGGTTGCGCCGATTGGGACGCAGCAGGCGCCGCGGCACCTGGATGGTGCGCAGCAGCCGCACGATCACGACACCGTCGGGGAGCCGCCGGCCGGCGAGCGCCTCGGCGGCCGTCTGCTCCGCTGACCGGTCGAGAAAGGCCACGCGCTCTTTGCTCAAAAGCACCACCAGCCGGCGATGGCTGATGACGTTCAGCGGCTGCAGTGAGGCATTGAGCAGCAGCACGGCCATGGCCGAATTCTATGGGCAATCGGAGAACGGCGGCTCAGCGGCCGAGCGGAAGCTCCTGGTCGATCTCGACGAGGGGCAGAAAGAGGTCGCCGACAGCCGCGACACGCTCTGCGATTGTGTCGATGGTCCAGCGGTCGGGACGCAGGCCCGGGTCGTCGAGCTCGTCCCACGTGATCGGCGCCGACACCGGCGCTCCGGGCGCCGGCCGCAGCGAATATGGCGACGCCAGAGTCTTGTTGATGATGTTCTGCGTGTAGTCGATGCGGATCTTGCCGCCGCGGTTGGCGACAGTCCAATCCCACGTGATGAGGTCGCGCGCCACCTGCCCGATGGCGCGGCCCACCTCCTCGACCCAGCCGCGCACCTGCTCGTACGAGGGTCCGCGCCGGAACGGGACGTAGATCTGCAGTCCGGTCTGGCCGCTGGTCTTGATGACCCCCCGCAGCGCGTAGTGGTCGAGCGCCGCCTTGACGAGCTTGGCGATATGGACGACGTCGCGAAATGTCGCCGGCTCGAAAGGGTCGAGGTCGAACACCGCCCAATCCGGCTGGTCGGGCGCGTCGATTCGCGAGTGCCACGGATGCAGATCGACCACGCCCGCGTTCGCCACCCACGCGAGCGTGGCGAGCTCGTTGACCACGATGTAGTCCTTGGTCTTCTCGCCGTGATACGTCCACGAGTCCATCCACGTCGGCGCATGCGCCGGCTTGTCCTTGCGCCAGAACGACTTGCCGGTGATGCCGTCGGGGAAGACCTGCATCGATAGCGGACGTTCGCGCAGATACGGCAACAGGTACGAGCCCATCCGCACGTAGTGCGCGATCATGTCGCGCTTCGTGTAGCCGTCCGCGGGCCAGAACACCTTGTCGAGATTCGTGAGACGCAGCCTGCGTCCCGCGATGTCCCACGCGTCGTTCGGTCGCAGCGTCTTCAACACGTGCAACGCCTCGTCGACCTCCGATCGCATCGGCACCGGAGCTGCAGTCTCGTCTGCGGACGCGGATGCCGGCCTCTCGGGACCACGGCGTCGGGTCGCGC
>JBOHUE010000027.1:0-10441 GCA_050734185.1 Candidatus Dormibacteria bacterium | reverse complement strand
GCAGTGGGTGCCGCCGGTGCCGCCGGGGCCGGCACCGGGCTCGCGTTGCTGCTGCCCAAGCACGCGCCGGCGCCTCCGGTCTCCGCCGCCGGGCCCGATGGTGCGTGGCCCAGTCCGCTCGGGAGCGCGCACGCGCTCGCGGCGCACCTGCTCCGCCGCGCGGGCTTCGGATACACCAATGCGGAGCTCGACGCGGCTGCGTCGATGAAGTACGCGGACCTCGTGGAGCAGGTGCTGCACCAGACGGCGGAGAGCGTCGCGCAGCCCGCG
The DNA here is from genome assembly GCA_050734185.1 of Candidatus Dormibacteria bacterium. Classification (GTDB taxonomy): domain Bacteria; phylum Chloroflexota; class Dormibacteria; order Aeolococcales; family Aeolococcaceae; genus JAFALX01. Next base: position 10,171 of record JBOHUE010000027.1, on the reverse strand, counting down.
AATGCTGCGGACTACCGCCAGGTGATCGTCGCGTGGCAGCAGCACATGGCGACGACCACCGCACAGTTCCCTGAGCGCATGACGTTCTTCTGGCACGGCGTGCTCACGAGCGACTTCCGCCAGGCGGCGCAGCAGCCGGTGCTGATGCAGCAGATGACCACGTACCGCACCCTCGGACGCGGCGACCTGCGCAGCCTGCTGCTCGCCACCACGTACGACCCGTTGATGATCCGCTACCTCGACCTGCAGCAGAGCACCGCCGCCGAGCCGAACGAGAACTACGCGCGCGAGCTCATGGAGCTGTTCACCATGGGGCCCGGCAACTACACCGAGAGCGACGTGCGCGAGGGCGCACGCATCTTCTCCGGCATTCGTTCGATCCTCGTCGATGCGTCCGGCGCTCCGGCGCGGGTGCCGTCACTCGCGGGACTCACCGCGCAGCAGCAGCTGGCGCAGATCGCGCAGCTCGTCGCGCAGGGCTACTCGTACAGGGGCATCATGCAGCCGCGGCTCCACGACAGCGGCACCAAGACGTTCCTCGGACACACCGGGAATATCGACCCCGAACAGGCGGTCGACATCATCCTCACCAAGTCCGCCACGGCCACGCACCTCGCCACGCGGGCGCTCGTGCACTTCGCGACGCCGAGCCCGTCGACGTCACTGATCAACAATGTCGCCGACCAGTTCCGCAAGTCCAAGTACGACATCACCACGCTGATGCGTGCGATCTTCACCAGCAGCGACTTCACCGCCGCGGCGCAGTACCGCTCGCTGGTGCGCTCCCCCGTCGACTACACGGTGGCGACGATGCGCGCGCTCGGGCGCCCGCAGCTCGCGACTGTGGCAACGCAGGCGGGCGCCGGCATGGCCCAGACCCTGTATGACCCGCCCAACGTCGGCGGCTGGCCGAACAACAGCGGTTGGATCGCGTCGTCGACGTGGCTTGCGCGGCTCAACTTCGCGGCGCAGGCGACAGCGCACCCGCTCGACCTGCCGGATCCCAGCACCGTGCAGAAGTACTGGCTCGACGGCGTGGTCGGGGCCGACACCACCGCGGCATACCGCGCAGCGGCCACCGACACAGATCGCTGGTACACGCTGCTGTCGAGCCCGGAGTTCCAGCTCAAGTGAGGACACGACGGTGATCACACGACGCGACTTCATGGTCAGCGGTCTCACCGCGACGGCAGCCGGGATCATCGTGCCGCCGGTGCTGGCGAAGGGTGTGTATGCCGCCACCGCGGACGGCATCCACAACGATCGTGTGCTCGTCGTGCTGCAGCTCGCGGGTGGCAACGATGGCCTCAACACCGTCATCCCATACGCCGACCCGTCGTACATGAAGCTGCGCCCCACGATCGGGATCGCGCCGGACAAGGTCACGCCGCTGAACAGCACGGTCGGGCTCAACCCGCAGCTGAAGAACGTGAAGGCGCTTTACGACTCCGGCCAGGTCGCCATCGTGCAGGGCGTGGGCTATGACAAGCCGACGTACTCGCATTTCGAGGGCATGTACGTCTGGGAGCACGCGGATCCCGCGCGCGACAGAACCGACGGGTGGCTGGGGACGCTGCTCGCGGCGCAGCTCGACACGCAGGGTCACCCGCTCACAGGATGCGCACTCGGCGACACCACGACACCGCCGGAGATGAACGCACCGAAGGCGACGGTGAGCGTGATCTCCGCGAGTGCCACGTATGATGTCGCCGGCAGCGAGGCGCATCGCGCCGCGGCGCCGGCCCTGTACAAGCGCACGGCGGGCATCTACGGCGCGCTGTTCGACCAGGCGCTGAGCACGGCGGAGACGGGCATCGCCGCGGTCAAGCAGTCGGCGGCAACGTACAAGCCGGCGGTGCAGTACGTGACGGGAACGACACGAACCGCCGCCGACGCGCTGGCGACGTCGTTGCAGCTGACGGCGTCCATGATCACCACGCAGCCGTCGGTCAAGGTGTGCCACGTGGTGCTCGGCGGCTTCGACACGCACCAGGATGAGAACACGCGCCAGGACACGCTCCTGGCGTCCTTCGACAGCGCCGTCAGCGCGTTCATGCAGGACATCGCCGCGCACGGGATGGCGGACCGAGTCGTTCTCATGACGTGGTCCGAGTTCGGCCGCCGCATCGGCGAGAACGGCAGCAAGGGCACCGACCACGGCGCCGCCGCGCCGGTGTTCATGGTGGGCAAGCCGGTGCGCGGCGGGCTGTACGGCGAGCCGCCGTCGCTGACCAGCACGATCGACAACGGCAACCTCAAGTACACCGTCGACTTCCGCAGCGTGTACCAGACGGTCATCCGGGACTGGTTGCAGGGGGACTCGCAGTCGGTGCTCGGCGCCTCGTATCCCGACCTCGGCATCTTCTGACGCGACGCCGCCGCCACGACCGGCTTCGCCCGCTCCGGCCGTGGGTACACTCACCGCATGTGGTTCTGGGTCGTGTGGCTGGTGGCGGGATTGCTACTGGTGGGCCTGGAGGCTCACGCGCAGGCGTTCTACGCGATCTTCCTGGCGTTGGGGGCGTTCGCGGCAACAATCGTGAGCGCGATCGGTCTTCCCATCTGGTTGAGCGCCATCGTGTTCGCCGGGGTCGCGCTCGGGGGCACGCTGCTCATCCGGCCGCCGCTGCTGCACTGGGCGCAGCGCCGCGGCGCGCCACCGCTGCAGATGCCGGGTGCGTCGGACAACCTGATCGGCTCGCAGGCGTTGACCGTCGATCCCGTCGGCGACGAGCATCATCCGGGGCACGCACGGCTTGCGGGCGAGAACTACCTCGCCGTGACCCGCGCGCCCGGCGGCGTTGCCGCTCAGACGGCGGTGACCGTTGTTGAAATTCGCGGCACCACGCTCGTGGTCATGCCGCTCACAGGGGGATAACGAAGCACATGAACACCGGTGTCGTCACTGGGGTGATCGTCGCGGTGATCGTGATTGTCGTCGCCGTCATCCTCGGGGCATCGATCAAGGTGGTGCAGCAGGGGTACTCCGGGGTGATCACGCGCTTGGGTCGGTTCAAGCGCGAGACCCCGGCCGGGCTCACGTTCATCACGCCCTTCCTCGACCGGCTCATCAAGGTGGACATGCGCGAGACGCCGCGCACCGGTGACCGTCAGGACGTGATCACGCGCGACAACGTCGCGGTCGCGGTGAACGCGACCATCTTCAGCCAGGTGATCGAGCCGCGCTCGGCGCTGTTCAACGTGTCCGACTACTACGTTGCCGTCGACCAGCAGGCGCGCACCACGCTGCGCAACGCCTTCGGCAACGTCTCGCTCGACGAGGCGCTGTCGTCGCGCGAGCAGATCAACGCAAGCATGCAGCAGCAGATGGAGCAGGTCACCGACAAGTGGGGGATCCGCATCAACCGGATCGAAATCGTCGACATCACGCCGCCGACCACGATCCTGCAGGCGATGGCGCTGCAGAAGCAGGCCGACCAGGAGAAGCGCGCGCGCATCCTGCAGTCGGAGGGCCAGCAGCAGTCCGCGGTGAACATCGCCGACGGCAACAGGCAGGCCGCAATCAAGCAGGCCGAGGGCGACAGGCAGGCGGCGATCCTGCGCGCCGAGGGCAACCGGCAGGCGGCGATCCTCGAGGCCGAGGGCCGCGCCCAGGCGATTCAGACCGTGTACGGCTCGATCAAGCAGGCGCAGCCCGACCCGACGCTGGTCGCGATCCTGCAGCTGGACACCCTCTCGAAGTTCGCCGACAGCGACAACACGAAGATCGTGATCCCCGCCGAGTCGGCGGGACTGCTCGGCGCTGCGCAGGCGCTCCGTTCAGTCCTCAGCGACGTGCCGGGACTCAGCTCTGGCAACCCGCAGAGCTGACGCGCCGGCGGCGCGACACGCGTGACCGAACAGGACGAGCTGTTCGAACCGGAACGCTTATCGCGAGCGGCGCCGGAGCCGGCCGTCGACGCGCACGCGCCGCTGGCGACGCGCATGCGGCCGCGCACGCTCGACGAGTTCGCCGGTCAGGACCGCGTTGTGGGGGAGGGGACGGTGCTGCGCCGCGCCCTCGACTCGGGCGAGGTCCCGTCGATGATCCTGTGGGGGCCGCCGGGAACCGGCAAGACAACGCTCGCGCTGCTCATCGCGTCACGCGCGAGCGCCGCGTTCGAGCCGGTGAGCGCCACCAACGCGGGGGTTGCCGACCTGCGCCGCGCCATCGATCGCGCGCGCGAGCGCAGGCGTGCCGGGCAGCGCACCGTGCTGTTCATCGACGAGATTCACCGCTTCAACAAGGCACAGCAGGATGCCGTGCTTCCACACGCCGAGTCGGGACTGGTGACGCTGCTCGGCGCCACGACCGAGAACCCGTCGTTCGAGGTCAATTCGGCACTGCTCTCGCGCAGCCGGGTGGTTCGCCTGGAGCCGCTCGACCCAGGCGCGATGCGCACCGTTCTCGACCGCGCGCTGCACGACGCGGAGCGCGGCCTCGGCGCCACGCCGGTGACACTCGCGCCGGACGCGCGCGAGCGGCTCATCGCGTTGAGCGGCGGCGATGCGCGTGTGGCGTTGAACGCGCTGGAGCTCGCTGTTCGCGCCACAGCTGACCAGAACGGCGACGTTCGAGTGACGGTCGACGCCGTGGAGGGCGCGCTGCAGTCGCCGGCGCTGCTCTATGATCGCGCCGGCGACCAGCATTACTGGCTGATCTCCGCGTACATCAAGTCGATGCGCGACAGCGACCCGGACGCGGCGGTGTACTGGCTGGCGCGCATGCTCGAGGCGGGCGAGGACCCGCTCTTCGTGGCGCGACGCCTGGTGATCGCCGCCAGTGAGGACGTCGGGCTCGCGGACCCGCAGGCGCTGGGTGTGGCCGTGGCTGCGCAGCAGGCCGTGCACTTCGTCGGCATGCCGGAGGGATTCCTGCCGCTGGCCGAGGCGACGCTGTACCTGGCGACTGCGCCGAAGAGCAACTCGGCGCTGCGCGCGTACACGGCGGCGCGGCAGGACGTCGCCGCGACACTCACGCAGCCGGTGCCGCTGCACCTGCGCAACGCGGTCACGCACTTCGACCGGGCGCAGAGCTTCGGTCGCGGCTACCGCTATGTGCACGACGACCCTAACGCGGCTGTCGAACAGCAGCACCTCCCCGATCAGCTCATCGGACATCGCTACTACGAACCAACGGAGCATGGTGCGGAGGCGACCGTCGCCGCGCGTCTGCGCGAGTTGCGCGAACGGATGGCCGGCGCGCCACGCGGCGGGTCTTAAGACCATCGACCGAGTGTCACCGGGACCGGTGATGCGTCAGCATTGCCGACATCACCGTCGGGACGGGTGCACAGTGCTTCGGGGCACGACCGTGCGCGCTCCTGACGCGCCGCCTCGCCGCAACCATTTCGGAACTCCTTCCCCCTGATCGGCCCCAAGCCGAGAAGAACGGGGTCCCCGCCCGGTACCGAAAGCCCCACCCCAGGTACCCGGGCGGGGCCCCGCCCCGTTTCAACGGCTCACCCCGAGCGCACCGCTCGGTTTTCGCCTAACCTGGCAGCAAGGTGGCAGAAGCAGACGCCGGCATACGCGTGCTCATCGTCGACGATCACCCCCTGGTTCGGCGCGGCCTGACATCGTTGCTGAGCGCAGCCCGCGGCATCGATGTCGTGGGCGCAGCCGCCGACGGTGAAGAGGCGCTCAAATGGGTGGCCGAGCGAAAGCCCGACGTCGTGCTCATGGACGTGTCCATGCCGGGCATGACGGGCATGGAGGCGGCACGCCGCGTCCTCGAGGTGGAACCCGGTACGCGCGTCGTGATGCTCACGTCGTTCTCGCAGCGTGACGTCGTCGTCGAGTCGTTCGATGCCGGCGCCGTCGGCTATCTGCTGAAGGACGCGGAGCCCGAGGAGCTGATCAACGGCATCCGCGCCGCCGCGCGCGGTGACGCGCCCGTCTCACCGAAGGCGGCACGCGAGCTCCTCGAGGAGCGCTCATCGCGGCGGCCGCTCGACGAGCTGACGCAGCGCGAGCGCGACGTGCTGACGCTCGTGGGTCAGGGGATGCAGAACAAGCAGATCGCCTGGCGCCTCGGCATCACCGAGAAGACCGTGAAGGCCCACCTCGGCAGCGTGTTCGACCGCCTCGGCGTGCAGGACCGCACCCAGGCCGCGATCTGGGCGCAGAAACACGGCCTGACCGAGTCCCCGCTCTCTTAGGCGGAGCGCGCCCCCGCTGGGGCGAGGCGGCCGAGCGCACGCGCGAACGCCGCGACCGACTGCTCGAGGTCGGACAGCGAGTGCGCCGAAGAGCAGAACGCGCTCGTGTGCAGCAGGTCGACGCCCTCCTCGCGCAGGACGTCGCCGAGCCGCTCCTGCCGTGCGGGCTCGTCGAGCCCGACGTGGACGATGCTGCTCAGCCGCCACACGCGCCCGGCCACGCCGGAGTCGTTCAAGGCGCCGCGCCACTCCGACTCGAGCGTGCGTGCGTAGGCGTCGGCCGCACGTTGCTGCGTACCGTCGGCGACGAGCTTGAGAGTCGCGATGCCGGCGGCGGCGGTGAGCGGGTTCGCGTTGAACGTTCCGGGGTGCGCGATGGTCCCGGCGAGCAGCTCCATGAGGTCGCGGCGGCCGCCGACCGCGCCGCCGGGGAGCCCGCCCGCCATCACCTTGCCGAACGACGTGAGGTCGGCCCGGACCCCGATGAGCGACTGCAGTCCGCCGGGCGCGGCGCGGAACCCGGTCACCACCTCGTCGAGCACCAGCAGGGTGCCCGCCTCGTCGCACGCGATGCGCGTCTCGCGCACAAGGGACGGATCGAGTGGTATCCGCCCGTAGTGCGCGCCGGACGGCTCCATGATCACCGCCGCGACACGACGGTCGGACAGCGCTCTGCGCAGAGAGTCGAGGTCGTCCTGCTGCACGACGCGCGTATCGCCCGCGATCGACGCCGGCACCCCCTGGGTCGCCTGCGGGCGTTGTTCGGAGTCGAGGTCCACGCTGACCGCGTCGTACCACCCATGGAAATGCTCGTGCAGCTTGACGATGGGGTCGCGACCGGTTGCGGCGCGCGCCACTCGGAGCGCCAGCATCACCGCCTCGGTGCCCGACTGGGTGAAGCGCACCTGGTCCGCTGACGAGACCATGGAGGTGATCAGCTCCGCCCACTCCACCTCCAGCAGGCTTGCGGCGCCGAAGTGGGTGCCGCGCGCGACCTGGCTCTGCACGGCGCTGACCACCGCCGGGTGCGCGTGTCCGAGGAGCAGTGCACCGTGGCCCATCGTGTAGTCGATGAGCTCGCGGCCGTCGACCAGCCATTTGTGCGAGCCCTGGGCGCTCGTGACATACAGCGCGGGCTCATAGCTGCGCGCCACATGCGTGGAGCCACCGGGGAGCACGCGGCGCGCCCGGGCGGCGAGCTGCGATGGATCGGGGGACGTTCCTTCGGGAGGGGCGCTCACCGGCGTCCACAATAGATCGAGAGTGGAGGCGACGGTGGGAATCGAACCCACGATGAAGGTTTTGCAGACCTCTGCCTTACCACTTGGCTACGTCGCCACTGCCCGGGCACGGGGGCATCGCGCGCCTCGAGCCAAATGGTACCGGCGGCGCCTGTCGTGCGGCCCGCGAGCCACCTGTTGACTATTCGCGGCGGACATGTAGGCTTCTGCACCGCCGAGTTCTTCTCGGGCCAGGAGGTTGGGTCGCATGGAGGAGCCCCTTATGTCGAAGCCACTGTGCTCGGGCGCTCTCGCGGAGCGAGCTCGTCGTCGATCGCTCGGAACAAGAGTCGCGGACGTCGTCGCTCTTGCGGCTATCGCAGTGGGGATCCTGGGAATGACGGCGCGCCCCGCCGCGGCCGACGGCGGCACCCCACAGGTCTTTCCGTCGGTGCAGGTGACCACGAGCCCGAGCCCGGTGCGCGCGTTCAACCAGCCGCAGATGCTGGTCGACCCGAAGGACTCGAACACGCTCGTGATCGCCGGCTCCGACTACAACTCCGGCGACTGCCGGGTGTGGGTGAGCCGCGACGCGGGCCGCACCTGGACCGAGGGCAAGGGCTCGGCTCGCCCGCCCCAGTACGCCACCTGCGTGCGCTCCGACCTCGGCCCGTTCCTCGGCGCAGCATTCACCCCGGACGGCGCGCTGGTGGTCATCTCGGCCGCCGACAATCTCGGCGGCCAGCAGCAGATCAACAATCTCTACGCGGCGCGGAGCACCGACCTCGGTGACACGTGGGCGTTCACCACGATTCACGCGGGCCAGACCGACGCGCAGTTCCAGACGGCGCTGGGCACAACGGTCAGCGGCGGCGAGCATTACAGCCTGGTCAGCGCGGCGGCGGACCCGACCAACCCGCAGTACGTGTACGCCGGGGCGCGCTACCAGATCGCGAGCCGGGCCAAGCCGTACGGCCTCTTCGGCGTCGTGCCGCTGCGCAGCGTGGTCGCCGCGTCCAGCGACGGCGGCAAGACCTTCTCGCAGCCGGTCGACATCATGAAGGGCATCCCGCAGAGCCAGATTTTCGGTGGGTTCATCCCGATGATCAGCGTCGGTGCGGACGGAACCGTGTACGCGGTGACCCGTGACGACCCGGTGCCGGCGACCGCGACCTTCACGAAGTCGGACGGAGAGGGCGGCAAGCGCTATGTCTCGATGTCGACCGATCACGGCAGCACCTGGAAGACGGTGCTCCTCGACGACAGCTCGGTGCCGCTGATCTCCTGCGATGGCGGGTGCAGGCAGCTGCCCACGATTCACGCGGACCCGACCAACGCGAAGTACGTGTACGCGGCCTACAGCCAGAGCCCCCCGAGCTCGCCCACATCGGGTCAGAACGTCTTCCTGAAGGTGTCGTCCGACAGTGGCAAGACGTGGTCGTCCGCCGTACAGCTGAACGACGACCGCGACAACGTCGACCACCTCTTCCCCGGCGTCAGCGTTGCGCCGAACGGCCGCATCGACGTCGCCTGGACCGACTACCGCCAGTCGGTCATCCTCAACGGCGCCAGCAGCCAGAAGACAGAGCGGTACTGGGACATCTATTACACGTAGTCCACCGACCACGGCCAGACATGGGCCAAGAACATGCGCATCAGCGACCGCTCCAACGACGCGCAGGCCGGCTACACGCAGAACCCGAGTTACGGGTTGATCGGCCCCGCCGGCGTGGCCGCGACCAACGATGTCGCCTACTTCTCGTGGGCAGACTCGCGCGCCGGGTCGCCGGGCGCGCCGATCGAGGACTACTACTTCACGTCCGCCCAGTTCGTCGCCGCGGCGACCACCGACGCGACGCCCGCCTGGGTGGTGCCGCTGATCATCGGGCTCGAGGCTGCCGTTGCCGGCGCGGGCATCGCCATGCTGCTCGTGCTCCGAGCGTCGCGGCGGCGCACCCGATCCGACGAGGCCGTCGGGATGGGGTCCGGTACGGGCGGCACCTAGACCGCGGCTAGACTCCGCGCGACATGCGAGATCCGATCCACATACTGCCGACGGAGCAGCCCGCGGTGTGAAGCCGGTGGCCGATGACATCTGGTGCAACAACGGCGACCCGAAGTACGGCATGTACAACAGAGATCCGAACGCCACGGGCGGGCTCAAGTGCGCGCCGTTCAGCTAGGACCAGCGAGCCGCCTCTCCACCCCGTCCAGAATCAGCTCGACAATCGCCATCGGGTCCGGCGAGGCGGGCGCGCCCGTTTGAGCCGGCGCGTCGCCCGCAGGCGCGGGCGGCAGCGGGACGCTGGGAGCGGTGGCGTCCATCGACACCTTGACGCAGCCGCTGTGCACGGTCACCTCGTACCTGTCTCTCGCGTGCGATCCGCCTGAGCTCTCCCACTCGACGTCGCTGGCGTTCGCCTTGATCGACGTGCCGTCGAAGCGGATCCTCACCGAGCCGCTCAAGAGGAGCGCGTGCGCGGCCGCCTCCGGCGGACGGTGGAGCGTCACGCCGACGAGGCCGCTGTTCACCTTGAGCGGCACCACGCCGACGGGGGAGGGAAGCGTGCAGATCACGTTGCCGGCACCGCTGTCGAGCTCGATGCCGCTGATGCGCAGGCCGCTCAGGTCGAGGACATTGTTCCAGGTGCCGCCGTGCACCTTGATGTACCAGGTGTGCCGCGGGTTGAGCAGCACGGCTCCGCGGTCGCCGCCGCGGCGCCCGCGCACGATGACCCGGCCCTCCTCGCGCATCTCCAGCCCCGCCGCGCCGCCGCCGCCGACGGAGCT
>JBOHUE010000026.1:0-6742 GCA_050734185.1 Candidatus Dormibacteria bacterium | reverse complement strand
CCTTCGGGCGGTGCCGGCGGCTTCTGCGCCGCGGCAGCGCGATCCTCGGCGTCGAGCAGCGTTTCGAGGATACGCGCGTTGGCGAGGCGGCGAGCCTGGTCCTCGACCTCGGCGATGCGATCGTTGTGCACTTCGGTGATCGTCTGTTCGAGCAGGTCGCGAACGATGGACTCGACGTCGCGGCCGACATAGCCGACCTCGGTGAACTTTGTCGCCTCGACCTTGATAAACGGCGACGCCGTGAGTCGCGCGACGCGGCGCGCGATCTCCGTCTTACCGACGCCGGTGGGGCCGATCATCAGGATGTTCTTGGGGAGGACCTCGGCCCGCAGGTCGTCGGGAAGCTGCTGCCGGCGAATGCGATTGCGCAGCGCGATGGCGACTGATTTCTTCGCGTCGCCCTGGCCGATGATGAACTCGTCAAGCCGGCGCACAACCTCGACCGGCCGGAGTTGCTCACGTTCGACCTCGGCGACGATCCCAGGGGGTGCGTCGCTCGTTGGGGGCGGCGCCGGCGCGGCGAGGTGCTCGGTCGTATCCGGCGTGGCGGCATCTGCCGGGGGAACAATCGTGGCGCTCGCTGCACCGTTGGACTCTGGCCTCTCCTCGTCTCCGTCGACGTCTGCGTGCGGCGGTGCCTGCCCCAGCGCGCTCACGCCCGAGCCCCGGCAAGGGCACCGTCGGGCTCGCCGACGAGAGTCTCCACGGTGATGTGGTCGTTGGTGTAGATGCAGAGTTGCGCGGCGATCTCCAGCGAACGGCGCGCGATCTCCTCGGCGCCGAGGTCGGTGTTGTCGAGCAGTGCGCGCGCCGCCGCATGTGCGTACGGTCCGCCGCTGCCGATCGCGGCAACACCGTCGGATTCATCGGGCTCGATGACCTCGCCGTCACCGCTGAGCAGCAAGAGGGTGCCGCCGCCCGCGACGATGAGGTTCGCCTCGAGATGACGCAGGTACTTGTCGGTGCGCCACTCGCGGCTCATCGCGACCGCCGCGCGCAGCAGGTTGCCCTGATGCTTCTCGAGGTGCTGCTCGAACTTGTCGAAGAGGGTGAGCGCGTCGGACACCGCGCCGGCAAAGCCGCAGACAACCTGGTTGTGGAACATGCGGCGAACCTTCGAGGCGCCGCGTTTCATCACCACGTCGCCGACGGTGACCTGGCCGTCGCCGGCGACCGCAATCGCGTTGCCGCGCTTGACCGCAACGATTGTGGTTGCGTGGGCGCGCGGCGTCATACCGCGGCTCCGGTCCGCTCCGTCTTGTCAGCTTCTCGCGGCGGGCGGTACTTGCACCCCGGATATCCGGAGCAGCTCACGAACGGGCCGTACCGGCCCTGCCGCTTCACGAGCGGCTTGCCGCACTCGGGGCAGGTCGCGCCGGTCGGTTCCGGCGCCGCGGCCGGTTCGCGCGCCGATCCGCCTGAATTCGGCTGTATGTACTTGCAGCCGGGATAACCCGTGCAGCCGACGAACGTGCCACGCCGGCCGCGCTTGCGCCCCAGCGGCTTGCCGCACTCGGGGCATGCGCCGAGGTTCTCCGGCGCGGGCGCTTCACCGGAGGCTTCGGCGGCCGGCGCGGCGGTGGCGTCCCTTGTATATGTGCATTCCGGGTAGCCCGAGCAGCCGACGAACGGACCGCGCCGGCTCTGCCGCGTCACCAGCGGACGGCTGCACTGCGGGCACGCCTCACCGGTGGGCTCGGCGCTGCCACCGCGGCGGTCCTTGATGTAGGTGCACTCGGGGTAGCGCGAGCAGCCGACGAACGGGCCGAACTTGCCCTCGCGAACGACCAGCTTGCCGATCTCGCACTCGGGGCATTCCTCGCCGGTCTCCTTGGCGGGCACCTTCACCCGCTGCATCGTCGTCTCGGCTTTCGCCAGCGTTTCGGCGAACGGTTCGTACCAGTCGCGCACGGTCGGCTCGTACTGCCGCCGCCCGTCCTCGACGGAGTCGAGCTTCTTTTCCAGCTCGGCAGTGAAGTCGACATCCACGATTTCGGGGAAGTTCGTGCGCAGCACACCGTCCACCGTCTTGCCCAACTCGGTTGGGTGCAGGCGGCGCTCCTCCTGACGCACGTACTGGCGTTCCTGGATCGTCTCGAGAATGGGCGCGTACGTCGACGGACGTCCGATGCCGCGCTCCTCGAGCTCCTTGATCAGTGATGCCTCGGTGAATCGCGGCGGCGGCTGGGTGAAGTGCTGCTCGGCGACGACCTCGGTGCACGCCAAGCGGTCGTCTGCAAGCAGCTCGGGCAGCGTCTCGTCCTTGTCCCTGTCCTCGTCGCGCTTCCAGACGCGCTGGAAGCCGTCGAAGGTCACGACGGATCCCGACGCGCGAAACACGTAGTCGGCTGCGTCGATCGTGGCACGAGTGTTGAGGTATTTCGCCGCGCTCATCTGACTCGCGACGAAGCGGCGCCAGATGAGGTCGTAGAGCTTCTGCTGCGCTGGTGACAGATGCTGCCGCACAGAGTCGGGTGTGTGGCGGACGTCGGTGGGACGCACGGCCTCGTGCGCGTCCTGCGTGTTCAGTCCGGCTTTCTGCCGCACCGCGCCGGTACGCACGTATGGCTTACCGAACTCGTCGGTGATGTACTTCTCGGCGTCGGCGCGCGCGAGGTCGCTGATGCGCGTCGAGTCGGTGCGCATGTACGTGATGAGGCCCGTGGAGCCGGCGGAGCCGAGCTCGACGCCTTCGTACAGCTGCTGGGCGACGCTCATCGTGCGCTTCGGCGACATGCGCAACCGCGTACTCGCGTCCTGCTGCATGGCGCTGGTGGTGTACGGCATCGGTGCGTTGCGCGAGGTCTCGCGGCTCTCGACGCCGCGCACGAGGAAGGTTGGCGTCCGGGCCGTGACCTTGCCCTGATCGTCGAGCGCGAGCGCCCGCAGCACCTCCTGAGCCTCGACCTCGGAGGAGAGCTCGAGCTTCTCGCTCTCCGGGGTGTCGTCGCCGCGCCGGCCGACCAGCCGGGCGCGGAAGGAATTGCCGCCATCCTTGACCAGAACAGCGTCGACCGTCCAGGACTCGACCGGGACGAAAGCGTCGATCTCCGACTCGCGGTCAACCACGAGCCGGACGGCCACCGACTGGACGCGGCCCGCCGAGAGGCCGGCGCGAACCTTGCGCCACAGCAGCGGCGAGAGCCGGTAGCCGACAAGGCGATCGATGACCCGGCGCGCCTCCTGCGCGGCGACCAGCGAGCGGTCGATCTTGCGTGGATGGTTGAGCGCCGCCTCGACTGCCGGGCGGGTGATCTCGTGAAAGACGATGCGATCGGGGTCCTTCAGGCCGAGTGCCTGCGCCAGATGCCAGGCGATGGCCTCGCCCTCGCGGTCGGGGTCCGCCGCGAGCAGCGTTGCCTGGGCCTTTCGGGCCGCGGCGCGCAGCTCCTTGATCTGCTTCTCCTTGCCCTTGATCACCTCGTACTGCGGGGTGAACCCGGCGTCGACGTCGACGCCGATCTTCGATTTGGGCAGGTCGCGGACGTGACCCATCGAGGCGAGGACGGTGTAGTCACTCCCGAGGAAGCGGCTCAGCGTCCTGGCCTTGCTGGGGGATTCGACGATGATCAGGCGGCTTGGCATCTTGCGTTGTTCCGTGGCTGTGGGGGACGTGTGGCCGTGGCCCAACGGGAGGCTGGCCCCGACCCCCCTATCAGAAGGTACGCGCCACGCGACCTCCGGGGAGGGACAGTATGGCCCCGGTCAGCTCCAGCGAACCAAGTCGTGACGCGAGCACGGCCGCCGGAAGGCGGAGTGCTGCGCCGATCTCGTCGGGGAGGACAGGGGTCGTTCCCATGCGCGTCAGTATCTCCTCGAGTTCCGGCGTCAAACGACGGACGGGGTCACCGGGCCCGCTCGACGGGGCGCCCCTCTCGACCCGGCCGGCCAGCTCCGGAAGCGCGTCGATGAGATCGCCGAGCCCCAGGTAGGGGCGGGCGCCGTCGCGAATGAGCAGGTTGGTCCCCTCGCTCTGCGGCGAGCGGATCGAGCCCGGAACCGCGAGCACCTCGCGGCCAAGGTCGGCCTCCCAGCGGGCGGTGCTCAGCGCCCCGCTCTTCGGCGTCGCCTCCACCACCACCACCGCCAGCGCCAGGGCGGCAATCAACCGGTTGCGCTTTGGGAAGTGATGCTGCAGTGGGGGCGTGCCCGGCGGCTCTTCGGTGATCAGGCACCCGCTCTCGGATATGGCGAACCGAAGCCGGCCGTGCTGGGCGGGGTAGCAGACATCGATCCCACAGCCGAGCACGGCGACCGTGCTGCCGCCGGCCTCGAGTGCGCCCCAGTGGGCTGCCGCGTCGATCCCGCGCGCCATGCCGCTCACCAGCTGGATGCCCGCGCCGCCCAGGTCGAGGCCGATGCAGCGAGCGATGTCGAGGCCCGCGGCCGTCGCCCGGCGCGAGCCGACGACGGCGACGGCCGGCTGCGCGGGCGCGACTCTGCCGCGCAACCAGGCGCGTTCTGGGGGCTGCAGCAGGTGCTCGAAACGCTCCGGCCATCCCGGGCCGTGTCGCGGGACGCTCCGCTCAGCCATCGGTGTCAGGTCGGTAACGGATGGCCTCGGCGAGCGCGGCCTCGCCGACGTCGTGGGTGCCGGCGAGGTCGGCGACGGTGCGCGCGACGCGGAGCACGCGGAAATAGCCGCGCGCGCTGAGCCGCAACCGCTCCCCGTATCGGGCCAGCAGGCGCCGGTTGGTCGCGCTCAATCTGCAGTGCGCGTGAAGCTCCGCACCGCTCATGGCCGCGTTGAGAACCAACGCGCGATCCAGCTGTCGCGACCGCGCGGCAGCGACGCGGGCACCTACCGTCGCGGTCGACTCTTCGGCGGGGGCGTCGAAAAGGTCCGCGTAGCGCTGCCGCGGCACGGTGACCGTGAGGTCGATGCGGTCTTTGATCGGACCGCTCAGACGGCCCTGGTAGCCGGCAAGTTGCGGCGCGGAACAGCGGCATGGCTGGTCGTCGCCGAGGTGACCGCAGGGGCACGGATTGGCGGCCGCAACGAGCATGAACTCGGACGGGTATGTCACCGCTGCACGGGCACGGACGACGGTCACCCGCCGCTCTTCGAGGGGCTGCCGCAGGGCTTCCAGATGCGTGCGTGGAAACTCGCACAGCTCATCGAGGAAGAGCACGCCGTGATGCGCGAGCGAGATCTCGCCGGGCAGCGCAATCCCCGTTCCTCCGCCGACGAGCCCGGAGCGCGACACGCTCTGATGCGGAGCGCGAAACGGGGGGCGCAGCGATGTCACCGGTCGTTCGCGCAGCGCGCCACGGAGTGAGTACACGGCTGCGACCTCGAGCGCCCGGTCTGGCGGCAGGTCTGGGAGCAACCATGGAAACGCCTTCGCCAGCATGGTTTTTCCCGCCCCCGGCGGCCCGGTCATGAGGACGTTGTGGCCGCCGGCCGCGGCGATCTCAAGAGCTCGTTTGGCAGCAGCCTGACCGCGAATCGACGCGAGGTCGACCTCCGGCACTTGAACGGTCGGCGAGAGCGACGGAGCGGCGCGGCGGTCAAGCGCTCGCCCCCCTCGGTAGTGGTCGGCACACGCGACGAGATTCGGCGCTGCGAGAACCTCGAGCCCGTCCACGAGCGCGGCCTCATCCGCGTTGTCGATGGCGACGATCAACCGCCGCACGCCGTGCGCCGCGAGCGAGCGCGCCATCGGCAGGACACCGGTGACCGGGCGCAGACCACCGTCGAGCGCGAGCTCTCCAACGAAAGCGGCGCCGTCCGGTGGAGCGATCCTCCCGTCAGCGGCGAGGACTGCGAGCGCTATCGCCAGGTCGAACCCGGTCCCCTCTTTCGGCACCTCCGCGGGCGCCAGATTCACCGTGACTCGCTGCTGTGGAAACTGGAATCCCGAGTTGCGAATCGCGGAGCGAACGCGTTCGCGCGCCTCCTGGATCGCGCGGTCGGTCAGTCCGACAATGGTGAAATTGGGCAGCCCGTTGGCCAGATCAGCCTCGACCCGCACCGGCACACCCGCGAGCCCGTGGGTCGTGCAACTCATGGCGCTGGCGATCACACAACGCAGTGTAGCACCACAGCCGCGTGTAATACGACGCGATTGTGATACCCCGCTGAGTCGCCTGGTCAGTGGGCGTATCGTTGGCGCAGGAGGGTCGGCTGCATGAAGCCGCTGCGCGCGTCTGCTCTGATAGCGCTCTTCATCGCCGCGTGCGGCGGGACGTCGCTTCCGACGCGTATTCCCCCCGTCGGTGCGCCGCAGGCGACCATCTCTCCGGGCATGCCGAGCGGCGTGCCGACTGCGCTGCCGGACGGTCGAGGTGGCCCCTCGCCGGTGTTCTGGCTGGACCTCTCCACGTACTCGCAGGGCGACGCATACCTGCTCGACTTCGCGCCACCGGATCCGTCGTTTGACCTCCACGACCCGTACTTCTGTGGGCCGGCGGCCCGGCTCCCGTGCCGGGGAGGAGGGCGCTTCGGCAAAGGCCCGTTCTACGGGATGCAGCTCGTGGGGACGGATGGCCACTACCGCTATCTGAGACAGACTCCTGGCGGCAGAACGACCGTGATAGCGGAGGGAGATGTCGACGTCACGCACTGGACAAGCGTGATTGCCACGTACCCGCCGGGCTGAGCAGCACCCGGTGTGACGTCGTGAAGGCTGGGAACGCGCGTTGCGTCCCCAGCCCGACACGAGCCCCCCTATCGGGACGTGTCGATCGCGCGCGCGAAGGTGGAAGCGATCACGCGGTAGCCGGCGTCGTTCGCGTGCAC
>JBOHUE010000025.1:0-14947 GCA_050734185.1 Candidatus Dormibacteria bacterium | reverse complement strand
CGTCGGCTCCGCGTCCGCGCGCGCCGCGGGCGGCGTTCAGGGCCGCGCGGACGCCGGGCGCACGCGGCCGCAAATAGGGGGCGGTCACCAGCACGCGGTGGCGGGCCTGCTCGATCACGTCGCCGATCGCTGACCCGACGGCGAGACCGCCGACGGCAAGGCGCACGGAGCCGTGCTCCGAGCCGAGGCGGAGCGGCTCGACCTGCGGCGTCGGGGAGCCGACGGCGCCGGGTTCCGACGCCGCCGCACGGCGTGTGAGCCGCCATCCGGGCGGTGGACGGCGCGACTCCGCCCAGGCGGTCTCCATCGCGACGGTTGCCGCCAGCGCCGCGTCGCCGTCCTCGCTCACGGCCCACCACTCGCGAGTGCCGCGCAGCAGCGGCGCCGTGGGCGGCAGCCGCCCCCACGCATCGCGGGGCAGGTCGCGCCAGATCAGGTTGCCGGTCCCGGTTGCGACGACGCGGCCGTCGACAAGGAGAAGCTTCCAGTGAGCGGCGGCGGCGCCTCGCGGGAGCACGCGGCACTCCCCGCCGGCGGCGATGATGGCCGCGGCCGTCGCGGCGTTGCCGTCGCCGCGATGGCCGTCGAGGATCACGCGCACACGGACGCCCTCGTGAGCAGCGCGCGCCAGCGCCCAGGCGTAGGACGGTCCGACCTCATACATGGCGACGTCGAGCGACGTCCGCGCCCCGCGCACCAGACCGGTGACCACCGTGCCGGCGCTGTCGGGCCCGAGCGCACAAATCAATTCGGACACGCCACTCACCGCCCGCGTCCGTATAAGGTTCCCATCCGAATGCACGCTAGCCCGGCCCGGCCGACGATCCACGCTCAATGAACGACGAAACGCCGGCAGGCGCGACCCCAGGCGCTGGCCAGCCCCCGTTCGGTTCGCCGTCCCGCTACGAGCCGCCGCCCTACACGCCGCCCACGTACTACACGCCGGGCGAGCCCGATCCGCGCAAGCCCTCGGGGCCGCGGCGCACCGCGATTCTCCTCGTGCTGGTCGGCCTGGTGGTCGGTGGCGGGGCGGCGTTCGGCATCACCAAGGCCACGACGCCGACCCGCGGATCGGTGACGATCAACGTCGACAACACGCCGGTGCACGTGGCGAACAACAACGCGTCCGGCGTCGCTCAGGCCCTGGTGCCCACGGTCGGCACGGTCATCGCCCGCACCGGCGGGACCAACGCGAGCCTGGGCAGCGGGTTCGTGATCGGGCATAACGGGAACGTCAGCTACCTGGTCACCAACAACCACGTGATCAGCGGCAGCACCGATCTGCACCTGGCGATGCCGAATGGCGACAACTACACCGCGACACTCGTCGGCACCGATTCGCTCGACGACCTCGCAGTGATCAGCGTTCCGAGCGGCTCGCTGCCGACGGCGTCATTCGGCGACTCGTCGCAGCTCCAGGTCGGCCAACCCGTGGTCGCCATCGGAAGCCCGCTCGGCAATCAGAGCTCGGTGACCGCGGGCGTGCTCAGCTCGCTGCACCGCACAATCACGGCCGGCTCCGAGGGCACCTCGCAGAGCGAGACGCTGCAGGACGTGCTCCAGACCGATGCGTCGATCAACCCGGGCAACAGCGGCGGCCCGCTCGCCGACGTGCAGGGTCGCATCATCGGCGTCAACGTCGCCGTTGCGGGAAGCTCGAACAATATCGGCTACAGCATCCCGGCGAATCTGGCCAAGCGAGTCGCAGGGTGGATCATCGCGGGGCAGCCGGTGCAGCATCCGTTCCTCGGGATCGCATACCTCGACGCCATCGACGCCATCGAGGCGGGCAAGGGCTTCAACGGCGCCGGCGTGCTGATCACGCAGGTGAGCTCGGGAACGCCCGCCTCATCCGCAGGTTTCAAGGTCAACGACATCCTCGTCGCCATCGACGGCGTGCGCCTCGACAACGGTCAGACGCTCGGCGGGCTCATCCAGGCGAAGAGCGTCGGCGACAAGATCACCTGCACCATCACCCGCGGCGGTCAGACGATGACGCTGACCGCCACGCTCGTCGAGAAACCGGCAAGCACCTAGCCCGTCGCCGGTGCCGGGTTCTGACCCGCGTGAAAGTGGCTCATGATGTCGTCGAGCAGCTTGTCCTGCGCCTGCAGGTGCGCCTGCAGCTGAACGCATTCGTTGAGGATCGCCTCGGCGTCCTTGTACGTCGACTCGGCACGGCGGTCTGACGCCTCGCTCTGCAGGTTCTGGCCGACGATGATGATCGGCAACAGCACAAGCTGCAGAAAGTAGCCGGACACCGACGCGATGATGAGCACGACCGTCGTGTTGTTCGTCAGCGCTCCCACGACACCGGTGAGGCCGATGACCGCGAAGATGTACGCACACCACATGGTGCCGACGTTGTTAGTGATCCACAGCGCCAGGCGGCCGTTGAAGTTCTTCTGCAGCGGGTCCTTGACCTTCGGGTGCGGGGGACGCGGTGCCAGCTGCTCGTGGGCCTTGCGCGTAAAGAGCTGATCGACGCGCATCAGCGTGTGCTCGATGGGCTGTTGTGCCATGCGTTTCTCCTTAGTCAGGCGGGGACGCTACTCGAAACCCTCGACGCACTCCACCCCGGCGTCACCGACATCGGCACTGTGCTCCAACCCGGCAGGGATGCGAATCGCCGCCGGTGCCCGCAGCCAGTGGCCGTTGAAGCTGATGCTGCCGCTGCGCACGAACAGCCGCTTCGGCTGCGCGTGGCTGTGCTCCGCGAAGTGCGTGCCCGCGCCCGCCGTCCACGCTGTCGGTTCGATGCCGAGATCCTGCAGCCACCGCTCGGGATCCTCGGGAGGATCCTGATGCTCGATCACGAGTCGAGTGCGTCGATCTTCGCCGCGAGGATGAAGTCGTTGCGCGTGAGGCCGCGCGCCGCGTGCGTGGTGAGGTCGATGTTGAGGCGTCCCCAGCCCATGCACATGTCGGGGTGATGCCCCTCCCCCTCCGCGATGTCACCGATCGCCTGCGCGCGCGCCATCGCGCTGACGAAGTCAGGAAAGCGCAGGTCGCGATGCAGCTTGGTGCCGTCGACGACGGCCCAGCCGTCGTGCAGCTCCCCGCGCAGCTGCGTGATCTCTTCGGCGGGCAGCGTCGGCGTCCCCGGCGTGCACACAACGCAGCGCTGCTTGTGCAGCTCGGTCATCGTCGTTACTCGAGCAGATCCGGCTGCTCGCGCACGATTCGCTCGTACAGCGGCTGGAAGCTGAACCAGCCAGCGAGCTTGTTGCCGACGATGTTGTACGTCGACATGGCGCTGTCCTCGTCGATCAGAACCGGCGTGCCCGCGGCCTCAGCGGCGAGCTGCGCCTGGCACGAGCGCTCCATCGTGATGAACCACCATACGGCCTCATCGACCGACTGGCCGACGGTGAGCAACCCGTGGTTGCGCAGGATGATCGCCTTGTGCGGCCCCAAAGTGGACGCGATGCGCCGTCCCTCCTCGAGGTCGACGACGACGCCGGTGTAGTCGTCGAGCAGCGACTGATCCTCGTAGAACGCGCACGCGTCCTGGGTGATCGCATCGAGCGGGCGGCCGAGCGTCGACCACGCCTTGCCTGACGGCGAGTGCGCGTGCGCCGCGGCGACGACGTCGGGCCGCGCCTGGTGGACCTGGGAGTGAATCGTGAACGCAGCGGCGTTCACCGGCCGGTTGCCCTCGACCACGTCACCCTCGTGATTCACCAGGATGAGGTCGCTGGCGCGGATGTGGCCGAAGTACACACCGAACGGGTTGACCCAGAAGTGATCGGGTTTGTCCGGGTCGCGCGCCGTGATGTGACCCACGACGCCCTCGTCGAACCCGTACAGCGCGAACAGCCGGAACGCCGCAGCGAGCCGCTGCTTGCGATGCAGCCGCTCCTCCTCCACCGAGTCGAAGCTCGGGAGCGTCGGCACCGTGAACTCTGCTGTCCCTGCCATCGCCACAGGCAGTCTACGTTGATCGCAGGGTGCGCACGGTCGCCGGCGGCCGCGAGCGGCGCAGGCTCCACGCGGGGGTGCGCTCGACAAACGCGTACAGCGCCGCCGGCCGGCCCGGACCGACGCGCGCCACCGCGCCGGTTGCGCGCACCAGCCCGGACTGCTCCAGCTCGCGGCGGAAGTTCGAGGGCTCGTGGCGCACGCCGCTGATCGCCTCGAACACGGCTCGGGCCTGCGGCATCGTGAACAGCTCGGGCAGCAGCCCGACCGCGATGTTCGACCACCAGAGCTTGCCGCGGAGCCGGGCGACCCCGTCCCTCACGACACGGGCATGATCGAAAGCGAGCGCCGGCAGGTCGTCAACCGGCACCCATCTGGCGTTGGAGTCGTCGCGCAGAACCGCAGCATCGATCAGCGCCAGGTAGGCGATGGTCGGGATCCACCCGCGGGGATCCTGGTCGGGGTCGGCGTACGTCTCGAGCTGCTCGAGGTAGATCGCGCCGACGCCTGTCTTCTCGGTCAGCTTGCGCTGTGCTGTCTCCTCGGGCCGTTCGCTGGGCGACATGAATCCCCCGGGCAGCGCCCATGTGCCGGCGAACAGCGGCTCGGAGCGGGGTACGAGCAGGACATGGAGGCGTCCCTGGCGGGGCGCCAGAACCACGGGTGCCGCGGTGAGGCCGGCGGGCGCCGGGAATCCGGCCGAGTTCACCGCTGTGATCCGGCTCGTCATGGGCGCTGCGATTGTTCCGCAAATCCGGACCGATGAGTTTCAGGGCCCTGGTACAGTCGAAACGGTTGCTGCTTCCGGTTCCGCAACCAAGGAGAGGACTGCGATGGCCCAGCTGACCGAGCGAGCGCGCCCCGCCGACGGCACCACCGGCGTGCCCGCCGACGGGCCGACAGTGGCCATCCGCGTCGATCAGCTGCACAAGTCGTTCGGCGAAGTCCATGCGCTTCGCGGCATCGACCTGAGCGTCTCGCGGGGCAGCGTCATGGGCGTCCTCGGCCCCAACGGCGCGGGCAAGACCACGATGGTGCGCATCCTGGCGACGCTGCTGTCGCCGGACTCCGGCACCGCCACCATCGAGGGCTACGACGTGGTGCGCGACGCGGCCAGCGTCCGCCGGCTGATTGCGCTTGCCGGGCAGGCAACGGCGATCCAGCTAGAGCTCACCGGCCGCGAGAACCTGAACATGATGGGCAGGCTGCGGCACCTGGAGAAGGACGACGTCGCGCAACGCGCTGAGCAGCTCCTGGATCGCTTCGGGCTTGTCGACGCCGCCGACCGCCCGGCCAAGACGTACTCCGGCGGCATGCAGCGCCGCCTCGACCTCGCAGCCAGCCTCATGGGCGATCCCGCGGTGCTGTTCCTCGACGAGCCCACGACGGGTCTGGATCCGCCGGCGCGCCTGAAGATGTGGGAGATCATCCACGAGCTCGCATCGCGCGGCACCACCATCATGCTGACCACGCAGTACATGGACGAGGCCGACGCGCTCGCGGACGAGATCATCGTCGTCGACCACGGGCGTGTCATCACGCACGGTACCTCGGACCAATTGAAGAATCAGGTCGGCGGTGACGTGCTCGAGTTCGTCGTCACCGACAGGACCCACCTCGAAGCCGCCGTGCAGGCGGTGCGCTCGCTCACGGAGAGCGATCCACGAGTCCACGACGACACACGGCTGGTCTCGGTTCGCGTCGGCAGCCGCGGTTCACAGGCGCTGGTCGACGCGGTGCGCCTGCTCGACGCGTCAGGCACCAACACCGAGGGGCTCGCGCTGCGCCGGCCATCGCTTGACGACGTGTTCCTGGCCGTCACTGGCCGCGCTGCAGAAGAGGACGGAGACGCGCAGCCGAAGCGCCGGAGACGGCGCGGCGGCGCGGGAGGCTGAGAGGCATGGCCGTGATCACGCAGATTCCGCAACCAACCGCAGCGCAGCTGTTCCGCTGGACGCTCAGCGATACGTGGGTGATGACGCAGCGCAACCTGATCGTGTGGATGCGCGTGCCCGCCTACATCGTCTTCACCGTCGTGCAGCCGGTCATCTTCGTGCTGCTCTTCCGCTACGTGTTCGGCGGTGCGATCCCGGTGAACACACCCGGCGGCTACGTCAGCTTTCTGATGCCCGGGATAATCGGGCAGACCGCCGCGTTCGCCACCTTTGCGACTGCGATCGCCCTGGCGCAGGAAGCAAAGAAGGGTGTCGTCGACCGGCTGCGCTCGCTGCCGATGTCGCGCTCTGCCTTTCTGCTGGGCCGGTTGAGCGCGGACGCCGTGCGCATGATGGTCACGATCCTGGTGATCGTCGCCGTCGGATACGCCGTCGGCTTCCGGTTCGAGAACGGCATCGGTGGCGCGCTCGGGATGATCCTGCTCGCCGAGGCGCTGGGTGTGACGCTCGCGACGGTCTCGGCGTACATCGGACTCGCGATCAAGGACGAGGAGTCGGTGCAGGCGTTCGGTCTCATCTGGATCTTCCCGCTGACATTCGTGAGCTCCGCGTTCGTCCCGATCGCGACGATGCCGACGTGGCTGCAGGGCTTTGCCAACAACCAGCCGATCACGCTGGTTGTCAACACGATGCGCGCGCTCGCGCTGGGCGGCCCGCTGAACCCCGAGCTGTGGGAGAGCCTGGCGTGGCTCGCCGGCATCCTGCTCGTGTTCATCCCTCTCGCGGTGCGCGCGTACAAGCGCGTCTGATTCGGGCGCGCCGCGGGGAGCGCCCAACCGGAAACGTAATGGTTCCGTCAGAGTTGGCTGCCTAGACTCCGCGCGTGGGATCGGAGCGCAGCCTGCCGATGCGCCTTCCTCGCCGCTGGGGGCTGCGCGCGAGCGACGCGGTCGCAATCGTCGCTGCCAACGCCGTGCTCATCGTGGCGATGTGGGTCCGGCACGGGCAAGTGCCGGACCTGGCGAGCGCAACGGCCGTCCTCAGCGCCGCCGGGCAGCTCACGGCGCTGCTCGGCACCTACGCGGCGCTGGTGCAGGTCGTGTTGATGTCGCGCAGCCCGTGGCTGGATCAGCTGTTCGGCATCGATCGGATCGCGGGGTGGCACCGCTGGCTCGGCTTCGCGACGGTGTGGCTGATCGGCGCACACGTCGTGTTCTCGACCGCCGGCTACGCGGCCGGCGACGGGAGATCGCTCTTCGCCGAGACGTGGGCGTTCCTCAGCACGTACCCGTACATGCTCATGGCCTATGTCGCGATGGCGCTCTTCATCGTCATCGCCGTCATCTCGGTGCGCGCCGCACGCCGGCGGATCACACACGAGACGTGGCACTTCATCCATCTGTACGTGTATCTGGCAATCGCGTTGAGCTTCGGCCACCAGATCGCGGTGGGGACCGACTTCGAGCGCGACCCTGTCGCCGTCGGCTATTGGGTGGCTCTATACATCGTCGCCGCTCTGCTCGTGCTCGCGTTCCGAGTCGTCGTCCCGCTGCGCATGGAGACGACGCACCGTCTGCGGGTCTCCTCGCTCGTCGAGGAGGCACCCGGTGTCGTCTCCATCTACATCGCGGGCGAGAATCTCGCCGACCTGCGCGTGCACGCAGGACAGTTCTTCAAGTTCCGCTTTCTCACGGCGCGCATGTGGTGGCGCGTGCACCCGTTCTCGCTCTCGGCCGCGCCGAACGGCGAGTTCCTTCGCGTCACCGTCAAGGAGGTCGGCGACTTCACCGGCGCGCTGCACACAATTCCGCCGGGCACCCGCGTGATGCTCGAAGGGCCGTACGGCGTCTTCACCACCGAGCGCTCCATGCGCCCACGAAGTCTGCTCGTCGCCGGCGGCATCGGCATCACGCCACTGCGGGCGCTGCTCGAAGTATTGCCGGTTCGAAAGAACGGCACGGTGCTCATCTATCGCGCGCGCACATGGGCGGACGTGGTGTTCAAGGCCGAGCTCGACCGGCTCGCCTCGGACCGTGGCGTGATCGTGCACTACGTCGTCGGCCGTCGCGGCGTTGACGTTGCGCACAATCCACTGACGCCACAGGCGTTGCGCACCGCAGTCCCCGACATTCGCGAGCGCGACGTGTTCATCTGCGGGCCCCCTGCGATGATCAGGGAGGTCACCAACAGCGTGACGACGCTCGGCGTCCCCGCCGCACAGATCCATCGCGAGCGATTCGCGCTCATCTGAGGCCAGCCGAACTATGCCGATCCGAGCCGCCGTGACCCTCCTTGCCACCGCCGTCGCGGTGGTGCTGCTCATCAGCTTCCGAACGCCACCGCCGAACGCCAGCGGCACGGGCGCATCGGTCCCTGTGCAGCCGTCACCGTCGGACTCCGGTGGTTCCGCTCCGGCGAGCACGCCCGCGCCCTCGCCCACGCCGAAGAGCAGCGGCGCGACGAGCGGGACGTTCACCGGCCAGGACTATCCGAATCAGTTCGGCGACGTGAAGGTGCAGGTCGTCATGGCCGGCGGGAAGATCACCGACATCAAGGTGCTGCAGTACCCGTACGACCGCGCGCGCTCGGCGGAGATCAGCCAGCAGGCGCTGCCACTGCTCCGCGAGGAGGTGCTCCAGGCACAGAGCGCGCGGATCGACATCCTCGGTGGCGCCACCTTCACCAGCGACAGCTACGCCCAGTCGGTGCAGTCCGCGCTCGACCAGGCGCGCGCCTGAGGCCGTGCGTGGCTCGATCCGCACCGAGCCGGTGATGGGCACCGTGATCACCATCGACGTGCGCGACGACGCTGTCGGCGAGGCCGCGATCGACGCGGCGATGCAGTGGTTTCACAGCGTCGACAGCGTCTTCAGCACGTACCGCCCAGACAGCGAGATCAGCCGCCTGGGCCGCGGCGAGCTGCAGACAGACGCATGCTCGGCCGATGTGCGCGAGGTGCTGCGTCTGTGCGACGAGATGCGCGCGCGCACCGAGGGCTGCTTCGACATCAATTACGGCTCGGCGCCGGACCCGTCGGGATTGGTGAAGGGATGGTCCGTGCAACGCGCCGCCGAGCAGCTCGAGGAAGCAGGCGCGCGCAACTTCTTCATCAACGCCGGCGGTGATGTCGTCGCCCGCGGCGAGCCCGAGCCGGGCCGGCTCTGGCGTTTGGGTATCCGCCATCCCGAGCGAGCCGACCGCGTTGCAGCGGTGTTCGGCATCACAGAGCTCGCGGTGGCCACCAGCGGACTGTACGAGCGCGGGCCCCACATCGTCGATCCGCGCTCAGGCGCAACGCCGATCGGTCTGCTGAGCTTGACTGTCGCCGGTCCGAGCCTCACGCACGCCGACGCCTATGCCACGGCGGGCTTCGTCATGGGTGTCGCCGGAGCAGCGTGGATCGCGGATCTCGAGGGCTACGAGGCGCTCGCGATCACCGAGGAGCACCGCGTCCTCTCGACTCCGGGGATGGCAGCGTTGCGCGCCAACGCCGGCGAACCCTGAGCGGCGCGGGCGCGGCGGGTTCCGGCGAAATGTCAGGCGCCGGTGGGAAGCACCACGGTGAAGGTGCTGCCCTCGCCGGGCGATGACTCGACGAGGATATCGCCGCCGTGCGCGCGAGCGAGCTCCCGCGACAGGTAGAGGCCGAGGCCGGTGCCGGCGATGTCACGCACCGCGGGGTCGCGACGCACACGTCCGAAACGCGTGAACAGCGTGTCCATATCTTCGGCGGCGATCCCGAGTCCGTGATCGCAGACCGACACCGACGCGGTGGGACCGTCGGTGCTGACCGTGCAGCGCACATCGGCGTGGCCGGGCGAATACTTGATAGCGTTATGGACAATATTGGACACAACGGTGAGAACGCGCTCGCGGTCGACGAGCACGGGCACCGGCACGTCCGGGCAGCGCAGGCCGATCGCCTGCGATGCATGCGCGAAGACCTCGCAACGCCGGACCGCCTCGTCGGCGAGCTCGCGCAGATCCCAGGAGTCGATCTCCAATTGGAGGCGGCCGTCGTCGACGCGCGCTGACTCGAGCATGCCGTTGATCAGCGCTTCCATCTCGGCGAGACGAGAGTTGATGGCGGGCATGATGGCGCGCGACTCGTCCGGCAGCACTCCGAAGGCTCCGTCTTCGAGCAGGGAGAGGTATCCGCTGAGCACGGTGATCGGAGTGCGCAGCTCGTGCGAGGCGAGTGCGAGGAACTCCGTCTTCACGTGATCGACGTCGCGCAGATGCGTGATCACGTGCTCCTGGTCGTGCAGCCGCCGCGCGGTGCGGAGCACCGGACCGGCGATCGCCGCAAGGCGGTCGGCGCGGCGGATGTCCGCCGGCTCGAACGGCCATGCCGACGCACGGTCGAGGGTGACGACGCCAACACGCTCGCCCTCGGCGAACAACGGCATCACCAGCGTTCCGTCGCTCGCAAGTGCGCTCCGCGGCACGAGCCACGCGCTCTGCTCGGGGGGCGCGGCGTCTCCTGCCGCATCCAGGGACGCCAGCGGACTCGGTGGCCAGTGGGCACCGGGCACGGGCCGGCCCTCCTGCGACAACCACAGAGCAGCATGCCGGGCTCCGAGGAGCTCGCCGGCGAGGCGGGCCGCGGTGACGGCCGCATCGTGCGGGTCCGTCTGCACCAGCAGCGTCGCGGCCGCGTTCTGCATGGCCTCGAGCTCGCGCTCGAGGGGGGAAGGGGGGGACGCGCTGGGCTCGAGCGCCCGTTGCGTCCTTCGGGACGAAGCCACCACGACGGGACCATTGTCATCGCCGAAACGCCGCGGCGATCAGGCCGTCACAGCGCCGCGATACGTACGATGACCTCGTGATGCGCCCGGCGCACCTGCGGCGAGCGGCTGTTCGCTCCGTGCTTCTGGCGACCGCCCTGCTCGGCTCCGCGTGCGGACTGCAGCAGGGGATCGATCAACCGCCGGGGTCGGACGCTGCCAGCCCGACGGCTGCCCCATCCATCACCGGCACGACGCTGACCGGGACGAGCTTCTCGCTGCAAGCGGAGCGCGGGCATCCCGTCGTCGTCGACTTCTGGGCGTCGTGGTGCGGACCGTGCCGGGCGGAGCAGTCGGACATCAACAACCTGGTCAAGAGCTACGCCGGGCGCGGCGTCGTGTTCCTAGGGATCGACGTGCGCGACGACGGTGCGGCGGCACTCGCATACCGTCACGACCTCAGCGTGACCTACGACTCCGTCGCCGACCCCAGCGAGCAGATCTCGGCCGACTACAACGTCGCGGCCCCACCGACGGTCGTGCTCGTCAACCAGAACGGTCAGATCGTCGATCGGTACCTCGGGACGGTGGTCGGCCTGAAGGACTCGCTGAACCGCCTGCTCAGCTGAACCTGTCGGACGCCATCTCCGGCCGGGTGAGCACCAGCTCGATGGAGCGTCCGATCGCATCCACGAACGCGGCGCGACGCCCGGTCAGGTCGGCCCCCCGTTGCTGGATCCAGGGCGGCGTCCCGCGGCCGATCGTGCCAGTGCCGACGGTGGTCATGACCACCGTGTCGTCACACTCGTCCACCTCGATGGCGACGCGCCTGACCACACCGGTCTCGTTGACCAGGTTCCAGCTTCGCTGCCAGCGCCGGTCGCTGCCACGCGGGCCGCTCACCAGTCGCAGCGGGTGGTTGACCAGCTCGGCGCCCGTGGTCTGCGCGGCGCGGCCGAGCACCGCAGTGACGCGCGCATCCAGCTCGTCGCCCAGGTACGCCGCCAGTGTCGCCGCGCGATTGTCGACGTCGGGCGGGGCCGCGATGGGAGCGCTGCCGAGTGCCGTCATGACCGTGGCGTGCCGCCTGCAGAGGTCGCGGCCGCCGACGATGCTCCGATGCCGCTCGCACCAGGAGGTGCGGCACATGCGCGAGCGGCGGTCGACGTAGGCGCAGGACGAGACGTTGGCGTCGCGGCAGCCGCTGGCGCCGCACATGGGGGTGTCCGACATGACTGTGGGGATCCTCAAGTGACCTAACGCGTCAATCGCCTTAACGACGCGAGGTCGCTGGAGCCTTCGGCCGCCGGGGTGGCGGCGCGCGTCAGGTCGGCGTCAGCGCGTGGCTTGTGATGGTCGCGCGAACCACCGCGCCGAGTCCCGGCAGGCTGAACGGCTTGGTGATCATGTGCGTCGCGCCGGCTGCGCGGGCGCGCTCGACGTCGCCTGTCGCCGACAGCGCGGTGAACAGCAGGACCGGGAGGTGCGCGGTCCGAGGGTTGTGGCGAATGGCGTTGCACACCGCGAAGCCGTCGGCTCCCGGCATCATCACGTCGAGGATGATGCCGTCGAACTGCTCGGAACTGGCGAGCTCGTAGGCGCGATCGCCATCGAGCGCGGTGACGACATCGAACCCCTCCATACCGAGGTACATGGCGACGATGTGCACCAGGCGGGGGTCGTCGTCGGCGAGCAGCACGCGTGGTCCGGGCACCGTGCGATCGAGTATCGGATCGACTCTGGTGGCCGAACAGAGCCCGCACCGCTCCGTCACCGGATGCGCCCAGACCGCATCATCGACCCATGCGGGCGATGGTGCTGGAGCGGCAGGGGGCGCGGCTCGAGCCCATGGAGGTCGGGGAGCCTCGCCCCGGCCGCGGCGAGGTTCGCATCCGTGTGAGTGCGTGCGCCCTGTGCCGGACCGACCTCCACGTCATCGACGGCGAGCTGCCCGACCCCGCGCTGCCACTGATCCTGGGACACCAGATCGTCGGCTACGTCGTCGAACTCGGCGACGGCGTGACCTCGCCGCAGCTCGGTGACCGCGTGGGGATCCCGTGGCTCGCGTCTGTCGACGGCACCTGTGAGCAGTGCCGAGCAGGGCGCGAGAACCTCTGCCCCAACGCGCGCTTCACCGGCTACACCGTCAACGGCGGGTACGCCGAGGAGACGGTGGCCCGGGCCGACGCGTGCCTGACGCTGCCCGACGGCTACACCGACCTCGATGTCGCCCCGCTCCTGTGCTCCGGCGTGATCGGGTACCGCGCATATCGCTTCACCGGCAAGGGCAGGCGCGTCGGCATGTACGGGTTCGGTGCCGCGGCGCACATCCTCACGCAGGTCGCGCTGCACGACGGCCGCGACGTGTACGCGTTCACCCGCCCGGGTGACGAGACCACGCAGCGCTTCGCGCTCGACCTCGGTGCGACATGGGCGGGCGATTCGACGCAGACACCACCCGTCCGTCTTGACGCCGCGATCATCTTCGCGCCCGTCGGGGACCTGGTCCCCGCCGCTCTGCGAGCCACCGGTCCCGCTGGGGTGGTCGTCTGTGGCGGCATCCACATGAGCGACATCCCGAGCTTTCCGTACTCCATCCTCTGGGAGGAACGCGTGCTTCGCTCAGTCGCCAACCTCACCCGCAACGACGGCGTCGAGTTCCTCCGCCTCGCACCGGCCGTTCCCGTGCGCACGGAGATCGAGGTGCACCCGCTCGCCGACGCAAACCTGGCGCTGCAGCGGCTGCGCGAGGGTGAGCGGCGCGGGTCGGTGGTGCTGGCGGTCTCCTGATGCGTGACGTTGCGGGCCGCGGAGGACTCCGGGGCGCGCTGTCGGACCGACGGGCGTTGCTCCGTCTCGCCGCCGCCGCCGTCGTGGTGATAGCGGCCGTTGTCGTCGCGTTGCTGCTCACGCGAGGCGCGCCGGCGCCCTCCGGGTCGACCCCGGTTAGCGCGCATGACTGGACGCTCCCGCGCCTCGACCGGCCCGGCCAGCTGACGCTGTCGAGCTTCCGCGGGCGCCCGCTGGTGCTCGACTTCTTCGCGAGCTGGTGCACCAGCTGCGAGAGCGAGCTGCCCGAGCTGGCCGCCCTGTCACAGCAGTACGCGGGAAGGGTCGCCTTTGCCGGCGTCGACTCCGAGGAGACCAGCGATGGCCTCGCCATGGCGGAGCGCACCGGCATCGGGAGCTGGCCGCTGGCACGCGACGTCGGCGGCCGTGAACTCAGCGGGCTGCGCGACGCGCTCGAGGCGACGCCCGGCATGCCGATCACCGCGTACTACGACGCCGACGGCCGGCTGCTCCACGTCCAGCTCGGCGCCGAGAGCGGCGACGACGTCGGCCGGCAGATCACGACGCTCTTCCACCTGCCCCGCGCATGAGGCGGGCGGCGCCACCGGGCACGCCGTGGCGCCGGCTGCTGAGCGAACCTCCTCGTCCCAGCTGGATCCGCGACTCCAAAGCCGCACCATGGCTCGCCGTCGGCGCGGTCTGCATCGGCGCGTTCATGGGGCAGCTCGACGCCAGCATCGTGACCGTCGCGCTGCCCTCGATCGCCCGCGGCCTGCGGGCCGGCCTCGGGGCGACCGAGTGGGTGGTGCTCGCCTACATCGTGGCGTTGGTCGCAACGGTGGCGCTCATCGGTCGCGTCGCCGACTCGGCGGGCCGCAAGCTCCTGTACACGTACGGCTTCGCGGTCTTCGCGGCGGCCTCGGCAGGATGCGCACTCGCGTCATCGCTCGGCATCCTCGTGCTGTTCCGCGTCATCCAGGGGGTTGGCGCGGCGATGCTGCAGGCCAACTCGCTCGCGCTCATCCGCGACGTCACGCCTCCCGGCCGGCTGGGCACCGCAATCGGCGTCCAGGGCGCGGCGCAGGCGGTGGGGCTGGCCGCGGGGCCGAGCGTCGGCGGCGTGCTGGTCAGCGCGGGCGGCTGGCCGCTCATCTTTGTGATCAACGTGCCGGTGGGCGCGGTCGGGTTAGTGCTCGCCTGGTTTCTGCTGCCGCGCAGCCGTCACCGCGCTCCCGCTGCGGCCATCGACGTGACCGGCGCATTCCTGCTGGCCGCGGGCGCCGCGTGCCTGCTCGCCGTGCTGTCGCTGGTGGTTGAACCCGGCGTCTCTGCGGCTCCGCTGGCGGCGACGGCGGCAGGTGCTGCCGTCTTCGGCGCCGGCGCGGTTGCGCGGCAGCGCGGCCGGCCGGGATCGGTGGTCGACTCGGCGCTCCTGCGCAGCCGGGCGTTCGTGTTCGGCGCGTCCTCCGGGCTCGTCGCCTACACGGCGCTGTTCGGCACGCTGCTGGTCGTGCCGTTCTTCCTCGAGGGCTCAGTCGGGCTGAGCGCGCGCGACGCGGGCCTCCGGCTGACGGCGTTGCCGGTCGCGCTGGCCGCGGTGGCGCCGCTCGGCGG
>JBOHUE010000024.1:0-2082 GCA_050734185.1 Candidatus Dormibacteria bacterium | reverse complement strand
GTGGCCGGCGCTGCGCGCGGCGCGACTCCCGGCGCGCGAGGCGGTGGGCGCGTTGTGACGGGGGCGCGCTGCGTCCGTCTGCTGGCCGCGGTGGCGTTCGGCGCGGCGCTCGCCGCGTGTGGCGCCGCCCCATCGTCAGCAATCCCGGGCTCCGCGGTCGTCATTCCTCCCGCGGGTCACCCCGGTGTCTACGTCGCACTGGGCACGAGCGAGACCGCGGGAGTCGGGCTGAACGACTTTGAGCTGCGCCTCCGATACGCATGGCCGCAGATCTTCTACAACGCGGCGTTGAGCCGCGCGACGTCGTACTACAACTTTGCGATACCCGGGATCACGACGACCCAGGCGCTGCAACGCGAGCTTCCTCAGGCGCTGGCAGTGCATCCGACGGTGGCCACCGTGTTCTTCACGCTCGACGACCTGGTCAACAACGTGTCGCCCGCCGACTACGAGCGCAACCTCGACACGATCGTGCAGCAGCTGCGCCACGCCGGGGCCATGGTCCTCGTGGCGGCCGCGCCGCACATCGACGGGCTGCCCGCGTACAACGCATGCAGCGGCACTCCAGGGACCACGACGCCGTGCCCGCTCGGCCAGGGCGTGGTCCTGCCGCCGCCGGTGGTCGCCGACGCAGCGATCGACGTGTACGATTCCGCGGTCCAGAGCGTGGCGACGCGTGAAAGCGCGATCATCGTCGACCTACGATCCCAGAGTTATGACATCACGACTCACCCCGAGTACATCTCGTCCGACGGGCTCCATCCGAGCGCGTTGGGTGACGTGCAGATCGCGCGCCTTTTCGTCACCGCGTACACGGCGCACGTCAAGACGTAGGAGCGCCTGGCTCATCTCCCCCGCCGTCGTCGTCTCGGCGCTCGCCTTCACCGCATGCGGGGGCTCGTCCAATGACGCGTCGATCAGCGGCAAGATCTCCGACTCCGCGGGCCAGGCGCTGCCGGTCGCCGTCGTCGTCATCGGCAACGGGCAGATCCGGACCGCGACGGTGGTCAAGCACGACGGCACCTACAGCTTTGATGACCAGCCGACCGGCAACACGCCGGTGCACGTGTTCGCACCGGGCTTCGTCTACGACCCCGGGCACAATCTCAAGTCGCTCAACGCGGGCACCAACTCCTACGACGTGCGCCTCAACCCGCAGCCGAGCGACAAGGGACCGCGCTTCACCGCCGACCCTACGGTCACGAGACAGGGATCGGAGCTGAACCTGAAGGCACCGATCCAGGCGGGCCCGGGCTCGCCCATCGGCGACGAGCTGCTCGCCGTGGACGTGACCGATCACTTCGCCGTGCTCATGACCAACGGCGGCTCGGGTAATGCAACCGGGTCCGTCGCCGGCAACAAGGTCAGCGCCAACGCCGGCTGGGTGTTCATCGCCACCGACAACGCGTGCCAGGAGAGTCCGACTTTCCCGTTCGCAACGACCCCGTCCTGAGCCCCGGCCCGTCTGACGACGGCGCCGTGGTCGAGACGCGCGCTGTGCGCGCGACCGCCGGCGTTCGCGGCAACACGCGTCTGACCTCGATGCTCGGTGTGGTGATGCTTGCGCTCCTGGTCATCCAGATCGCGAGCGCGTTGTTCTTCGCGCTCCTCACGTACAACGTCGCGTTCTTCAACGGTCCGACGTACGACATCGTGCGACCGGTTCACTTCTTCGTCGGCTTCGCGCTGCTGCCGCTGCTCGGCCTCAAGCTCGCCAGCACCGGCTGGCGCTTCCTCCGCTATTACCTTCGTGGCCAGGGGTACAAGCGCGCGGGGCCGCCGACCTGGACGGAGCGGTTGCTGGCGCCGGTGCTCATCGTCAGCGGGATCAGCGTCTTCGCCAGCGGCGTCGAGATGTGGAGCTTTCAGAACCAGCTGGGCTGGCCGTGGACGGCGATCCATAACGTCGCCGCGTTCACCTTCGTCGGCGCGCTCGCGATCCACGTGGTGCTGCATGTCCGCGACGCCCACCACGACGCCGCGGAGGATCTCGCCGGTGTCCCCGTTGTGCCCGCGGCAGGCGGACCGGTGCGCGAGCCGTGGGGCGGCCGGCTGAGCCGGCGGGCGCTGCTCGGCACGGCG
>JBOHUE010000023.1:0-7985 GCA_050734185.1 Candidatus Dormibacteria bacterium | reverse complement strand
CAGCTGGGGAGCGTCGGTCGCCCTCGCATTCGCCGCGGCGCTACCCGAGCTGACGCTCGGCGTCGTGTGCGTCGACGGCGGCGCCACCGACCTGAAGGCGTACTTCGGGCCGACGTGGGAGGTGGCGGAGCAGATGATGCGGCCGCCGAACCTGCGCGGTATCACGCGCGACGCGCTGCGCAGCTGGATGGACTCGTCGCCGCTCAGCGAGGGTTCCGATCCGGACACGGCCGCGGAGATCATGGCCGGCAACTTCGAGACCGACGGCGACGGCCATCTGCGCCCGCACCTGCACGTGGAGCAGCACATGAAGATCGCGCGCGAGCTGTTCGACCTCGACGGCTACGCGCTGATGTCGCGCGTGCGCTGCCCGGTGCTGCTCATCCCAGCGGGGCACCCCGACCACGAGGATTCGCCGAAGGTCCGGGCGATGGAACACGCGCAGGCGGCGCTCGGCGACCGCGCGAGCGTCGTGTGGATCGACGGGGTGCACGACATCCCCGTGCAGCGGCCGCACGAGGTCGCCGCCGCAATCGCGGCGTTCATGAACGCCCTCGACGCCGCCTGACCACGGCGCGGCCGATGATGTGGGGTGGAGAGCACATCCGGAGGGCTGACCTTCACGGACCCGAGCCGGTCGACCTCGGAGCAGAGGGCGAGGGGAGTGCAAGGCGCGGCGCGCAGAGCGGGCCGACGCCGTGGTCAGCCGGCAGCGATGTGATCTTCGCCCCGCGTCATCGGCCGCGTCGTCGTCAGGCGTCCTCGGCGTTCATGACCGGCGCGATCACCTTCAGGCGCTCGTGCAGCAGGTGCTGCGCCTCGCGTCCGGTGGCCGCGCTGCCGGCGACGGCGAGCAGGAACTCGGCGCGGCCGACCGTTTGCAGGTCCAGCTCCGCATGTGCGCGCACGGTTGCCGTCCGGGGAATGCTGCGGAGCAGCGCGACCTCGCCGAAGCACTCGCCCTCGTCGAGATGCAGGACCATGCGACCGTCACGGAAGACGTCGGCGGTGCCACGCTCGATCACGTACAGGTAGTCACCGGCGTCGCCCTCGCGAAACACATCGGTCCCCTCGGCAACGTGCAGATGACCGACGTGCTCAGCGAGGTGCTCGATCACCGGCAGCGGCAGCGGCTGCAGCATCGCAACGCGCCGCAGCACGCCGATCTCGTCGTCGAGCCGTCGCACTGATCGGTCAACACGGAGCAGTCGCGGCGTCGCCAGGAGAGCAGCGACAGGCGCGACCACGCCCACGATGAGCAGCGCGGCTCGAAGACCGAGGTGGTCGATCAGGAGCGGCGCGACGAGGGAGCCGAGCGCAACGGTGAGCGCGATCAGGCTCTCGAAGGTGCCGAACAACCGTCCGAGAAGCTCCTCGGGGACGAGCCGCGCCATCAGCGTGAAACCACCGACATCGGCGAGCGCGTTGCCAACACCGATCACGCCTATTAGGAGGGCGAGCGCGAGCCCGGAGGTGACGCCGGCACTCGCCATTAGTGGCAGCCCCCAGAGAGCGACTCCGAGTCCTTCGACGAGCGCGAGGCGGTGTCCCATCACGAGCGAGAACGCGGCGACCGATCCAACAGTCGCGCCCGCGCCCAGGGCCGCCGTCAGCAATCCGACGCCTGCGTCACCCGTGTGCAGTACCGTGAACGCGAGGACGACGAGGAAGACCGTCAGGCCACCGCGGACGAAGGTCTGCACGAGCGCGAGCGCGATCAAGACGCCGGCATCAGCGTTGCGCCGGATCGCGGCGAGCCCCTCGGCTTCCTCGACAGCGAGGTGCTTCAACGAGAAGGTCGACCCCACGCGGGCAGGCGCGTCGTACGCGAGACCGGTCAGGAGGGCGCTCGACACAGCCGAGAGCAGCGCCGCGACCGCGACGACAACGGCGGGAGTCGACAGTCCGAGCAGAAGCGCCGCAAGCAGCGGCCCGACGAGCGTGCTGGTCGAGTCGAACAGTCCGCGCGTCGCCATCGCACTGGTCAGCTCTTGCGGTGAGTTGCAGAGCAGGGGCACCAGCGCTGTGCCGGCCGCGCGCACGACGATGAATGCGCACGCGGCGAGGATGAGGAGCGCGTACATCGCCACCTCCGGCCCGTGAAACGCGAGCAGCAGCGCGGCGAGCGCGGTCGCTGCGGACCGGACGAGACCTGCCCAGAACAGCAACCGATCACGCCGGAGCTGGTCGGCAAGCGCACTGGAGAACGGCGACACCAGCGCCGGGACTGCCATGCGAAGCGCGGCGATGATTCCCACAAGCGCCGCGCCGCCGTCGTTGAACGCAATGACGCCGACAGCGACAGTGAGGGCCCACTCGGACGTCCAGACCGACGCAAACGACAGCTGCACCCTGCGCAACGCCGGGTTGCGCATGGTGTCAGCGAGGGCTGTGGCCGTAACGACAAGCCGCGCGCGCATTGCAGCCACCTTCAGCCCGCGACGCTCTGGTGTTCGATGCGCCGCCACGCCGTAGCTAACCGAGCAGGGTGTCCCACAGATAGCGGTCGCTGCGCGGCACGTTCTGGTCGACCCAGATGTGCTTGACCTCGGTGTACTCGCGCAGGCCGTAGACGCCATGCTCGCGACCGATGCCACTCTGCTTGTAGCCGCCAAGCGGCGCCTGCGGGTTGAGCAGATGCCAGTCGTTGATCCACACCGTCCCGCAGCGGAGCTGCTTCGCGATATCGATCGCGTTGCGCGTATCGCGCGACCACACGCCGCCTGCGAGTCCGTAGATCGAGTGGTTGGCGCGCTGGATGACCTCGTTGATGTCGTTCCAGCGCTGCACCGCGAGCACGGGGCCGAAGATCTCCTCCTGCGCCGCGCTCGAGTCCTGCGGCACGTCGGTGAATATCGTCGGCTCGATGAAGAAACCGCGCTCGCCGACGTTGCTCGGACGCCCGCCGCCGCACGCGAGTCTCGCGCCCTCTGACTGCGCGCGCTCGATGCGCGACAGCACGGAGTCGTACTGCTGCCGGCTGATCACGGGGCCGACCTGTGTGTCGAAGTCGGTGGCGTCACCGACGCGCAATTGCTTGGCAGCGGTGATGAGGCGCCCGATGAACTCGTCGTAGACATCGTCGTGCACATAGACCCGCGTACCGGCCTCGCACGCCTCGCCCTGCTGCATGAAGACGCCGAACAGCGTGCCGTCGACTGCGATGTCCAGGTCGGCGTCCGCACAGACGATGCTCGCCGACTTGCCGCCGAGCTCGAGCACGACGTGCTTGATGGTCGCGGCGGCCTCGCGCATGACACGGCGGCCGGACGCGGTGGAGCCGGTGAAGGCGACCTTGTCGACGTCGGGGTTCTCGACGAGCTCCGCCCCTGGCTCGACCGTCGGTCCGGTGACGACGTTGATGACGCCCTTGGGGATGAGGCCCGTCTCGTCGATGGCGCGCACCACCTCCAGCGCGGTCAGTGGCGTCTGTGCTGCGGGCTTGAGAATGATCGAGTTGCCCATCGCAATCGCCGGCGCGATCTTCCACATCGTGAAGAGCAATGGGAAGTTCCACGGCACGATGCCCGCGCACACGCCCACCGGCTCGCGCTGCACGAAGTTCCAGCCGACGTACGGCTGATCGATCCACGGCAGCGGCTCATACCAGGGGATGCTCAGCGCCTGCTCGGCCATGCTGCGAAACCATTCGATGGCGAAGGGGACGTCGATCACTGACGCCTTTCGGATCGGCGAGCCGCCGTTCTGCGCCTCGCGGAAGCCCCACCCGTCGCTGACCTCCTCCAGGTGCTTGACCACCTCGAACATGATCTGACTGCGCTGGAGCTGCGACTTCAGTCGCCAGTCACCCGCCTCAAATGAGCGCCGCGCCGCGGCGATGGCGCGCTTCGCGTCCTCGCGTGTGCTCGCCGGGGCGGTCGCGATGACATCCTCGGTCGAAGGGTTGATGACGTCGTACGTCGCGCCGCCACTCGCGCCGACCCACTCGCCGTCGATGTACTGCTGATAGGTCGCCACCTTGGGCTCGGCGATCGTCGCCACCACTGTCCTCCATCGGGAATTGACGCCGATGTCAATGTACGCCCGTCGTGTGTTCTCGGGGGTTTGTCAGAAGCTTCGATGCTCGGTTGGGGCTACTGAAGCCGACGGGTAGCCGTAGCGAGAAGCCCGAGTCCTCCGCCCACACCAAGGCACCGGTTGCGGCAGGACCTAGCAGGTCATCCGACGCCGGATTGAGAGCAGGAACACGTTGTCGTCGTTGAATTGGTAGTAGATGATCAGCTCCGGCTCGGTGTTCTCGGTTCGAAGCGCCCACACGACTCCGTTGCCGAGGGGCGCCCCATGTTCAGGGTGGGAGGAGAGACGCGCCTGAAAAAGCAGTAGCGCCTCATCCATGTGCTTAGTCTCACCGAGTTCTGAGCACTCCCTTGTGTATCGATCGCTGTGTACTAGTGTCCTAAAGCGCACGGTCGAGACTAAGGCCGTACTCGATCTCTGCCCCGGTTAATGGCCGCTCCGACCAATAGATCCACTCGTATGGAATGGGCTCGCCATAGTCGGTCAGTTTCCAGCCAGCGAAGTCGTGTGACCAGTCTCGGGCCTCGCTAGCAGTCATGCCCTCCAGAAGCGCAATGGCTCCGTCGACTATCTGTATCTCCTGCTCGCTGAGCCCCACTCGACGCAGGTTCGCTTCTCGCTGCGGGACAGGGTTCTGTTCCTGAAACTCTTGGGCAGCCTCGAATTGGAGTTCGCCAGCCTGCTGCATCTTGCCGAGGAGTGGCCGCATTCGCCTGAGGCCCGGGCCGTACTGAATGTGCTGGTACTCCTCACCGGTGATCGACTGTCCAGTCACCCGGTAGGCGTCGAAGTCGGCCTTCCATAGCGCCTTATTCAGCCGAGTTAGGCCGAAGCGATGCCGGCTGATGTGGAGGATCAGCTCCCGCGTCTTCGCCTCGTTCGGCCCGCGCTCGTGGTGGTACTGAAGGAAGGCGGGCTCATTCGAGTTCGTCTTCACGCTGGTACTCCCAAGTCTAGCCCGGAGGCGAACACCTGTACCGCCTCTGTAGGTGTTGCTTACCACGAATTGACGGATCCGTCAATTCGCAACCCCGTTTCGGTAGTGGGTCAGTTTGATTCTGGGTCGGACCCGTAGCTGATCTCCGCCTGTTCGGCGGCCGTGAGTTCGGCACGCGGCGCCCGTCGATGGGTCACGTTCCCACCGGTTAGGTGCGGGTAGTCCACGGTCTTGCCGCCGAGAAGCTGCCCCACAGTGAGGAGTTGGAGGCGGGGGTGCTGGCTCCCCCACGGCGACGCGTAGAAGCCCGCTGAGGCTGCCTCGGCGCGCATTCCAGCCGAGGGTGCCTCGAAGCTGAGCAGAACGCCGATCTCAGCCTTCTCGCGCTCGATGACACCGCGAAGGTCACGCAGATATGCGGGCACAAGATGACCAGCCTTCACCGAGAACACGATCTGCTTCGTGGCTCCGCCCGGTCCGGCGTCGTGAAAGTACAACCGGCCGTCGATGCCCTTGTCCCCGCCGCGCTTGTCGCTACTTGCTACCCGCGCTCCTACCAGGCCGAGCGCCCAAGCCTGAAACTGGAACGGATCATCGACTGCGAGCTGCTGCGCGCCGGCGATATCAGTCGGCTCGCCGATGACCCGGTAGGTCTCCGCGATCTTCGGCCCGTACGCGTCGACGAGCCGGTGCTTGATCAGGCCGATAGCCAGATGGGTGATGTCGATGCCAGTCCACCGCAGTCCGAGGTTCTGCGCTGCTGCAACCGTCGTGCCACACCCACAGAACGGATCGAGCACCGTGGTTCCCGCATCGCAACTTGCCCGCAGGATGCGCTCAAGAAGCGCCAGAGGTTTCTGCGTCGGATAGCCAAGCCGTTCCCGGCTCCGCGCAGCCAGCGTGATGCCCCAAACATCGTCCATGAGCTTGCCCTCGGGATGGACGTAGTAACGCGTCCCGGTGTCATTGTGAATGTGGTAGATGCGGCCCTCCTCGTCGTACTGCCACTTCTTGAGTGTGCTCTCAGGCCAGGGCTCGCGTGGTGGATTCCAAGTGATGTTGGCCGCCGGCCCTTTTGAGTACCTGAGAATCGTGTCGTGGTCACGGACGAGGGTCTTCTTCGGTGCGCCGCCGGAAGTCTGGTAATGCCAAACGATCTCGTTGAGAAAGCGTTGCGGCCCGAAGACGGAGTCCATTAGAAGTTTCAGGTAGTGGCTCGCCGTCGGGTCGCAGTGGAGATAGATTGTGGCTGTCGGCTTCATCACACGGCGTAGCTCCACCAAACGCGGAGCCATCATTGAGAGGTAAGCGAGCATGTCGGAGGTCCCGAGCAACGTCAGAAACGCTTGCAATGCAGCGCTGACGGTGCCTCCCGCCTCGACGGTTGTTTGATAGTCGCGAGCGGCGGCCTCGTCCCATCTCCATGTGTCTTCGAAGGCCTTGATCTGAGCTGCCGACTTCGTCCCGTGCTCGGCAAACAGCACGTTGTAGCTGGTGTTGGAGTTAAAGGGTGGGTCGAGGTAGACGAGGTCGACCGTCTCATCCTTCATATGCCTGCGCAGGACATCGAGGTTGTCGCCGTAGTAAAGGAGGTTCGGCTCGGCCATCCGCCCGATGCTAGACGGCTGCGGCTGGCTCGGGGGCATCGAGTAGCGCGGCGACTGACCCGCTACCCGCCGTTTCCCCTTGTGTCCACGTCACTTCACCGCACGGCACCGCAAGCCCCGCCGCAGAAGTCGCTTTGTCCGTCAACCCACCGCGAATAGCCCGCTATCCTCATCTGTGATTCTGCGCAGGCAGAACATCTGCCGAATGATGGAGGGCGTTGATGGACGGGATCCAGTTCGCCGACGGGTTCGACACGCCGGACCGCCTCGCCTTCGGTCTCGGCGCGCCTCAGTTGATCGTGGTCGCCACCGGCTCGCTGCTGGCGTTCGGGCTTGTCCATCTCCCGGTTCCGGGCGCGCTCAGCGTGCCGGCAGCAGCCATGGTCGTTCTGTTGGCAGCCGCGCTTGGCTGGCTGCGCTGCGGCGGCCGGCCGTTGCTCGATTGGGCGCTCTTCGCGCTCGGCCACCTTGCCCGCCCGAGGAACGGAATGCTCGTCGCGGTAACCAGCGGTGCCCCGCACGGCGGCCGCACGCCCGTGGTGCTCCGCAGCGCCGTGCTCTCTGCGTCGAACATCGTCCGGCTTCCGCTGCGTCCAGAGCCCGCGCAGCCGGTGGGCGCTGCCGCGCGGGCGCGTCCGACAGGCCGTCGGGGCGCGCATCGCGTGGTCTTCTTCTCCCTTAAGGGCGGCACCGGTCGCACCACGTTGTCAACCGAGTCGGCCGCGTGGCTCGCCGGGCGGATTGAGAACGGCGCGCAGTCGGTGCTCATCGATTGCGACCTGCGCAGCGCGTCGGTCGGTGGCCGGCTCGGGCTCGCCGGGGCGGGGATCGTCGAGTACGCCCTGGCCCGGCCGGACGAGCGCAGGTTGGACTCCTTCATGGCGCGGCACGACTGCGGGCTGCGCGTGCTGCTGGGCCCGTCGCAGCCGGCGAACCCCACGTGGCCGGTGACGCCCGCCGTGTTGCGCGAGGTGCTGCGCGAGCTCGACCTGTGTGGCGCGGTCACCGTGGTGGTCGATGTGTCCGCAGATCTCAACGACCTGACCAGGGCAGCGCTACGAGCCGCGGATGACGTGATGGTCGTCGTCGTGCCAACGACCACCGGGATCCTCGATGCGTATCGCACCACGGAGCAGCTGCGGCGGCTGGGACTGCGCGACCGAATCGGCTACGTGGTGAACCGGGCCCGGGGCGGCCTCGATGTCACGGTGGCGATGCGTGACCTCGGCGGCGAGGTGCTCGCGGAGATTCCCGAGGACGGCACGCTGACCGACGCGGAGAACGCGCACTGGCCCGCGGTGCTGGGCGCCGCCGGCGCAGCGTCGTTCGAGTTGCGCCGTCTTGCGGGCCGCCTCGCCGTCTACGACCGCGGAGCCGGCTGTTGATACGCAGTGCGGCGCGCC
>JBOHUE010000022.1:0-7221 GCA_050734185.1 Candidatus Dormibacteria bacterium | reverse complement strand
CCCGGACCCGGCTGAGCCAGGCCCCTTCACGAAGCGGTCGAACACCCGCGGCAGGAGGTTGTCTGGAATCCCATCGCCGTCGTCGGTGACGGTGAGGCGCACGTTCTCGTCGCCAGGGCTGCCCGCGACGGCGACGGAGACGCGGACCGTGCCGTCGCGTGGCGTGTGGCGCAGCGCGTTGGTCAGGAGGTTGCGCAGCACGCTGCCGATGCGCACCGGATCCGCGTCGATGACCGGCGCGGGCGTGGCCACGTCGGCCACGAGCGTGACGCCCTGTTCGCCCGCCGCGCCGCGAAACCCGTCGACGGTGTCGTTGACGAGCAGCGCGAGGTCGGTGGGCTCGCGGTGCAGCTGCAGGCTGCCCGCCTCCGACAT
The DNA here is from genome assembly GCA_050734185.1 of Candidatus Dormibacteria bacterium. GTDB lineage: Bacteria > Chloroflexota > Dormibacteria > Aeolococcales > Aeolococcaceae > JAFALX01. The sequence goes on along the minus strand of JBOHUE010000022.1, from coordinate 6,846 downwards.
TGCCAGCGTTCGCAGGTCGTCGATCAGCGTCTCGAGCGTGTCGGTTGCTGCCAGTATTGGCTTCAACCGCTCGGGGGTACCCGGATACAACCCGTCGATGATCGCCTCGGTCTGGCCGCGGATGACGGTGAGCGGTGTGCGCAGCTCGTGGGCGACGTCGGCGACCACCGACTGCCGTCGCGCCTGCTCGGCCTCCAGCCGGCTGCTCATCTCGTTGAAGGCCCGCGCCAGCGAGCGCAGCTGGCGCGGCCCGCGCACGCTCACGCGCGCCGAGTAGTCGCCGGCCTCGATGCGCCGCGCCGCGGCGACCAGCTCCGTGGCCGGTCGGGCGACGCGCCGGAGCGCGCTCGCGGCGAGGATGACCGCGAGCACCGCCACGATCAGCGCCAGCCCCGCTGGGACTCTGCCGAGCGGCGCCGAGCCGACGACGCCGATTGCACTCAGCACCAGGTAGATCAGGCCCACGACCGCGCCGGCAACCAGAAGCAGCACGACGCCGACGGCGCAGCCGATCCATCGCGCCGCCCTCCGGCCGCGACGCCCCCACTCTTCCGAGCCGCGTGGTGGCCACTGCTGGTCCTGCGGCCACCACGGTGGCCGCTCCCCGCTCCAGCCGTTCCAGCCGGACAAGCGCCCGCGGTTCACGCGCCCGCGTCGGCGAGCCGGTAGCCGACCCCGAACACCGTCTGGAGGTACTTCGGCGAGCGTGGGTCCTGCTCGATCTTTCGCCGGATGTTCTTGATGTGCGCGTCGATGGCGCGCTCGTACGACTCCACGGCGACACCGTGGACGGCGTCCAGCAGCTGCGCGCGGGTGAACACGCGTCCCGGCTGCCGCGCCATATGCGCCAGCAGCTGGAACTCCGTGGCGGTGAGGTCGACGTGGCGGTCGCCGACCGTCGTCTCCATGCGCGAGAGATCCAGCGTCAGCCCGTCGCCAACGCGGAGCACGGGCTCGCGCGTCTGCGCGGCATCGCTGCGGCGGAGCACGGCGCGCACGCGGGCGACCAGCTCGCGGGGGCTGAAGGGCTTGGCGACGTAGTCGTCGGCGCCCAGCTCGAGGCCGGCGACGCGGTCGACCTCGTCGGCGCGCGCGGTCAGCATGATGATCGGGATCGGAGCCGTCTGACGCAGCGCGCGGGCCACGTCGAGCCCGTCCAACTCGGGAAGGCTGAGGTCGAGCACGACCAGATCGGGCGACTGGCGGCGGGCCACCTGCAGCGCCTGGGCGCCGTCGGTCGCCTCGAGTACGGCGAACCCCGCGTTCTCGAGGTAATCGCGCACCAGCCTGACGATCTCCGGCTCGTCATCCACCACCAGGACCGTCCTCACGACGGTCGCATGGTAGGAGGGGCGGGACCCGGACGGTCCCGCCCCGTCGGAGGGCATTGCGCTCAGATGGTCGACGCTGGGGGCGCGGACGGCGGCGCGCTGTGCCGGTTCTCGCCGCACTGCGCCCCGAAGCCGCCGCGGTGCCAGCCGCCAGGGCCACCGCCCCAGCCGTAGCGCCGGGCGTAGCCGAGGAAGCCACGGCGCGGGACGAGTCCCAGCATCCGCGGGACGATGAGCCCGCCGATCAAGGTGATCGCGATGAGCCCGGCGTCATGGGTGAAGACGCCGACGACGACCGCGCCTGCGACGGCTGCCGCATTCCAGAAGAACCGAATTGCCTCGTTCATGTTGTGAGCCTCCGTGAACGGTGGTTGCTGTCACCGTCGAGGATCGGCTCAGGTTGTGGAGGCGGTGTGAACGAGGGCCGGAGGTCCGGTGATGCGCGTCAGCCGGGCGCAGATCGCCGGATGAAGGGAACGTAGTCGCGCTGCGGGTGTCCGGTGTACAGCTGGCGCGGGCGCACCATGCTCTGTTCCGGGTCGAGGAGCAGCTCCTCCCACTGCGCTAGCCAGCCGGCGGTGCGTGGGATGGCGAAGAGCACCGGGAACATCTCGACCGGGATACCCAGCGCCTGGTAGATGAACCCGCTGTAGAAGTCGACCGTGGGAAACAGGCCGCGCGAGATGAAGTGGTCGTCCTCGAGCACGATGCGCTCGATCTCGCGCGCCACCTCGAGCAGCGGTGAGGGCCCGGTCGCGCTGAACACCGAGTCGGCGAGCGACTTGATGATGCGCGCGCGCGGATCGTAGTTGCGGTAGATGGGGTGGCCGAAGCCGGGGATGCGCTCGCCGCTGGACTTCACCGCTGTTACGAACGCGGGCACGTTCTGCACGCTCCCAACACGCTCGAGCATATGCACCACCGCCTGCCCGGTGAAGCCGTGCTGCAACTGCCCGTACAGCGCGGCGATGGCTGCCGCGGTGGTGGAGTACGGATCCGGATGCGCGGAGCCGACCGCGCGCATGGCATAGGTCGAGCAGTTCTGCTCGTGGTCCGCGAGCAGGATGAACAGCACGTCGAGCGCGTGCTCGACCTCGGGCAGCGGCTCGTACCGCAGCTCCACCATGCGGAACATCATGTTCAGGAAGTTGCCCACGTACGACAGGTCATTGACCGGCCCGTTGTAGGGCAGCCCGTTGGCGTGACGGAAGATGAGGGCGGCGATCGTCGGCATCTTCGCGATGAGTCGCGCGATGGTGACGCGGCGCTGCTCCTCGTCGTACAGGTCGCTCGCACGCGGATAGAACGACGCGAGCGCGCCGACGGTGGAGAGAAGCATCCCCATGGGGTGGGCGTCGTGATGGAAGCCGTCGATGAAGGTCTTCAGGTTCTCGTGCACCATCGTGTGGATGGTGATGTCGTGCACCCACGCGGCTGATTCCTCTTCCGTGGGCAGCTCGCCGTGGGTCAAGAGGTACGCGGTCTCCAGGAACGTGCTCTGCGCCGCCAGCTGCTCGATGGGATAGCCGCGGTAGAGCAGCGTCCCTGTCTCCCCGTCGAGGTACGTGATGCTGCTGCGGCACGCCGCGGTATGCCCCAGCGCAGGGTCGTAGACGAGCAGGCCGCGCCCTTGCGTGGCTCGCCGTATGCCCTGCAGATCGGCGCCGCGCACGGAGTCGTCGGTGACTGGGATCTCATAACGCGCGCCGGTGCGGTTGTCGATGATCGTGAGCGTGTCGGACACCGCCCGAGTCTGCCATTTGGTGCCTGCCGCGCCACGGGTCGCGGCGGGAGTCAGACGCGCGAGCGCAGGGTCTCCAGGCCCTCACCGGAGAGGTCGGCAAGGCCCGCCCGGCGCCCCGAGATCGCGATGATCAGCGAGGCCGCCGGCCCGCTGACCTCGGGGCCGTCGCCGCTGCTCCAGTCAACGTCTGTGGCACGGAGCTTCAGGCCCGCGCTTCGCTCCTTGCCGTGCAGCAGCGGCGTGGTCTTCACCGCGTAGTCGAGCACGAGCGTCAGCGCCTGCGGGTTCACGTCGATGTGCTTGCCGGTCGGCAGCGCGATGTCCTCGCCGTGAATGACGGCTTCGCCGAGCCACGTCACCTTCGGCCCTGGCGGCGCGCTGGTGCGGTGCGCGGTGGCGCGGTACTGCGCCAGGAGCTCCGCGTCCGACTCGGCGCTGTGGCGCGCGATGTTCTTCGCGCTCATCTTGTGGAACTGGAATCCCGACCCGATGAAGCGGCCGATGAACACCGGGGGCGTCATCAACTGTGTCTCGATCAGGTGTGCGGCCATGTCGTGGACGCTCCAGCCTGCAGCCAGCGACTCTGTGCGCCAGTCGTCTTCGTTGAGCCCGGCCAGCAGATCGCCGATGCGATCGCGGTGCTCATGGACCAGGGTCCACATCGCCGTTGCCTCAACCATTGCCCACTCCTCCACGACCGGACGCCGGCAGGGTGCCGGCACGACCGTCCAACGCTGTACGGGCGGAGGTTACAGCGTAAGATCGGCGCTCGTGTTCGAGGGGGCGTAGGGGTTGCCGACGGTTCCACCGACGCAGTACGCGCGCAACGGGCCGGTCCACCTCGCGTATCAGGTGCTGGGGAGCGGATCGCCCAACCTGGTCGTGGTCAGCTCGGGACCGGGCTCGCACATGGACCACCAGTGGGACGAGCCGCATGCGGCGCGCTGGCTTCGCCAGCTTGGGTCGTTCGCACGGCTTGTCATGTACGACAACCGCGGCACCGGGCTGTCGGATCCCGTCTCCGTCGACAACGTGCCGACGATGGACCAGCAGGTCGATGACCTGCGCGTCGTTATGGACGCAACAGGGTGCGATCGCGCGGTGATCGCCGGACACATTGGAGGCTGCGCACCCGCCATGGTGTTCGCCGCGACGCGTCCGGAGCGCGTCGAGAAGCTGATCCTCATGGGCGGCTACGCGCGGCTGCGGCGCAGCGCCGACTACCCGTACGGCGTCGAGCAGGACGTGATCGACATGCTCGCCGAGACGGTGCTCGCCGGATGGGGCACCGGCGACGACCTGCCACTCACGGATCCCTCGATGGCCGACGACGAGGAGTTCAAGACCTGGTACGCGCAGATGGAGCGGCTGGCGGCGAGCCCCGGCGCCGCGGCGGCGATGGCGCGCCAGTGGTTCGAGACGGACGTGCGCAGTGTGCTCGCGACGATCACCGCACCCACGCTGGTCATCGGGCGGGCGGAGAACGCGCTGTACCCACCCGAACATGCGAAATACCTGGCAGAGCACATCGCCGGGGCGCGCTACGTCGAGATCCCTGGTTCGGACCTGCACTTCTTCACGCAGGGCGCCGACGTCACCATGCGCACCGTCCAGGAATTCATCACCGGGACGCCGTCACCGGCAAGCGGCGACCGCTTCCTCGGGACGGTGCTGTTTGTCGACGTCGTCGACTCCACCAGACTGGCAGTCGAGATCGGCGACGCGCGTTTCCGCACGCTCATTCAGGACTTCCACGAACTCCTCGAGCAGCAGCTCGCACGTCACGGCGGCCGCCTCGTCGACACCGCGGGCGACGGCGCCCTCTCGCTCTTCGACAGCCCGGCGCGCGCGATCGAGTGCGCCGAGAGCCTGCGCACCGCGGTGCGCTCGCTGGGCTTCGAGATTCGCGCGGGCGTGCACACGGGTGAGATGGAACGCGGTGCGAACGGCGAGGTGCGCGGCATCGCGGTGCACATCGGCGCCCGGGTCGCCGCGCTCGCCGGCGCCAACGATCTGTACGTGTCGCGCACCATCCGCGACCTCATGGCCGGTGCGCAGGTCGACTTCGAGAGCCGCGGGACACACGAGCTCAAGGGCGTACCCGGCCGCTGGGAGATCTTCGCGGTCGCGGGCTGACTGCGATCCGAAAAGCGCCAATCGCGCCTCAGGATTGAAAGTTGTAAAGGCGATGACGCCAGCGTGTTACGCGGTCATCCAGGCGGCGAGCGCGGTGGTATCCCACCGGCCATGTGGCATCCCATCGTCACCTGCGACACCTGCGGTCAAGTCCATGAATGCGTGCGACTCGTCTCGGAGCCGTGCTCGTACTCGCTGATCTGCCACGGGTGCGAGAGCGTGCTCACCGTCACGCTTTCGGGCGACAGTCTCTCCCGCCGCCGCCACGACCGGTCGACGCTCGAGCGCATCACCGTGTCCGGATTCGCGACACCGCAGCGCACGCGCTGGACCGAGGAGCACGGGGTCAGCTGAGCCGCGGCGCCGTGACGGTTCGGCGCCGTGACAGCACCGGCGCCGCCGGGCGCACGCCCTCGCGCCGCAGACGGCGCACGCCGCTGAGGTCGGCCAGCGCGGTGCGTACGATCCTCACGCGCGAATCGCCATCCTCGACCCAGCGGACCGGGATCTCACGCACGTTGTAACCGGCGCGCTGCGCGCGCGCCAGCAGCTCGGTGTCGAAGAACCAGTCGTTGTCCGCGATCGCGGGGAGCAGCTCCCGCGCCACGCTCGCGCGCAGCGCTTTGAATCCGCACTGCGCGTCGCGAACCGGCATGCCGAGCGACTCGCGCAGTATCAGGTTGTACGCGTGCGAGATCAGCTCGCGGCGTGCGCTCCGGGTCACCGACGCGCCGGCGGCGAGACGGCTCCCGGTGGCGACGTCGGCGCGGCCCGATGCGACGAGCTCGAGCAGCGGACCCAGCGCATCGAGGGCCGTGGACAGGTCGACGTCCATGTATGCCACGACGTCGGCCTGGCTGATGAGCCACGCGGTGCGCAGCGCCCGGCCCCGCCCGCGTTCCTTCAGATGGAGCAGCGCAACACCGGGCATCGTCGCCGCCAGCCACCGCGCCACCGGCAGCGTGTCATCGGTGCTGCCGTTGTCCGCGATGACGATGCGTGAGTCGAACTGGGTCAGCAAGTTGAGGTGTTCGCGCAGCGTGCGCACGCTGTGCTCCAGCACACGCTCCTCGTTGAGCACCGGGAGCACGATGTCGACGGAGGTCAACTCCCGGTGCCCGTGGTGGCCAGCGGCGCGGTGAGGTCGTAGAGGGTCACACCGCCGACCGTCTGCGAGGTGAAGTGCTGTGCGACCCAGGTGCTGATCTCACTCGACGAACTCGACGACCCCGCGCCGGGGCCGCCGCCGCGTCCGCCGCCGATGAAGTAGTGGATCTGATGCGACGTCACGAGCTGCTCGAACGCGTCGAGGGTCGGCGTCGGGTCGGTGCCGTTGAAGCCACCGATGGCCATGATCGCGTCGTTGCTGGCGAGCTGATACCCGGCCGCGCTGTTGGCGCCAATCGTGGCCGCAACCCATCCGTACGAGAAGGCGTTGGCCTGCAGCATGGTGACGAGCGCCGCGGAGGGAGTGCTTGCATTCAGCAGCCCGCCCGCGGTGCCGCCAGGCCCGCCGACCTGACGTGGTGCGCCGCCCTGACCGGTAGCGCCCTGCGCGAACGGCGGAGGCCCACCCTGTCCGTCGAAGAGCCGCCCCGGCGGGCCCTGGACCCCGCCCTGGGCGCCGAACGGCGG
>JBOHUE010000021.1:0-5653 GCA_050734185.1 Candidatus Dormibacteria bacterium | reverse complement strand
GTGTGGATCTCCTCGGGCGGCCGCGCAGCCGCGTAGGGGCGGCCCGAGCGCATGACGTCGAAGGCGTCGACCACGGCGACGATCCGGGCCCCGAGCGGAATCTCCTCGCCGCGGAGCCCGTCGGGGTAACCGTTGCCGTCGTACCGCTCGTGGTGGTGGCGGACGATCAGCCGGACGTCCTGCCAGGTGTCGATGCTCTCCAGGATCATCGCGCCGGCGACGGGGTGGATCCGCATGATCTCCTGTTCCTCGGGGTTGAGCGCCGAGGGCCGGTGCAGCAGGTGCTCGGGCACCGCGACCTTGCCGATGTCATGCAGGCAGGCACCGAAGCGGATCGCCGACCGCGCGTCCTCGGGCAGGCCGAGGTGCGAAGCGATGCGTCCGGAGAGGTGCACCAGCCGGTTCGCGTGCCAGCGGGTCGCGGTGTCCTTCGATTCGAGCGTGTTCGCCAGGACCAGCGTGAAGCGCTCGAGCATGGGAGCGAGCAGCCGGAGGCGCATGGCCTCTGTGGCCAGCTCGCGGCGCCGAAGAGCGCCGTTGACGACGGTGAGCAGGTGCTCGGTCTTGAACGGCTTGGGGACGAACGCGACCGCTCCCGCCTGCACTGCCCGCATCGCGAGATCGAGGTCACGGTACGACGTGACCACCACGCATGGGAGCGTCGGGTCGATGCCCTGGGCGTGGTTGATGACGTCGATGCCGTCGGCGCGGGGCATCGCGTAATCGGTGACCACGCAGTCGAAGCGCCCCGCGGAGTCGAGCAGCGCGATCGCGTCGGAGCCGTCGCCGGCGGCGGCCACATGATGGCCGCCGTATTCCAGCGCCTGTTGGAGAAAGCGCCGCGTTAGGCCGTCGTCCTCGACGACCAGGACCTTAGCCACCCGAGTGACCTCCTGAGCCCCCACCCAACAAGCTGACGCTCACATCAGCGCCCTGCCGCCGACGGGCGCGCACCATGCAATCGTGGCGCACGGCGCGAGCGGCCGTCAACGCGCCGTCATCGAATCGTGTCCACCGGCCCCGGGTCAGCCCTTGCCGTCGACGGGCGAGCGGAGGCTGCGCTTCCAGTGCGATCGCACGGCGCGCTGCACCTGGAGGTCGGTCCACCAGAACGGGGCGTCAGCGCGCTGGTTGTCGTGGACGGTCAGCTTGTGCGCGAGCACGCGCCGCCGCACCGTAAGGCCGAAGTCTCGCCTGCTCGTCATCCACACCTTGTATGCGAGGTACACGACCAGCCAGACGACGAGTGCGGCGATGATCGCCAGGTAGACGGTCTCGGAGAAGGGTCCCGTCGTGGAACCAGAGGCGGCTGCGAGGAGCAGGGAGAGCATCGCGGGTCAGCGTACGGCGCGACGTGTTGCGTTTCGATAACATCGCCGTGCCGATGCTGAGGTGACTGATTGAGCCGGTGTGGCCCTCAGGTTAAGGTGCGCGGCCGCACGGAAAAGCTGAGTACGCGCGTGTAATATTCCGACCCACCGTCAGCACAGTTCCAGGGAGGCCGCATGAGAACCGGTGAAGCAATCGGCGCCATCTGGGGAGCCGTCGCGTTCTTCATGATCGGCGCGGGCATGCTGACGACGCTGGTCGCGCTGATCGTCCACAGGAGCCGGCGCTGACAGCGCAGGCGAAGCACTCGTCGAGCAAAGAAAGGGCCCGGGAGCGAATCCCGGGCCCTTTTTGTGTTCGCTGATCGCGCGGTGCGACTACGCGGGTCCCACCGGTGAGCCGTCGGGCTCCGTGATCTCCTCCGCGATGCTGCTCGCGGCCGGGGCTGCGCCGTCGCCGCCCGCTGCCGCCGCAACAGCGGCCATCTCCTCCTCGTCCTCGTAGAGACGGATCGCCTCCTCGCGCAGCTTCTGGTAGTAGTCCAGACCCGTGCCCGCGGGGATGAGCTTGCCGATGATCACGTTCTCCTTGAGGCCGCGCAGCCTGTCGATCTTCCCGGAGATCGCGGCCTCGGTGAGCACGCGCGTCGTCTCCTGGAACGACGCTGCGGAGAGCCAGGACGCGGTGTTGAGTGCGGCCTTGATCAGGCCGAGCAGCACCGTCTGCGCGATGGCGGGCTCGCCACCCTCGCTGAGCGCCTTGGCGTTGGCCTCCTCCCACTCGAACTGCGAGACGATCTCGCCGGGGAGCAGGTCGGTGTCGCCCGCGTTGTCGATGCGAACCTTGCGCATCATCTGGCGGACGATCACTTCGATGTGCTTGTCGTTGATGTCGACGCCCTGGCTGCGGTACACGCGCTGCACCTCGCGCACCAGGTAGTTCTGCACCTCGTCACGGCCACGCACGAGCAGCAGCTCCTGCGGGCTGATCGATCCCTCGGTGATCCGGTCGCCGGCGTTGACGTGGTCGCCGTCGCGGACGACAACCTGCGCTGCCGCGGGAATCGCGTACTCGCGCGTCTCCTCGTCGGAGGTGCGCACCAGCAGCTCCTTGGCGCCGACCTTGACCACACCGGCGTACTTGGCGCGGACCGATGCCTCATTGCCGCGGTCGTCGGTGCCGCGCATCAGCTCCTCACCTTCGCTGACGGCCTGTGCGTCGGTGGCCAGCACGGCGTGGCCGGATGGAATCGGGTAGGTGGTGTCGAAGACGTCGCGTGACGTCACCTTCACCTTGAGCGCGCGGGTCTCTGTGCGAACCAGCCCCACCTCGCCGTCGATCTCGCTGATCAGCGCCTTGCCCTTGGGCACGCGCGCCTCGAACAGCTCCTCGACGCGGGGCAGACCCTGCGTGATGTCGGCGCCGCCAGTTGCGACACCGCCGGTGTGGAACGTGCGCATGGTCAGCTGCGTTCCCGGCTCACCGATCGACTGCGCCGCGATGACGCCGACCGCCTCGCCGATCTCGACCAGACGTCCCGTCGCCAGGTTGCGCCCGTAGCACAGGCGGCACACGCCCTCGCGCGCCTTGCACGTCATGATGCTGCGCACCTTGACGCGCCCGATCTGCGAGCGCGAGCCCTGGATCCGGCGCGCGACCTCGTCGTCGATCTCGTCGCCCGTGCGAACCAGCACCTCGTCACCGAGCGCGATGTCCTGTGCGGCAATGCGACCCTGGTACCGGTCGATGACACGGTCACCGAGCTCCGAATCCTCGAGCTCCACCCAGATTCCCGCCGTGGTCTCGCAGTCCTCGAGACGCACGATGACGTCCTGAGCAACGTCGACCAGACGGCGCGTGAGGTAGCCCGAGTCAGCGGTGCGAAGTGCCGTGTCGGCCAGACCCTTGCGGGCGCCGTGCGTCGAGATGAAGTACTCGAGCACGGTGAGGCCTTCCGAGAAGTTGGCCTTAATCGGCAGGTCGATGATGCGGCCCGTGGGGTCGGCCATCAAGCCGCGCATTCCGGCGAGCTGGCGGATCTGCTGTGTCGATCCGCGCGCTCCCGACTGGGACATCATGAGCACCGAGTGGAAGCGGTCGAATGAGCTCATGGTCACGCGCGTGACCTCGTCGGTTGCGCGCGTCCAGATCTCGACCGTCTTCAGGTAGCGCTCGTCGTCGGTGATGAGACCGCGACGGTACTGCAGGTCGACCTCCTCGACCTCGCCCTCGGCCTCGGCGATAATCGCCTGCTTGCGCGCCGGTGTCTTGATGTCCATCGCCGCGACGGTCACGCCGGCGCGGGTGGCGTAGTGGAAACCGAGACGCTTGATGTCGTTGACGATCTGCGCCGTCGTGTCCGACCCGTGCAGGTCGTAGCACTCCTTGACGAGCTGCCCCAGCTTGCGCAGGTCGAGCACCTCGTTGCGGTACACCATGGCCGGCAGGTCGTTGTCCATGCCGTGTTCGCCCAGGGGCAGCACGTCGTTGAAGATGACCCGGCCGACCGTCGTGACGACCAGCTCGTTGCCCTCGGGCACCAACTCTGACGCGCGATGCGGTTGCACCCGGCGGCGCGGCATGCGAACGCGAATCCAGTGATGCAGGCCGAGCTTCCTGTGCTCGTACGCGAGCGCAGCCTCCTCCGGTGAGGCGAATGTGGGCAGGCCTTTCGGATCCTCCGGCGCGGGCACCGCACTCTCCTGCGTCAGGTAGTACGAGCCGAGCACGATGTCCTGTGTGGGTGCGACCACCGGCGAGCCGTTGGACGCGCTCAGGATGTTGTTCGACGACATCATCAGGTTCTTCGCTTCAGCGACGGCGCCACTGAAGAGCGGCACGTGCACCGCCATCTGGTCGCCGTCGAAGTCTGCGTTGAACGCCTTGCACACCAGCGGGTGGATCTGGATCGCCTGGCCCTCGACCAGCTGTGGCATGAAGGCCTGGATGCCGAGACGGTGCAGCGTCGGTGCGCGGTTGAGGAGCACGGGATGCTCCTTGATGACCGGGTCGAGGATGTCCCACACCTCGGGACGCACACGCTCCACCATGCGCTTTGCGCTCTTGATGTTCTGCGTGACGTTCTGGGACACCAGCTCGCGCATGACGAACGGCTTGAACAGCTCGAGCGCCATCTTCTTCGGCAGCCCGCATTCGTTCACGCGCAGCTCAGGGCCGACGACGATCACCGAGCGGCCGCTGTAGTCGACGCGCTTGCCGAGCAGGTTCTGGCGGAAGCGCCCCTGCTTGCCCTTCAGCATGTCGGACAGCGACTTCAGCTTGCGGTTGCCGGTGCCCGTGATGGCGCGGCCGCGGCGGCCGTTGTCTATCAGCGCGTCGACGGCCTCCTGGAGCATGCGCTTCTCGTTGCGCACGATGATCTCGGGCGCGCCAAGCTCCAGCAGTCTCTTGAGCCGGTTGTTGCGGTTGATGACGCGGCGGTACAGGTCGTTGAGGTCGCTGGTCGCGAAGCGGCCGCCGTCGAGCTGCACCATGGGCCGCAGCTCCGGCGGGATGACCGGAAGCGCGTCGAGGATCATCCACGCGGGGGATGTGCCCGACTTGCGGAACGCCTCGACCACGCGCAGACGCTTGATCGCCTTCTGGCGCCGTTGGCCGCTCGTCGACTTCGACTCCTCGCGGAGGTGGATGGCCTCCTCGGCGAGATCGATCTTCTGCAGCAGCTCGCGCACCGCGGCGGCGCCGATGCCGGCCTTGAAGACCTTGCCGAACTTCTCGACGTACTCGCGGTACTGCGTGTCGGTCAGCAGGTCGCGGACCGTCAGGTTCTCGAGCTCGTCGCGCTGGCGCTTGACCTCCTCGCGGAGGTTGTCGAGCTCTTCGCGCGAGGCGAACTCCTTCTCGGCACGGGTTCCCTCGGTCTCAGCGCGCAGCTGCGCGACCTCGGCGCCGGCCGTGTCCTCGAGCTCCAAACGGCGCTGTGAGAGGTTGTCCTCGATCCCCTGCTCGCGTTCCTGCGTGCGGGTCTGCACCTGCTGCGAGAGGTCCTCGTCGAGCATGGCGCCCTTCTTGGCGATGACCTCGGTGATGACCGAGTCACTGAGCGTGAAATTGGCCGGTGCCTTGCGTCCCTTCGACTCCTCGATGCGCTCCTCGAGGTCCGCGGCAGACGCGCGCAGCGCCTCCTGCCGGCGCTCGCGCTCCGCGTCGAGCGCTGCGAGGTCTGCGGCGAGCTGCATCTCGCGCGCGCTGATGCGCTCGGCGATGTCAGCGCCACTGCCGACCTCACCGGACTCAAGGCGCTTCTTGAGCGTGACCACACGCTCGTCGGTGTCCGGGTCGAGCTTGGCGAGCAGCTCGGTGC
>JBOHUE010000020.1:0-14765 GCA_050734185.1 Candidatus Dormibacteria bacterium | reverse complement strand
AATCCGTGGCGATCAGTCGGGTCAGCACGTCGTCGCGCTCGGGCAAGGGCGCGGCGCGGAAGACGACGAAGGCGCGGGGCAGGACCGTCTGGTTCTCCCAAACGGTGTATGGCGGCATCTCGCGCAGGCCGCCCGCGATGAAGTCGAAGGCTTGGGGGCGCGGGTCCTCGCGCACGGCTCGCCATTCATTCAGCTGTTCCGGAGGGCGCGCGCTCGGCTGCACGAGGTAGCGGACGCCGAGCAGGTCGAGCAGATTCTTGTGCTTGATGGGGAAGTCGCCGACGCCGTCCGGTGGTGTCTACCGCCAGCACACCGACGGCGTGCACGGTTTCATCATCGACTACCCCGATGCATGGAACGTCTACCAACCCAGCGACCCGGGCATCGACTTCCTGGTGGGCTCGAGTGCGTCCGACTTCGCTGAGGTACGGGTCATCTCGAACCTGCCGGTCACGTTTCAGCAAACCGACACACAGGCGATGAAGCAGGTCGTCGATCAGCTGCTCGCCGGTCAGCCGATCAACGTGATCAGCTCGCAGCAGGTGTCGGTGGGCGGCCTCGCCGGCTGGCAGGAGACGTACACGTTCCAGGACCCCAAGTTGGGAATCGGTGCGCACGTGCACGTGTTCCTGTTCCAGGGAAACCGGTTGCACACGATCGTTTTTCAGGCGTTGCCGCGATCGCACTTCGACGGTCTCGCGCCCACGTTCCAGAAAATCCTGAACAGCTATCGCGCGCTGCCCGTCCCCAGTCCTTCGCCCGGCGCCGCGACCCCGACCCCGAGCTGACTCGTCACGGCGACAGCCGGGACGTCGTCCGGGTCCGGCGGTAGCACGAACCCGACCTCGAGCGAGTCCGCCAGCGCACGCAACCGCGCATAGAAGCCGCTCGTGTGCGGTGAGCGGGCGAGACGCAGCCCGCTGAAATCGAAGTGGTGCACCCACTCGTGCAGCAGCGTGTTGAGGAACACCTTGGGGCTGATCACCTGCTGGCGCACAGCGGTGCGGTGGTAGATGCGGATGCGCGCGCCGCATACCTCGCCATCCTTGGCGGTGCATTGGTAGTAGCCGTACGTCTTGCTCTGCAACCTTCGACCATCGTGCTGGTGCACCTGTGGCCGGTCGGCCACGGCAACCTGGCAGGGCGGCAGGGCGGCGAGGTCGTCGAGCTCGTTGACGAGCAGCTGGGCAAGGCGCTTGCGCTCTGTCGCGTCATCGCCGGCGCCTGCGACGCGCATGGCCAGGCCGCGCGCCACCGAGCTCGGCCGCACCGGCAGCCCGACCGCCGCCTGGCTACGCAGGTACGTCGAGTCGGGACGGAATCGGCGATCGAACATCTGCTCCGTTGAGTATAGGTCGACCTATTCGACGAGGACGACGACGCGTCCGTGGTTGCGGCGCCCCGCCACGCGCTCCAGGGCGGACTGGGCGTCGTCCAGGGCGTGCGTCGAGTCGATGACCGCGCGCAGCTGGCCGCGCGCCGCCAGGTCCATCACCGCCTGCAAACGGGGGCCGTTGGTGTCGGCGCTGTACTCGATGGCCTTCACGCCGTCGGGGACATCGTCGTGCGCGCCAGCGATGAGCAGCGCGCGACCGCCGGCTCGCACCGTTCTCACGGCCGCGGCGCCGGTGTCCCCGCCCGATGCATCGAAGAGCACATCCACGCCATCAGGGACCAGCTCGCGCACCTGCGACGGCCAGTCGGGATCGTGGTAGTCGAACGCGGCCACCGCCCCGAGGTCGCGGAGGAGGTCGTGGTTGTCGGAGCTCGCGACGCCGATCACTCGGGCGCCACGGTTGCGCCCGATCTGCACCGCGGCGGTGCCCACTCCGCCTGCGGCAGCGGTGACGAGGAGCCACTCGTGGTCCTGAAGGCCGGCGCGATCGTCAAGGCCCTGGAGGGCCGTTCCGCCGGTGACGACGAGCCCGGCCGCCTCGACGGCGGTCAGCTGGGGCGGCTTGAGGATGGTGCGCTTGACCGGCGCCCTGACGAACTGCGCGAGCCCGCCCCCCGGGAATTGCAGGCTGGCGACGACGTTGTCGCCCTGCTGCAGGTCTCCGTAGCCCACGACGACGACGCCCACGACCTCGTAGCTTGGAATCACCGGGAAGGGGAGATCGCCGAACACCCCGCGCATCTGCTTGATGTCCCAGAAGCCGAGCGCTGCGGCGCGGATGCGGATGATGACGTGGTTGTCCTGCACCTCCGGCGCGGTCTGGTCGCCGATCTCGATGACGTCGGGTTCGCCGAACTTCTCGTAGTACGCCGCCTTCATCGCCTCAACGATGGCAGGCTCCGCCACTGATGCGCAGTGCGCGCCGCACAATGCTGCCGATGACCTCCGGTGATGCGCAGCGTGCGGTGCTCGTCGTGGGCACGGGGATGATCGGCACATCAGTGGCGATGGCGCTGACAGAGCGTGGTCATCGCGTCCTGCTCGACGACATCGACGCCGCCACACTTGCGGACGCCGCGCATGTGACCGGCGGCGCGCTATTCGCCGGCGATCGCGTCGACCTGGCGGTCGTCGCCGTGCCGCCGGCGCGAACCGGCGCCGTCGTTGTCGACGTGATGCGACGCTCGCTCGCTCCGGTGGTCGTCGACTGCGCGAGCATCAAGGTGGAGCCGCTCCTCGAGGTGATGACCGCGGCAACGCTCGTCGGCATCGACGCCTCCAGCTACGTCGGCGGTCACCCGCTCGCCGGGCGCGAGCGGCGCGGGCCGCGCGCTGCACGCGTCGATCTGTTCGCGGGCCGGCCCTGGGTGCTGACCCCTCACGAGGGGTGCGCCGACCTGGCGCTGGCCGCCGCGCGGTGGCTCGTCAGTGAATGCCGTGCGACTGCGGTGGTCATGAGCGCCAGCCAGCACGACCACGCGGTTGCTATCACGAGCCACCTCCCCCAAATTCTTGCCTCAGCGCTCGCCGGCGAGCTCGAACACGAGGACGATCACGTGCTCGCGCTGGCGGGTCAGGGGCTGCGCGACATGACGCGAATCGCCGCGTCGGATGCGGACCTCTGGACCGACATCCTTGCGGGCAATGCCAACGCCGTGGCGGGCGTGGTGGAGCGATTCTCGGAGCGGCTGCTCGCCGTCGCGCACGGGTTGCGCTCACAGCGCACCGACGCGGCGTTCGTCGCGAGGGCGTTGATGGAGTCGGGCCGCGCCGGACGCCAGCGCATGCCGGGGAAGCACGGGGAATCGCCGCGCACGTATCGCGCGGTGCCGGTGGTGGTACCCGACGAGAAGGGGCAGATGGCGCGTCTTCTGGGTGACGCCGCCGACGCCGGCGTCAACATCGAGGACCTGCGCGTTGACCACGCGCCTGGGTTACCGGTGGGGCTGATCGAGCTCTATGTGGCGTCCGACGCGGAGGAGATTCTGAGCCGCGCGCTTGCGGCGCGTGGCTGGACGGTGACGTCGCTGAGCTCGGACGCGACCTAGACTGGCTTCGCGCCGAGCTGGCGGAAAGGCAGACGCGGCGGTCTTAAAAACCGCTGGAGGGCAACCTCCGTCCGGGTTCGACCCCCGGGCTCGGCATTGATACACAAGGGATTTCGGTCACCAGCGGTCGTCGGCGGTCATAGGCGAACGCCGGTTGACACCTTATTGACACCCTATCTTGGAACCTGGCACGATGTGTCCCGAGTCAAGTTTTTTGGACAGATCGGGACCTGAATAGGTCATAGATCGTCGGTCGGGTCCTCGGATGCGCCGGTGACGACACTCTCGGCAATCGCGTGCGGCTGCGTGCGCCCGAGAAGTCGGGGAACACGCGACCCCGTGTGTCCGGTCACTGGCTCGGGCAGGGTCGCGGGGTCGGCCAGGTAGACGTCCAGCGGGCGCCGGAAACCGATGCCTTCGTGAGGCCGCACGGTGTTGTACAGGGGCAAGTAGAGGCCGATCTCGTCCGCCAGCTGCGCGCCGCTCTGGATCTCTTCGCGGTAGAGGTGCTCGTATTTGATGCTGCCGAAGAAGCGCTCGATCACCCCGTTGGTCTGCGGCGAGCGGTACCGGGTGCGCACGTGCACGAGGTAGAGGTGGGCCGCGATGAAGCGTGCGAAGAGTGCGGAGCGGTACGCGGGCCCGTTGTCGGTGACGATCACCAGCGGCGCGGTCTCGCCGGTCATGGGGTCGATGCAGTCCTGCTCCGGCGGGATGCCGAGGAGGGCCTCGGCCGTCGCGATCGCGGCCTCCAGGGACGCGACGGCATCGATGGCCGTCTTTGTCCCACTGGGCGGGCAGGCGAGGCACACTTTGGCGACGTAGTCGACGATGCCCGAGAGTTGCCAGGTGCCGCCGGCGATGGTCTCGAACTCGGAGAAATCGGTTTGCCAGATGCGGTTGCGCCGGCTCGGCGGAGCCTCGAAGACAGCGCGGCGTGCCTTGGCCAGCTGACGTCGCTCTGCCTGATAGCGCCGGGGAAGCAGCAGCCCGCGGCGGGCCATGGCGCGCTTAACCGATGCGGGGCTGACGTCGATGCCGTCAACCTGCAGCATCGCCCAGATCTTGCGGTGGCCCCACGCTGAGTACTTCTCCGCGGTCGCCGCAGCGGCGGGCTCGATCCGATCGACCACCGGTGCCGGCCAGTGCCGCACCGGCCGATTGCTCGTGTGCGCGTGTCGCCAGTAGTACCAGGTGGAGCGCGGAATCCCCAGCCGAGCGCAGAAGTGCTCGACGTACGCCTCACCGAGAGCCGCGGTGAGTTCCTCGACTTGGGCCTCCAGGTCGGCTTCGCGGCGACTCGTCGCGGACGGACGCGGATTGTCGCCACGCGCCAGCGACTCGCGCCCGCCTTCAAGAAACTGCTTCTGCCACTTGGAGATCGTCGTCTGCGACAACTCGAGCCGACGGCCGAGGTCCACCTGCGTCGCCTCGCCGCGGAGCACACTCAGGATGATCTGCAGCTTCTCATCAGGTGTCTTGAAGGGCCGCCGTCCCATATTCCCTGGACCTCCGTGCGGTGGGAGCCGATATTCCCAAATCCGTGTCCAGAAAATCCTGACTCAAGGCAGCTCAGCTACTCGTACGACCAGGCGGGGTGGAAGACCGCGCAGGTCACGAGTGCCGTCAGCGGCGGCCAGCCGACGGCCGTGGGCAAGACCGCGCTTGCGTATTACAACGACGGCCGGGTGCATACGCAGACGGCGTCCCTCGAACCCAACGACACGAGCGGGCAGACGATCACCACGCAGTACGACCCGGCAGGACAGCCGGCCTCGGTGCAGGACACGTCGTCGGGGACCACGGTGAGCGCCACGTATTACCTGGACGAACTGCTGCGCACGGCGAACGACGGCAGCCGCAGCCAGAGCTATGGCTACGACGGGCTGGGTCAGGAGGCGGCGCGCCAGGACACCAGCGGCTCGACCAACTACCGCACCACGTACAGCTACCTCGACAGCGAGAGCCTGGCGTCGATGGTGTCGGCCGCGGAGAACGGGGGCACCACGACGTGGGCCTATGACGCCGGTGGGCGGGTGCAGACCCAGACCGACCCGAGCGGACTGCGTCTCACCTCGAACTACAGCGCGGACGGCAGTATGGGCTCGCAGACCTACGGCAGCACCAGCACGGTGACCGGCGGCTGGTGCTACGGGTACAACGCGGCCTTCCAGATCACCGCGATGACGTTCGGCACCGGGAACACACCCTGCAGCAGCAGCAACACCACGTACAGCTACGGCTACGACAACGCGGGGCGGCTCAGCTCGTTCACCCCGGGGTCGGGGGCGGCGGCGATCGGCATCGCCCACGACCCGACGGGCAACCGGCTCACGTACACCGACCCGGCAAGCGGCAGTGCTTCGGTGTACTGCTACCGCGCCGATGATTCGATTGCCCAGCAGCTGCCAGGCGCCGGCTCGAGCTGCGCGTCGCCGCCGGCGGGGACCTCGACGTACACCTATACGAGCGGCTTCGACCAGCTCAGCTCGGTGGCCACCTCGTCGTCGACGGTGGCCTCGTACTGCTACGACGTCTTCGGGCGCATGTCGGCGGCGCTGCAGTCCGCAGCGGTGAGCTGCGCGAGTCCGTCGGGCGCCACCTCGCTGTACACGTACGACGGGTTGAACCGGCAGATCAGCCACCGCGACCCCAATGCGAGCGGGGCGACCGGACTGCACTACGACGGCTTGTCGACGACCGGAGTGCTCGAGGACATGCCGGGACAGAGTGAGGTCGCCTACGCCCTCACCCCGAGCGGCACCCATGCCGGGCTGATGTCGGCGGGCGCTGGGTCATCGACGCAGTACCTCGTGCCCGACGGCTCCGGGAACGTCAGCGCCGTCTTCGGGAGCACGACGTCGCCAGTGTGCGCGCAGCTGTATGACCCATTTGGAACGCAGGAGAACGCGCCCGGAGTCGCGGCCTGCACCCAGACGACGGCGACCAACACTAGCGGCAACACGCCGGACTCGTTCTGGTACCGCGGTGGGCGCAAGGATCCCGGCACCGGCACCTATCAGCTGGGCGCGCGCACCTACGACCCGGCGAAGGGCAGCTTCCTCTCCCCCGACGAATACAGCGCCGGCCCCAGCAGCGCGAATGCCCGGCTGACGCAGGATCCGCTGACGCTGGCCCGCTACAACTACGTCAACGGCGACCCGGTCAACTTGAGTGATCCCTCCGGGCACGACCCGTGCGGCGACTGCAACGGGCAGGTGTGCCAAAGGGGAGACGAATGCGGTGGGGGGGGAGGCTACGTGGCGCCCGATGCGGGCGGCCTTGCGACAAATAACGGCGTCAGCGGCACCGAGAGGGCGCACCCACCCACGCCACCCCAGAGCAGCGGTCCCTCGCCGGATGCGCTGGACCCTTGGTTGAATGACCCTTGGGAATCGTGCAGTCTGCGCTGAAGCAAGCAAGCAATATGAGTCTCGAACAGTTGCTGTCGTACCTGAAGCCTGCCCAACGGGCCCAGTTGCTGGGCAACCCCGAAACGACGAGCATGTTCGCAGGGACGGCGATCCATAACGCGACGGCCGACCTCCTCGTAAATGGGAATGACGCGTGGGCCGGCAGATTCACCTATAACGCGAGCAGAGGTCCGGACATCACCGACACTTGGACCGGCGAGCAAGTCGAGATTTCGACCGCGGCACAAGCAGGATGGAAGGCGCTCAAGTACCCTAAAGCTGGTATCGCGGTATACACCTGGAGCCCTTAGTGATGAGGCGTACTCGGCGGCATGCTCCCACGCTGGTGGCGAAACTCAGTGACAGAGCCTCTGGTGGTGCTTGGCCGCGGGTCAGATACGGAGGCGCGCTGTCGCACACGCGTGTAGACGTTCCCGCGGGAGAAGTCACCGTCGAAATTGTTAGTGCCCGATGGGATCATGTCGATCTCAGCGGCCAGAGATTCGCCAACTATGCTGCGACCGACTCTGTTTTAGAGAGCTGCAATTTCGCTCGCTGCACCATCGCGGGCGGGGTACTGAGCGCGATTCCGGTAGTGACGTACCGTGGATGCAACTTCGAGGGAGCTGACCTGCGCGGCTGCGCGCCTAACTTCGCTCGTTTTGAGCGGTGCCGTTTTGTGGATATTAGGCTCGATGACTGGCATGCTGTTAACGCGGAGTTCGTCGACTGCACCTTCAGCGGCCGGCTGCTCAGAGTGAGCTTTTCGGGTACGCCGCTTGGGTTTGGAGGCGAGCGGATTCGGCGCATCAGGAGTACCAACGAGTTTCGCGGCAACGATTTCAGTGATGCGCAACTCATCGACTGCTCGGTCGAGGGCGGCATCGACTTGGATGCCAACCGCTGGCCGCAATCCGACGACTACGTTGTCATTCGTTCGGCGCACGAGCGGATTGCAGGCGCGAGGGCACAAGTCGGTCAAAAGCCGGAGAGTGCCCGTCGCCAAATCGTCGCGTGGCTCGACGTGTACTCGCTTGGTGGGTATGCGCTGCAGAAGGACATCCTCGTGCGTCGTGACGAGCTTGGCGCCGCTGCTGACCTCCTGCTGCCGGACTGAGCTGAGTGCCGCGTCCTTTCATCCGTGGCCGTGGCTGTCCGGCGTCGCACCATAGACAGCGCCTCCGCCTCGGCGTCATAATCCACCGCCGCGCGCCGTGTCCGGCCCCCTTTTGCAAGGACACGTTTGTCCGGAGTCGATTAGCCGCTTGACGCGCTGACGTTCCTCGGTGTCGTGACCAGCGTGCGCCTCGACCAGGAGTCGGACGTCGTCGTCGGAACCGCGCTCGCCCTAGTCCAAGAGCAACAGGTCGGTGGGCACCGACATGGCCACGGCCCGTTGCTTGAGCGCCTCGATGCGCGGTGACACTTATCTGACACCTTACGAGGCGGTCACGCCCGGTCCGGGGAGGTCGTTGAAGCCCTCTGAGACCACGATTCTGAACACGAAATGGCCCCCGGCGGTTGCGCCCGGGCACACGAAGGACCACCTTGAAAACCGCAAGGGCCGCCAAGCCCTCGGGGGTTCGAATCCCTCTCCCTCCGCCAATTGCGCGGGGGCCGCAACGATGGCGTGCCGAGGGAGCGCGAAGCTCCCCCGGCACGCCGCATCAACCCGGGTAGTGCCCCTCACCAACCGGATTCGGTGCGGGGCTTGCCAAACCAGGGTAGTGACCCTCACCAACGGGATTTGGTGCAGACCTCGCCGGCGTAGCGGCGGGCCCGCTTCGCACGGCCGTGACGGTTGTCTTCGTGGTCGCTGCGTGAACCAGAAAACCCGCGCCGGCGGCCAGCAGTACGAGCAGCAGCAACGCGATCGCCACGGTGCGAATTCGGCGGATGCCATCCGTGAAACCTGTGCGGGACGCGTTCATGTGAGTGCCTCCTGAGTACCGATCCTTGCCAGCCGGCCGGAGCTTCTGCCCCGGCGCGGTCTGGCACTCAACCCATGAGGCGTTCGGGCATGCATCACAGTTGTTCACCGGGCCGGTCGCGGCAGTGTTCAGTCGAACTGAACACGGCGCGCTGGCAAGGTCTATCGTCAGCGTTGCATCACCGGACAACGGAGGAGAGGGAGCGTGGTCGCGGCCAGTGATGGCGAGGCGGACCAGGTCAGTGGTGCCGTTGGCACGAACCGCGCTCGTGGGGACGCGCATCTGGGAGGGTTTGTCGGCCGAGATCGCGAATTGAACGCGGGGCTCACGCTCATCGGCGCCGCCGCTTCCAGCGCCGGCCAGGTGCTGCTCATCTGCGGGGAGCCGGGGATTGGCAAGAGCAGGCTGGCGGACGAACTCGCCCGCAGCGCTCGGGATCGCGGGTTTCAGGTTGCGTGGGGTCGCTGCTGGGAGGCCGGCGGCGCGCCCGCGTACTGGCCGTGGGTGCAGTCGCTTCGATCGACCCTGCGCACTGTCAACGTCAACGACCTACGCGCCGAGCTCGGCGGCGTCGCGGACGCGGCGTGCCAGCTGCTTCCCGAGCTCGCGGGAACAGAACGCCGCGCTTCGGAGTCGCTCTCGCAGGATCCTGAGGCGGCGCGCTTCCTGTTGTTCGATTCGGTGACCGCGGTGCTCAAGTACGCTGCGCAACGGAAGCCGTTGATGATCGTGCTCGACGACCTTCAGGTGGCCGACACGCCGTCCTTGCTGCTCCTTCGGTTCGCCGCCGGGCTCATCGACGACGATGGGGTGCTCATCGTCGCGACGTATCGCGATATCGATCCGGCGCTCGGTGGCGCGCTCGCAGAGACGATTGGCGAGCTGATGCGGCGAAGTACCGTGACTCGGCTTCCGCTACGCGGACTCGCGGAGGCTGATGTACCGCGCTTCGTCGAGGCGGTGACCGGTGTACTTCCCCGCCACCAACTCGCGCGCGTGGTCCATCGCCAGACCGACGGTAATCCGCTGTTCCTCACAGAGGTTGCGCGGGTGCTGCTGGACGAGGGGTCGCTCGCCGTCGACAGCACCGGCGAGATGGCGCGCGTCCCGGTGCCGCGCACGGTGCGCGACGTTATCGCTCGACGGCTCACGGCGCTCAGCGACGACTCCGTGCACCTGCTACGCCTGGCCTCGGTCCTCGGACGCGAGTTCAGCATCGAATCGCTGTCGGTGCTCGCTGGGTTGCCGCTGGCGGAGGCGATCGAGCTGCTTCAGCGACCCCTGCAGGAACAGTTGCTGACCGAGGTCCCCGAGAGCAGGGTCGGGTTGCGCTTCGCTCACATGGTCATACGTGAGTGTCTGTACGACGACATCGGGAGGTTGCATCGCGCTGAGTTGCATCGCCGCGCTCTTCACGCGCTTGAAGCGCAGTACGGCGACGACATCGAGCAGCACCTGTCCGAGCTGGCGCATCACGCGTACGATGGAGCGGGCGACGGTCACTGGGACGCGGCGATCCGCTACGCACATCGCGCTGGCGATCGTGCGCTCTCGATGCTCGCGTACGAGGAGGCGGCGCGGCTGCAGCGTCAAGCCCTGGACAGCCTCGAGCGGAGCCACGCGACCGACCCGGAGCTGCGTTGTGAGCTGCTCATGTCGCACGGCGACGCGCTCGCACGCGCAGGCGACGAAGCCGGTGCGAAGGCAAGCTTTCTGCAGGCGGCTGATCTGGCGCGGGCGCTCGGGCGCAGCGATCATCTTGCCGTTGCCGCACTCGGATACGCCGGCCGTCATGCGTGGGGTCGCGCAAGCGGCGACACGCAGCTCGTGCCGTTGCTCGAGGACGCGCTGTCGGCGGTGGGCGAGGCCGACACGGTGCTCCGGGTGCGGCTGCTGGCGCGCCTCGCCGGGGCTTTGCGGGACCGTGCCGAGCTGGAGCCCCGCGAGTCGTTTGCATATGAGGCCGTGGCCATCGCGCGCCGCCTCGATGATCCACCGACGCTCGCGTTCGCGCTCGACGGCCTGCACGGCGCCATCTACCGGCCCGACAACCTCGACGAACGCCATGTGATCGCCGCCGAGATCGTGAAGTTGGGGGAGCTGACGGGTGACCGCGAGACTCAACTCTGGGGACACCTCGATCGCATGCTCTACTCCTTCGAGCTCGGCGACCTGACAGCGGTGCGCGAGGAGCTCGCCGCGATCGCCGACCTCGCCGGCGAGCTCCGTCAGCCAGTACTTCGATGGCTGGCTCTGGGGTCGAGTGTCGCCCTTGCGATGAACGAAGGGCGCCTCGTCGAGGCAGAAAGGCTCGTCGAAGCGACACTCGAGGCCGGCGAGCGGTCTCGCGCCAGCGACGCGCTGTCTGCGTACGCGGGCCAGATGTTTCTCCTGCGCAGGGAGCAGGGCCGGCTGCGCGAGGTGGAGCACCTGCTGCATCGAGGCGCGCAGGAGTACGTGTGGTATCGCTACTTCAGCGTCATGCTCGCGGTGACGCACCTCGAGCTGGGACGCGAGTCGCAGGCTCGGCAAGAGCTCAATGGACTTGCCGCCGACGGATTCGTGGGCCTGAACCCGGACAACTACTGGGTCTTCAACATGACGCTGCTGGGCGAGCTCGCGTCTGCATTGGGCGAGGTTGGCCCCGCCGCAGCTCTCTACGAGCAACTGTTGCCATACGCCCGCCGGTTCGCTCACGGTCCGCCGGAGGGTGGCCTCGGTTCGGTGTCGCGCGTGCTGGGGTTGCTGGCGGCAACCCTCGAGCGACACGACGACGCGTGCAGACACTTGGAGGACGCACTCGCTCAGCACCAGGGGGTGGGAGCGGTGCTGTGGGTGGCGCACACCCAGCACGACCTCGCAGTGCAGCTGCTGCCACGCGGCACGCCGGAGCGACAGCGCGCGCAGGAGTTGCTCAGCGACGCGTTGCGGACATGCGACGAGGTCGGGCTGACGTCGCTGCGCAAGAAAGATTGCCTCGCTGCTCGGCGGGGAGGCCGCAGCCGCACCAGCCGTCGAAGCCCACCGCGAAGGGCAGCGCGCCGCGCTTTCGCTGGAGGGCGAGTACTGGTCGGTCACGTACGGGGACCGCACGGTGCGGCTCCGTGACAGCAAAGGCATGCGCATCCTCGCCCAGCTCATGTCCTCGCCGGGACGGCCACACCCCGCACTCGATCTGGAGCGCATCGGTGAGGCCGGCGACGAACCCACCGCACGTGCCATCGCAGCGAGCGACGCCGGCGAGATGCTCGACGAGGAAGCGCGGCGCGCGTACCGCGCGCGCATCGCAGAGCTGCGTGCCGCCATCGACGACGCGCGGGGTGAGGGTGCTGCCGACCGCGCCGGCGCCCTGCAGGAGGAGCTCGACTTCATCAGCCGTGGACTCGGCCTTGGCGGGCGCGCCCGACGAGCGGGATCGGCTGCCGAACGAGCGCGAATCAACGTAACGCGCGCCGTCAAAGCGGCGATGCAGCGCTTCAGCGATGCTGACCCCGAACTGGCCGCGCACCTCGGTACGACGGTGCGTACTGGCACCGTGTGCGTCTACGCGCCGGATCCGCTATCGACCATCGAGTGGCGCGTGACGGCGGCCACAAGGTAGCGCTTCGAACCCCTCTCCCTCCGCCACATCGCACGCTTGCGTCGGGTTGAGGTCAGATCGGCGGGAGGGTTGGCACGCCGAATCCGTGAAGGATCACGTTGCACAGGGCGGCGCCCTCTGCGAACGTGGCGGTCTCCGCGGTGTACACGCGCGCCGTCAACTTGTTCGAGTCGAACGTGATGAAGCAGATCGGCGTGTACAGGTTCGCGTGGAAGGGACTGCTGGCGACCATCGTCCAGCTCGTGCCCTGCGTGACCGTCGAACACTCGGACTGTGCCCCTGGCGTGTCACTCCCAGCCACGGTGAGGTAGGCGACGATCCGCCCCTTGCTGTTCGTCGATTTGTCGGCGCATACGTAGGTTCGATCAGGGTTCGAGGCGGTGTCCGCCACACCTCCGCTGTTCGTCGACCCGGCGGCTGTCGGCGTGGTGGTCTCGCCGGCGGCGGACGAACTGAACTGTCCCGCGGGGGGTGATGCACTACCGCAGGCTGCGGCCGCGAGTGCCGCGACGAGGGACACGACGAAAACAGACCCCCGGAGCGAGCGGGCGACGAGCGTCATCACAGCGTGCAAGTTTCGCACCTTATGCGGCAGCCAGCGGCCCCCAACATTCGCAGGCGTGCGGACTTAGACTGCCGCCATACGTCGGACCACGCCCGTCGGCCGACAACAAGAAGGGAAACGCAAACATGACCATGGAGTCCACCGCAGCGCTCGTTGCTTTCAAGGCACAGTTCGCCGGCACAATGGACCTGACTCCCCCCGTCCCGCCCGGATTTCCCGTCAACGTCAGCGGTACCGGTGAGGCTTCCTACCTTGGCGACAGCACAAACACGGCGTACGTGACCTTTGTCGAGATGATGGAGTGCGAGAACGGGCCCGGCTTCGTCGTCCAGAACGCCGGAACCCTGCGGTCGACCGAGCACACCGACGACACGATCACGGTCGCGATCACCGACCGCCCATGCCCGACGGGTCCGAACCTCTACAGCGGCACGAGCCCGTTCACGGTGACCGGCGGCACGGGACGGTTCGCGGGCGCCACGGGCCATGGGTCGTTCACCGGCACGGGAGACTTCGCCAAGCTCACGTTCACATATGTGTTCGATGGGCTCATCTCCCCGCCCGCCGGCAGCTGACCACGGGTCCACTCCACCTGCGTCGGACGCTGTGCAGTGGTGCGGCTGTCCGTCAGTCCCATGTTCCCCAGGCCTCGCGCAGTGACTCGCCCCCCTTCGGTAATGGCAGCGCGGGAACTGCTGCCTGATGGGAATGGTGCTGGTGCCGAGGAGTGCGCGCATCCGGAGATGCCCGCTCGTTACGAGAGGGTTTTCCCTACGTGGTCAGCCAGGAGCGTAGGCTGTAAGGCACGGACGCACCCGACGAATCCATGCGCTGCGCCGAGCACGGACGTCCCACTCGGATCTCGTGCGTGACGTGCGGCCGCCCGCTGTGTCCGGACTGTCTCGTGCAGACGCCCGTCGGGTTCAAATGTGACGAGGACTCACGCGGCGCGCGCATCCGCCTCGTCCGCTTCAAACCGGCGCAACCCATCAGGTCCAACGCCGGCCTCGTCGTGTGGGTCGCCGTGCTCAGCATCCTGGCCGTCGTGCGGCTGGTGTTCGGGTTTGGCGCAGGACTGGGTGCGGGCACAGCGATCGGGTACGTGTTCTTCTCGCTCGTCGTGTCGATCGGCCTGATGGTGGGGATCCGATACTTCATGTCTCGCCGC
Source organism: Candidatus Dormibacteria bacterium (assembly GCA_050734185.1). Classification (GTDB taxonomy): domain Bacteria; phylum Chloroflexota; class Dormibacteria; order Aeolococcales; family Aeolococcaceae; genus JAFALX01. The sequence goes on along the minus strand of JBOHUE010000020.1, from coordinate 643 downwards.
TAGCGGGCGTCCAGCACTCGCGGCGTACGATGCGCCGATGCTGAAGCAGGTGCCGCGTTCGGCGCGCGCCACCGACTGGGCGGACGATGCCATCGCCACCGACCGCGCCCGCGACCTGTTGCGCATCCCCCGCGTGCGCTCGGACGGCAACGCCATCCGGGGGAACGTCGACGGCCGGCGTGTTGTCGAGTTCTCTTCCAACGACTATCTCGGGCTCAGCACGCATCCGCGTGTGCGCGACGCGGCTGCACGAGCCGCGCACGATTACGGCGTCGGTGCCACAGGCTCGCGTCACCTGAGCGGCTCGCACGCTGCGATGCTGGCGCTCGAGGAGCACCTCGCGGCGTTCGAGCGAACCGAGACCGCGACGCTTGCGCCGACGGGCTACGCCGCCAATGTGGCGGCGCTCGAGGCACTGGGCGGACGCGACGCCGTCATCTACAGCGACGCGCTGAACCACGCGTCGATCATCGATGGTGCGCGCGCATCCCGCTCGCGAATCGAGGTCTACGAGCATCGGAATCTCGGCGACCTGGCGACTCGACTGGCCGACGGCGGCGGTCGCCCGGTGATCGTCAGCGACGGTGTGTTCTCCACCGAGGGGACCGTCGCCGACGTCGTCGCACTCGCCGTGCTCGCGCGC
>JBOHUE010000019.1:0-1725 GCA_050734185.1 Candidatus Dormibacteria bacterium | reverse complement strand
GAAGGTGTCCCGTTCTCCGTGGAAATTGAGGTGACGGCCCCCCGCGACGCCTCGGTATAGCCGAGACTCCGGGGAACTTCAAAACCACCGACCCACGGAGGACCGTCACATGGGAACGTACCACTCGAACGATGCCGTCGTCGCACTGAAGGGGGACACGGAGCGCGCCGACATGCCAATGCCGGAGCACGTCAGCGTGGCGCTGCACGAGCTCGCTGGTGCGTGCAAGGAAGGGCTGCTCGCGCTCGCGGTGGGCACCGGACTGCAGGTGATGCACACGCTGTTCGAAGAGAGCGTGATCGCCATCGCCGGGCCCAAGAGCACGCACAATCCGACACGCACCGCGGTGCGCCACGGCAACGAGGCGGGCAGTGTGGCCCTGGGCGGCCGCCGCGTGGCGGTGCAGCGTCCTCGGGTGCGCAGTGCTGACGGCAAACAAGAACTGGCGGTGCCAGCGTATGACGCCTTCGCCGGGCGCGACCAGCTGAGCCAGATGGCGCTGGAGCGCATGCTCGCCGGCTTGTCGACCCGCCACTATGCGACCGGCTTGGAACCGGTGGGCACACAGGCGGAGGCACGGGCGTCGGGCACGTCGAAGAGCGCCGTGAGCCGGCGCTTCGTGCAGCTGACGCGGACCGCGCTCGAGGAGCTCATGGTCCGCCGCCTCGACGACCTCGACATCGTGGTGCTGTTGCTCGACGGCGTCCGCGTGGCCGACCATCTCTGCGTGGTCGCGCTGGCCATCGACGGCGACGGGCACAAGCATCCCGCGGGCCTGGTGCAGGGCGCCACCGAGAACGGCGCCGTCGTCACCCGCCTGCTCGAAGACCTGGTGGCTCGCGGCCTGGACGCCAGCCGCGGCCTGCTGGTGGTCATCGATGGCAGCAAGGCGCTGCGCGCGGCGGTGACCAAGGTGTTCGGCGAGCGAGCACTGGTGCAGCGCTGTCAGGAGCACAAGATCCGCAACGTCACCGAGCACCTGCCCCGCGAGCAGCAGGGCTTCACCGGACGCAAGCTGCGGGCGGCGTACGGGCTCAGTGATGCGGCCACCGCGGAGCGCGAGCTGCAGGCACTGGCACGCCACCTGGACGGTATCCATCCCGGCGCCGCGGCGAGCGTGCGCGAAGGGCTGCAGGAAACGCTCACCGTGCAACGCCTGCAGCTCGGGCCGCAGCTCACTCGTGTGCTGCGATCCACCAACCCCATTGAATCGATGATCAGCCGCGGCCGCAGCGTGGCGCACAACGTGACTCGGTATCGCGATGGCGAGATGTCGCTGCGCTGGACGGCGGCGGGCATGAACGAGGCCCGCAGGAGCTTCCGCCGCATCAAGGGGCACCGCGAGCTCGGAATGCTGCGCGCGGCCCTGCTCCGTCACGTTGAGGCTGAAGTTGACACAAACAGGAGGATCGCGTAGACTACGTCAGGTCACCGAAGTTCCACGAACCTCGGGACACCCTCACTCTCGCGTCGACAGCGGCCGGTATTGTCGCGCGTCGCCTGGCCACGCGCGTGCAGGATGTCGTGGCGCAAGAGTCGGAGATCACCGAACAGGTCGTGGCGGACCTCGTCAGCGTCGCACCCGATTGCCCCTGCGATCGCCGGGCGGTAGTAGTGCTCCCAATATGCGAAGACGTGGGTGACCCACTGCTGCCCTAGAAGGACCTCGATCGGCCCGTCGCGCCGCATGAGCTCGAGAAGGAGGGTGTCCCGAGGTTCGTGGAA
>JBOHUE010000018.1:0-4312 GCA_050734185.1 Candidatus Dormibacteria bacterium | reverse complement strand
AACGAGCACAGTCTGGCCGAGGTCCTCGACGACGCAGGCTTCGAGCCACTCGAGGTCGACGGCTCGATCCAGTTGCGCAACTGTCCGTTTACCGGGCTCACCAGCGAGGCGGATGGCGTCGTCTGCTCGATGACCCACGCCATGGTTGACGGCATCGCCGAGGAGCTTGGGATTCACCCGCAGGTGCGCGAGAAGCGCAGACCGGGACTCTGTTGCGTTGTGGTCGAGAACCTCGATGGAAGCCCTCCGCGCGGGCCGGCGCCGACGGCTGATCCGCGCGCGATCAGCTGCTGACCGCGGCGACCCCGAGCGCTTCCTCTGCCATCCGCGTTCCGGCGATCCGGTGACGACACCTCGACGTCGCGCGACACCCCGTTCGCGAAGATCTCCTGTCGCTGAAGCGCTTGAGCACTCGGTTGTTGAGGTCGATGAATGCGTTGAGCACGCCCTTGCTGGGATCGAGCTTCACCGCCAGCCGTCCCTCGGTGAAATCGATCTGCACAGAGTCGGCGCCGTGGTCGAGTCTGCGCCGGATGTCGGCCTCGGCGTCGTTAATGAGGTCGGCCAGGAAGGCCTCGCGTGATTATCGATAGTCAGCAACGCAGGAGGCAAGGTACCCTCGAGGGGTGCCCGGCGCTGGCGTCACCAGCGCCTCCGCAGCCAGCTGGCAACCCAAGGGCGTCAACCCCAAAGAGGCCCGCTAGGGCTGACCCGTCGGTATGGGACGACCTAGAGCGTCGCTCTCTGACCTGCTGCCGGTGTAGGGACCTGTTCTCGCTGCGCCGATCCCATACGGCCGGTCACCAAGTTCGCGTAGAAGCCGTCCACCCTGACCGTCGGTATGTGATCGGCCTTCGAGGTACGACGACACAGCCGGCGGAGCTGCTCCGCGTCGGGTCGCGTCTCTGGAGACCGGTACGACACGTTCTCGCGGCATAAGTGCCACAGCCCCGCGACCACCTCACCGCCGCTCGATGGACGCTCCTCACTGAACCGCTCAATAGCCTCGTTCGTCGAGTAGACATCGATCTCTGCCGCCACGGTCAGCCATGCCGAAGCACACCATGTCGACGTCGCCACCAGTTCTTTCGTCCCTCGCTCTACTCCCTCGGGATAGCAAGTCGGTGCGAACGATTTCGTAGCCGAAGTACTGAAGGCTTGGCGACGGCATGCGGATCTTTGCCGGTAACGGCGTTAGACCGCGCAGCAGCGCGATCCCCCGGTACCCGGTGCGCCTGCTGTAGAACGTTCAGGCTCGGCGAGCATCTCGCGAAAACCGCGACACCCTCGGCCGCGACTAACGACGGTATCCCACGGCCCGTAAAAGCGGTAACAGCGGACACGTCATTCTCCCGGTGGGCGGACAGAAAAGTCCCCACTGGCGGACACCAGATCTCCCGGTGAACGGACAGGGAAAGTCCCGACTCCTGACCGTCTGAGCGCTTCCATTGCCGGCGAATACGTCCTCGAAGACGTCGCAGCCAACGCCGGAGGAGCGCCTTGACCAAGAACTGCGAGGAGATCATGGAGATACTCGAGGCATACGACCTGACCCGGTGCCCGTCGTCCGCGGCCGAGCTCGCGGGCAGCGACCGCAAGACGGTGCAGCGCTACGTCGGCCTGCGCGATGCCGGCCGTGATCCGCTGGAACACGCACGCAGGCCGCGGCTCATCGACGACTACATGGAGAAGGTCGAGGAGCTGGTGGAGGAATCACACGGCCGAGTCCGCGCGGACGTGGTGCACGACCGGCTGCGCGCGATGGGATACGCGGGCAACGAGCGCACCACGCGGCGGGCGGTGCACCACGCCAAGACCGCGTACCGGGATGGCAACCGGCGCACGTATCGACCATGGCTCCCGGAGCCAGGCAAGTGGCTGCAGTTCGACTGGGGCTGGGGGCCGGTGGTGCGGATGCGACAGACGTACCTGTTCTGTGCCTGGCTGGCATGGGCGCGCTTCCGGGTGGTGATCCCCACCTGGGACAGGACCTTGGGCAGCGTGCTCATCTGCTTGGACCGGACGCTGCGAACCATCGGTGCGGTGCCGACGTACGCACTCACCGACAACGAACGCACGGTGAGCATGGACCGGATTGCCGGCGTCTCGGTGCGGCACCCTGCGGTGGTCGCCTTCGGACGCCACTACGGGCTGCGCGTCGTCACCTGCGTTCCTGCGGACCCGGAGTCGAAGGGCGGCTCCGAGTCCACCGTGCGCGTGGCCAAAGCCGACCTGGTGCCGACCGAGTGCAACCTGCTGCCCGCGTATGACTCGTTCCCCGCGCTGACGCGCGCCTGCAACGACTTCTGCGCGGCGGTCAACGCACGCGAACACCGTGAGAGCCGCCGCATCCCGGCGGAGGCGTTGCACGAGGAACGTGCGCTGATGCATCGCTTGCCGCTGGAGCCCTACACCGCCGCCCTGGGGGAGACCCGACGCGTCGAAGCCAACCAAACCATCCGCTTCGGCTCGGTGCGGTATTCAGTGCCGAAAGCGTGGGTCGATCACGAAGTCTGGTGCCGTGTCGAAGGCGACGAGCTGGTCGTCGTCGGTCGTGATGACGCCGGGTTGCGCGAGATCTGGCGGCACGAGCTGTCCGTGCCGGGCAAGCCACGCATTCTCGAGGAACACTACCCCGGTCATCCCAACGGGCGCGCCACGCTGCAGCCGGTCCCGCGAGCGCAGACGGAGACCGAGCGCGCGTTTCTGATGCTCGGCGAGGGCGCGGAGATCTGGCTGACCATGGCCGCTGCGACCGGCGTGAGCCGGATTCGCGCCAAGATGGGACGCGCCACCGAGCTCGCGCTGCTGCTCGGTGCCGGCCGCGTCAACGACGCGCTCCGTCGTGCGGCGGGCGCGGGCCGCTTTGGCGAACACGACCTGGCTTCCATCCTGGAGCACTCAGATGGCGAGCACGCGCCGCCGGTCATGGCGGACAGCCGCTTCTCCACCCAGCGCGGCACCAGCGCGTGGGAGGTGGTGGGGCGGTGAACCGCCGTCGACAGCTGAGGCGTACGGGCCATGGCGACCGCCTTGCGGGCGTCCTGGGCCGTGACAGCGGCGAGGTTTTTGACAGCTTCGGTCATTTCGCGACGAATCATCGATGAGAACGCCGCAAGCGCCTCCGCTCCCGGACGAGGTGACTGCGCTGATGCGACGAATGCGCCTTCCCTATTTGCGCAAGGCAGCTCCGGATGTGTGCGCCACTGCCCGGGCGCAGCGCTGGGATCCGGCAGAGGTTCTGCGTGTCCTGCTCGCCGAGGAGGTCGCCGGCCGCGACCTCGCCTCGCAACGGATTCGCACCGCGGCCGCTGGCTTTCCGTCCGGCAAGACCTTCGACAGCTGGCGACCCACGGACTCTGATATTTCCCAACCCACGCAACAGGCGCTCATGACGCTGGAGTGGGTGGCGCGCGCCGAGAACCTCGTGGTCTGCGGTCCCAGCGGCGCTGGCAAATCGCACTTGTGCGAGGCGCTCGCGCACGCTCTGATTGCCGCCGGCAAGCGCGTCGCCTGGTTCTCATTGGAGTCGCTCACTGCAACGGTGTCGCGCGCGAAAGTCGACGCCTCGATCCAGAAGGTGGTGACCCGTATTTGCCGCGCCGACCTGATCGTCATCGACGATATCGGGACCCTCCCCGTCGGACAAGACGCCGCCGAGGCCTTCTACCGCGTGGTCGATGCGGCGTATGAGAAGCACAGCATCGCTGTCACCAGCAACCTCCACCCCGCCGGCTTCGACACCATCATGCCCAAGGCGCTGGCCACACCCGCGGTCGACCGACTGCTGCACCACGCCCACCTCGTCCTCACCGAAGTTTCGTCTCGCCGTCTCGCCGAAGCGGCTGCGGGAAAGGGGGTGAAGCCGCTCACCTGAACCGCCGCATCCGGGAGGAACCCTGTCCGTCTACCGGGAGATTTCGTGTCCATCTACGGGGAGTTCAGTTGTCCGCCTACGGGGAGATCCTGGTGTCCATTGACAGGCGGCGGCTCTCCCGCCGCGAATTCCGTCAAGCACACACCTTGCATGGGCGAGCTAGCTCTGGCGCTTTGGACTGCCGCGTCTGCGTTGCACGTGGAGACAAGCTTGACTCGGTACTGGGGTACCGGGTTTAAGCTGCAGGCGTGCGAACCAGTCAGGTGGCCCGGCAGTCAGGCGTGAACATCCAGACGCTTCGGTACTACGAGCGACGAGGCTTGCTGCAGCAACCTCCCCGCCGGCCCTCTGGATACCGTGACTACACGCTCGAGGCGGTGCGCGTTGTCCGATTCGTGAAGCGGGCGCAGGAGCTCGGCTTCAGCCTCGACGAGG
>JBOHUE010000017.1:0-3114 GCA_050734185.1 Candidatus Dormibacteria bacterium | reverse complement strand
CGTCAAGAGCCCTTGCGGTTGTTATCGCGGTTGATACTTCGGCTCCGGCAGCAACAAATGGCGGGCGCGCCGTGGCGCGACTGTGAGGTTTCAGTCTTGCTAGGAAGGCGCGCTCTCGCGCTTGTCCCACAGTTCCCAGAAGTGTCGAGCGCCACGTGATGGAGCCACTCCGCGTCACGTGATGGAGCCATAGGCGGTCACCTAATGGAGCCACTTGCGGTCACCTAATGAGGCCACCCTCCGGGCCTCGTGAGACCGCCCGGTGCCACAGCGACGATGTGCCGGTACAGCAGCTCAGAGGAGGGAGCAGGTGGCCGGCAGGAGATTCGATGTGGCAGACGTGATGGACGTTCTCCAGCACTGGCATGCGGGGCGGAGTGATCGGCAGCTGTCCCGCAGTTTCAGCATGGGCCGCAACCGGGTGGCCCGGATCACGGCGGCGGCGGAGGCCGCCGGCATCGTGCCGGGCAGTCCGGCGTTGAGCCGGCAGGAGTGGGAGCAGCGCGTCCCGATCCTGTTTCCCGAGCGCATCGTACCGCGCCCAGGAGAGGGCCAAGATGAGCTCAGCCGTGTGCACGACGCGATCGTGGCCGGCCTCGAGGCGAGCACCGTGACCACGGTGTGGCAGCGGCTGCACGACGAAGGTGGTGTCCAGGCCAGCCTCTCGACCTTTCGGCGCTACGTGCGCCAGAACATTCGCATGGTGCGCCCCGAGGACGTCACGGTGCGCAAGGAGGTGACGCCCCCGGGCGAGGTCGCCGAGGTGGACTACGGCCGCCTCGGTCGCTGGTTCGACGCCATCAATGACCGCTGGCGAACGGTCTGGGCGTTCGTGATGACGCTGGCGTACAGCCGCATGGTGTTCGTCCAGCCGGTGATCGGCTGCGACCAGAGCTCGTGGGTGGCGGCGCACGTCGCCGCATTCGCCTTCTTCGGCGGAGCGCCCCAGCAGATTCGCCTCGACAACCTCAAGACCGGCGTGCTGCGTGCCGACATCTACGACCCGCAGATGAACCGCGCCTATGTGGAGCTGGCGACCCACTACGGGATCCTGCTCGACCCCTGCCGGGCCGGCAAGCCCAAGGACAAGCCGCGAGTGGAGAGGACCATGCCCTACGTGCGCGACAGCCTGTGGAGCGGCCGGGACTTCGACAGGGTGCCCGCGATGCAGGGGGAAGCGCTCCGCTGGTGCGCTGGGACGGCAGCCAACCGGCCTCACGGCGACCTGCCGGGCACCGTGGGCGAGATCTTTCGGCGGCTCGAGCACCCAGCCCTGCTGCCGCTCCCTGCCGAGCCGTTCGAGATCGCGTACTGGGCAACGGCGACCGTGCACCCGGACTGCCGGGTGCAGGTGCAGCGGCGCTTCTACTCGGTGCCGTGGGCGAACGTGGGCAAGCGTGTGCACGTCCGCGTCGGCGAGAAGTTGGCCCACGTGTACGACGGCAGCACCCTCATCAAGACGCACCTGCTCCGTTCCGGTGAGCGCCACCACGTCGACCTCGCCGACTACCCCGAGCAGAAGGTGGCCTTCCTGCAGCGCACGCCGGCGTGGTGCCGCCGCCGTGCGGTGGAGCTCGGGCCGGCGGTGGAGGCCCTGGTGGACGAGTTGCTCGCTGGGCCGCATCCACTCGCCTGCCTGCGCCAGGCGCAGGGCATCATCCGCCTCGCCGATGTCCACGACGCAGCTCACCTCGACGCCGCCTGCGCACGCGCGCTAGTCGCCGACGGCAGCCTGCGCACGGTGCGCAATATCCTCGCTCTCCCGCGCAGCGTGGAGGAGACGCCACACAGCAGCAGTGCGGGCGCCTTCCTCCACGGCCAGCAGGTGCTGCTGACCGGGACACCGTCATGAGAGCGCACGAGCTGCAAACCAACCTCAAGGCACTGAAGCTGGGCGGGATGTTGCTGACCCTGGAGATGCGCCGTGCCCAGGCCGAGGACCAGCGCCTCGGCCATGTGGAGTTCCTCGCCCTGCTGCTCGAGGATGAGATCGATCGCCGCCAATCCAAGATGCTCACCCAACGACTCCACCGTGCCCGCTTCGAAGAGCAGAAGACGTTGGAGGAGTTCGACTTCTCCTACAACCCGCAGGTCCCTGCCGAGCAGCTGCGCAACCTCGCCACCTGTGGCTTCGTGGAGCGCCGTGAATCGGTGTTGTTGTGCGGCCCGGTGGGGGTGGGCAAAACCCACGCCGCGCAGGCCCTCGGCCACGCCGCGTGCCGAGCCGGCTTCACCGTGCTGTTCGCCAAGACCAGTGCGTTCCTCCGTGACCTCGCCGGTGGCCGTGCTGACGGCACCTGGGAACCGCGGCTGCGCCGCTACCTGCAGACCAACGTGCTCATCCTCGACGACTTCGGGATGCGCGAGTTCACCCCATCGCAGGCCGAAGACCTCTACGAACTCATCTGCGAGCGCTATCGCGCCGGCAGCATGATCGTGACCAGCAACCGCTCGCCGAAAGACTGGTATCCACTCTTCCCCAACCCCGTGCTCGCCGAGAGCGCACTCGATCGGCTGGTGAACAGCGCCCACCACGTCACCCTGCGCGGCCGCACCTACCGGCCCCTACGACGCCCCGACGGCGGTGGTTCCAGCGCCTCCACCGACGATGACGAAGTCACATCCGTGCGGACCGGGCGATCGCTCCAAGAGCGTGCCGCTGTACGGGCCCAGGACGCTCCGGACGACGCCGGTGCGGCTCCTGATACCTCCCTCGACGACGGCTCCAGCAGCCCGCGCAGGAGGGTGAAAGAGAAGCTACCATCCTGACCCGACAAGACAGGCACCGGGTGGCTCCATCACGTGACCGTGAGTGGCTCCATTACGTGACCGCACCTGGCTCCATTGCGTGGCGTTCGACAGTGACACTTACATTCGTCCTTGGCGCCGGTGTCGCTTACGGGCTGGCATCGCTGATGGGACGTTCACACCCTCTGTCCGCCGCGCAAGGACGCACCGCGGCCTCAACTACCGCCGATGGTTGTTCCTCCCAGTCACCTAGCCCGATGCTATCGGCGCCGGACCTCCGCGGGTTTACCCAGATTGTGACTGAGAACGAAGGTGTCCCGTTCTCCGTGGAAATTGAGGTGACGGCCCCCCGCGACGCCTCGGTAT
>JBOHUE010000016.1:0-11256 GCA_050734185.1 Candidatus Dormibacteria bacterium | reverse complement strand
CCGGTGAAGAACCCGGCGACGCCGACAATCCCGAAAATGACCGCGGCGAGCTTGGCGTAGCTTTGTGCCATCCGGTGCCGAACCTTACCCGGCGACCGGCAGTCGCGCGGCCACCGCGGTGACGTTGTCGCGGCCGCCGGCGTCCAGGGCGGCCTCGCAGAGACGCTCGAGGTCGCGAACAAGCGGGCCGGCGTTCGTCATCAGCTCGGCGATGTCCTGGTCTGAGAGTGGTTCCCATATCCCGTCGGTGCACAGCAACACCGTGTCGCCGGCTTCGAGCGGCGCCGTCATGATGTCGGGATCCACCGGGTTGCCCATCACGGCGCGCGTGATGATGTTGCGCCGCGGATGATGCCGCGTCTCGTCGGGCTGCAGGCGCCCGGCGCGCAGCTCCTCACCGACCCAGCTGTGGTCGAAGGTGAGCTGCTCGCTGTGCCCGTCGCGAATCACGTACGCGCGGCTGTCACCGATGTTGCCGATGAGCGCGCGGTTGCCGTCGACCACAGCGACGACGAGCGTCGTACCCGGTTCACCGCCGATGACGCTGCGTACGCCGGCGACCGCTGCGTTGGCAACGTTCATGGCCGCTTCGACGGCCTCGGGTGCGGCGCCGCCCTCACGCAGCCGCGCGACAGCAGCTTCGACTGCTGCTTCCGCCGCCTCCCGGCCGCCGCGATGACCGCCCATCCCGTCGGCGATGACGAGCGCGACCCGGGTACCGGACGGCGTCGGCACCGTGACGAACGCCTCCCACATGTCCTGGTTCTCGGTTCGGACGGTGCCGCGGTCGGTGGCGCCTGCCACCTCGATGCCCGCCGCGCCGTCGTCGATCAGACGCGAGACGGCTTCGTCGGTCACGGCGCGACCTGGTGACCGAGCAGCAGCCGCACGACCTCATCCGCGGCATCGACCGGGTCGAGACAGTGGATGCCGGTCATCCCGAGCTCCGCGGCGGCGCTCACATTGCACTCGAGGTCGTCAACGAACATGCAGCGCTCGGGCTCGACACCGAGCCGCTCGCAGGTCAGCCGATAGATGCGGTGATCCGGCTTGCGCAGACCGACGCGCGACGAATCGACGATGACGTCGAACAGCGCGTCCGACGTGATGATGTCTCGCACCAGGGATTCGCCACCCCGCGAGATGTTGGTCAGCAGTGCGGTCCGGTAGCCGGCGCCCTTCACCTGGCGCACCGCGTCGGCCATCGAGCTCGACGCCACCATGCCACGCCCGAAGATCACCTTCTGCGCCACGCGCGGGTCGATGGGCTCGTTGCCGGCGTCCGCGTAGCGCACGCACATGCGGTCGAAGAACTCGTCATCCGAAATCCGGCCGGTCTCGAGCAGATGCAGATCGTGCACGCCGGTCGGCAGGTGATACGTGTCGCGGAAGTCGTTGAGAAAGAACGCGACGAGGTCCGTGTACTCGGCGTCGATGTCGTGCCGGTTGCGAAACAGCGGCTCGGTCATCACGCCGCCGAGGTCGAAGATGGCGGCGTCGAATTGTCGCCGCTCAGCGGGTTCGGGGGACATCGCAGACCATTGTGCCGGACGCTACTCGGCGACCGGTGTCTCGTTCGCCTCCCACCCGCCCGGCCGGCATACGCTGCGCAGCGCACGGAGGATCTCGGTCGGCGCGCTGTCCTTCACCACATAGCCGACGGCACCTGCCTGCAGCGCCTCGACCATGCGCTCGTGGCCACCGAACGACGTGAGCATCAGCACCTTGATGTCGGGGTGTTGCGCCACCAGCGCCTTGGTCGCTTCGATGCCGCCCATCCCCGGCATCGACAGGTCCATGAGCACCACGTCCGGGCAGTCGGCCGCCGCCATCTGCACGGCGGTCTCACCGTCCTCTGCGGCGCCGATCACCTCGAGGTCGGGCTCGTTGCCGAGGAACGTCGAGAGTCCCTTGCGCACGACGGGATGGTCGTCGACGATGAGGACTCGGATGTCGCCGTCGCGCATCATGCCCCTACTCGGCGGGAACCCTGAGAGTCACCTTCGTGCCCTTCCCGGGTTGCGACTGGATGTCGAGCGTGCCGCCGGCCTCCTCGGCCAGCTCCACGATCGCGTTGGTGCCGACATGACCCTCGGCGCGCCGCCGCGCCACGTCCCCGGCAGTGAACCCCTTGCCGTCGTCACTGATGCGCAGCACCGCAAAGCTGTTCACTTCCTTCAACACCACGGACACGTGCGTCGCCTCCGCGTGCGCAGCGACGTTGCGCAGCACCTCTTGCGCCACCCGGAAGATGAGGCTCGCGCGGTCCTGACGCAGGCGCATGTTGCTGGGCAGCTCGAGGCGGGTCTTGGTGCCACCGCTCTGGATGGTGCGCAGCACCTCGAGCAGCGCCGCGTGCAGTCCCTCGCGTCGCAGCGTCGGCGGTGCGATCTCGATGATCAGGGTGCGCAGATCCTTCATCGCCGCTCGCGTCTCCTCGGCGGACCGCTCGAGCACGTCGAGGAGTTCCGCGTTGCCGTTCAGCGGGCCGTGGTCCTTCATCTCCGACGCGGTCGCGGTGAGCGTGAACGCCATGCCCGCAAGGTTCTGCACAACGCCGTCGTGCAGGTCGCGCGCGATGCGCCTGCGCTCCGCCTCTGAGGCGTCGACCGCCTTCTGCAGCAGCTCCTCGCGCTCCTTCTGATGAGCGGTTCGTTGCGCCTCGTACGCCTGGACGCGACGCACGAAGACCACGAGGAAGCCCTGCAGCATGAGCACCGGGATCATTGCCGACACGAAGCCGAGCGCCCCCGCCTGTGCGTGCAGCACCCTGAACGTCCACGCCGCGAGCCCATAGCCGACGCTGTACGGGAGCGACGGCAGGTAGCTGCGGAGAATGCGAAGCACCGGCACGGGCGGACCGGTCAGCCTCAGCACCGCGGTCAACATTCCGTCGTTGACGACGTAGTGCGTCACCCCGGCGGCGAGGCTCGACGACACGATGACGGCGAGCGAACCATCCCCACGCCCCACGAGGAACGCATACACCGCCCACGCCGCGAGGTTGGAGAGCACGTGATCGCCGACGTTGAACACCGTGCGAAACCAGCCGTTGCGCACGCGCACGGCCACGCCGAGTGACTCGGCAACCCCGCTCGCCAGAGCACCTGCGGGGCCAAACGTCAACGCCAGACCGAGATGGAGCAACACGCTGGGCGTCCACGAGCTGCGCATGATCGCGGCGATGCGCACCGCGAACAGCGCCATGAACAGGACCATCGTCGCGCCCGTCGCCAGCCCCACCCAATCCGCGATCGGGCGCACCAGCCAGACGCTGAGTCCGACGGCGAGCGCGAAGCACCCACCGACGTACAGCAGCAGTGGCGGCGTGTACTGCACACGCCCGAGCGGCGGCGTCTTGGGCAGCAGCTGCGCCAACGCGGTGAGCCGGCCAAGTCGCGAGCCCAATGCGAGCCGGGGTCCGAGCCGCGGCGGCGACGCGCTCAGATCGTGTGCCATCGAATGAGATGGTAGGCGCGCTCGCTTCGCAGGTGAGGCATTTGCACCACTGCGTGTGAGGCCGTTACGGGTGGTGCACCTGCTGGCCTCGCGTGCGCGCATTACACATCGTTGCTGCACGTCTTAAGACGCCCTTAGCTACGGAGTCTTAAGACGCCAATGCACCCCGCAAGGGGCGCACCGGCTCCAGCGTCTTAAGACCTATGATCCATCTGCAACCCGGTGTGTGTGGAAGCTGCCGGGCAACAGGCTTACGGGAGGACCACGAATGGCCAGCTGGGGCGATTCTGAATCCTGGGGCTAGACCCCAGAACTGCGAGGCGAACCTACCTCGCACTCCGTGACAAACCTCTGGTGAGATTGTCGCGTGACGATGGCGTCACCGACATTTCACACGCGTGCGACTAGTTCGCACAGCGACAACCGAAGCCTGAGGCGACCCAGACCGCCTCGGCTTTGGCGCTTGTGCTGATGTCCCTTTCGCTTCCCCTGTGGGGCCGCTACGATTCCTGTGCTGCACCGGCGCGCGCACTGGAGTTGTTGACTCTTTGGCATCGTCGTCTGGCTTTGTGACGCCCGCTGACGGGCATTTCTGGAACGGACCGGTCGTTCGCTATCTGCTCGGCAGCGGTATCTCGCTGTACGGCGATTGGCTCACGACCGTCGCGCTGCTCGTTCTGCTGTTCCGCACGACGAACTCCGTCACAGCGCCGGCGCTCTACATGCTCGCTCGAGTCGCACCGCGCGTCGTCGGCCCCGCGCCGGGCGGCGTGCTCACGGACCGGCTCGGCCCCGTTCGCCTCGCGGTGACATGCCTTCTGGTTCAGGGGCTGCTCACGGGCGCCATCGTTTTCACCACAGGCGCCGGCGCCACCTGGACGGTCTATCCGCTCGTCGCAGCCGCGCAGTTCGTCAGCTCTCTGGGGCGCCCCGCGTACTCTGCGATGCCGCCACGGTTGACCGATTCAGTCAACCTGGGCCGGCTCAACGGACTGTATGCAGGGCTCTTCGCGTCGAGCATCCTCGTGTCACCGGCGATCGGCGCGCTGCTGCTGCCGCACACCACGCCGAAGGTGCTGATCGCCGCGGACGCGGTCAGCTTCGCCCTCTCTGCAGCGCTGATCGCGACGCTGCGCATCGGCCGTGCACCACACGGCGACGACGGCACGGGCTCAGCGCGCGGCATACGCGCAGGCTGGAGCGCGATCACCGGCGACGCCACCTTGCGAAGCGCGGCCGCTGCTGCGTTCGGGAATGCGGCCGTCATCACGGCCCTGCAAGCCGTGCTGGTTCTTGCCGCTGCGCAGCACTTCAACCGCGACGTCGACATCGGCTGGCTCTACGCCGCCGTCGGCGGTGGCGGTGTCCTTGGCGGACTGCTCTTTCTCCGCCCAACACCTCGCATCATTCGCCGCCGCGAGGTCGTCGCTCTCGCCGCCGGCGAGGTGCTCCCGGTGATCATCTTCGTCTTCTCCACGAATTTCGCACTGGCCATCGCGCTGCTGTTCGTGAGCTCGGTGGCAGCGACGATGTACGAGGTGCTGGCGACTGTCGCGATGCAGCAGCGAGTCCCCATCGGATTGCTGGGCCGCGCCGGCGGCGCGACACGCGTGGCCCAGTACACCGGCATGCTCGTCGGAGCAGTGGCATCGGTGGCACTCGTCAAGCCGCTGGGGTGGGAGGCGACCGTCGTGATCGTCTGCGCGTTCGCCGTCGTCGTGCTCGGCGTCTTCACGGTGACCGGTCCGCGCGACATGCCGGTGGCAACGAGCGAGGTCAATCCAGTCCTTGCGCCCGCACCGGCCTCGGCGACGCCGCACTCGTAACTCAGGCTATGCGGGCGGGCCCCCGACCAGCCGCACGCTCGCGCTGTGCGTCTGTCCGCCCTGGTCGGTCCAGGTGATTCGCACCTGATCGCCAATCTTGTGCCCCTGCACGGCAGTCCGCAGCTGCGCCGTCGAGGTGATGGTCTGGCCGTCGATTGCGGTGATCACGTCGCCGTTCGACAGGCCTGCCTGTTCAGCGGGCGACCCGCTCTGCACGCCGGTCACCGCCACGCCCGGCCGCGACGCGCCCGAGTCCGCCGCCTCGACCCCGAGAAGCGGCTGGCTGCCCGGTTGCACTGATCCACCGCCGCCCCGCTGGATCTGGCGCACGGCGCTCAACGCGTCGTTGCTCGGGATGGCGTAGCCCGCGGCCGACTGGGGCGCGCGTCGCGGTCCGCTCACCTCGGCCGCAGTATCCATCCCCACCACCTTCCCCGCGGCGTTGAGCAGCGGCCCCCCGGAGTCGCCCTGAAGGACCTGCGCGTCGATCTGGATGAGATTGCTCAGCGTCTCGCTGCCACCCATCTCGTCGCTGACCGTGATGGTCTCCCCCACCGCGGTGACAGCTCCGGGGCTTGCCAGGGGCTGACCACCCTGGCCGAGGGCGTTCCCCAGCGCGGTGATGGTGTCGCCGACCTTCAGCTGCTGCGAGTCCGCGAAGCTCACCGTCGGCAGGTTCGCGGCGCCCTGGAGCTGCAGCAGCGCGACATCGTGGCCGGTGTCGACTCCGATCACAGAGACGGGGTAGTCGGTCCCGGCACCGTCGATCTGGGCGGTGATGTGTATGCCACCGCGAATCACGTGGTTGTTGGTCAGCACCTCACCGCTCGGCGAGATCACCATGCCGGTGCCCGCGGCGACGCCCGACCCGTCGGCCAGCCGCGAGGTGATGTCGACCACCGCCTTGTCCACCTGGGCGACACTGCCGGAGACCGACCCTGTCGGCGAAGCCGGGGTCGCCGTCCTCCACAGGGACACGCCGACTCCCGCAATGCCGCCGATGACCACCAGTGTGATCAGCACCACCGCGACCATCCAGCGGCGCAGCGACGGCGGAGCCGGCGGCGGTGGCGGCGGTTCCGCCCAGGGCGGATAGCTCCAGGTGGTGTAGCCGCCGTAGGCGTCCTGGCCGGCAGCACCCGAGTCCCAACCATACGGCGCCCAGCTGTCCCAGCCGGGCGGCTGCTGCGCCTGCCGCCCGGGCGGCTCAGCGTCCATCGATCTGCTGCGGCTGGGGAACGGCGCGCTGCGCGAACGGAGTCGCGGCGGCCTCGCGCGCCGGTGCGACCCGACGACCCCGCCAAACGGAAGCGCGCGCGCGCAGAGCCAGCAGGCTGCACAGCGCAGCGATCGGGAGCGAGATGGCGAGGTCGAGCGCCTGCAGCGTCACGCTGGCGGAGACCGCCGCGCCGAGCGGGAGCCCCTGGAGGACGAGCGCGCTGGTCCACCATGCCTGGCTGGTGCCGATCCCGGCGATGCCCTGGATCGGGACGGTGAAGAGCAGCGTGCGGATCGAGAGCGCGAACCACGTCTGCCAGAAGCCCAGGTGCAGTCCGACCATGCTCATCAGCCCGGCGTACTGCACAGCGGTCGCAATCCTGCACAGTGCCGTGCTTCCGGCAAGGGCCGCGGCGAGGTGAGGACGGCTGAGCTCGGCCATCGCTGCCTCGGCGCGCTCGGCGAGCCGGCCCACGCGCGGGAGTCGAGCGACAACTCGCAGCACCGCGCGACGCGGGCCCCGCAGCAGCAAGGTCGCCAGGAGCAGCACCGCGCCGGCGGCGATCGCCGCCGACAGGATGATGACGTCGCTCGGCTCATCCGTAGCCGAGATCCCCGCAGCCAGCGCCGCAACGAGCGCGATGCTCGCGAGGTCGAAGAGCCGGGCGATCACCGCGGCGCCCGAGGATCGTGCGATGGTCACCCCGAGCACACGGCGGGCCGCCCCGACGAAAGCCACGTCGCCGGAAGGACCGGGCAGCAGGAGCCCCGCGCCCCAGCCAATCCCGGTGACGCCGGCGACCGCGCCTGGCCGGCCGCGGTAGGCAAGCAGCATGGTGAAACGCCAGGCTCGGGCTGTCAGGAACACGACTGCGCCCGTGACTGCCAGTGTCAAGGGCAGCGCCCCGAGCTGGATTGCGTTCCAGGCTACGGGCCGCCCCAGGACTCGCCACACGATCAGGACGAACACGACTCCGGCGACGCTTGCCACCGTGCCACGAACGAGAGGCTTCCGGAGCCAAACCCTCACCGGCATGTTGTTTGATTGTGGTGGGATGAGCTGTCGGCGCGTCGTCACGCAAGGCAAACGAAAGCTGACGGCGGATACTGTCCCTGCCAAAATCCGTCGCGGTACACGTTAGGAGCGCTTCGTGTCTGAACGTCCGGTGGTCGTCCTTGGAGCCGACGGCTTCCTGGGATGGCCCACGGCGCTGCACCTGTCGCGATCCGGCTATCCGGTCATCGCTGTGGACAGCCTGGTGCGGCGGCGCTGGGATCGCGAAGGCGGCACGTCGTCACTGGTGCCGATTGCCACGATGCCGCAGCGCGTGCGCGCGTGGCGGCAGCACAGCGGGCGCGTCATCGAGTGGCGCCGTCTCGACGTGTGCGACGCCGCCGCGATGTCGTCGCTCATCGCGGAGTTCCGTCCGGCGGCGGTGGTGCACTTCGCCGAGCAGCGCTCAGCCCCGTTCTCGATGATCGATCGCGAGCACGCGGTCATGACCCAGCTGCGCAACGTCGAGGGGACGCTGAATCTGCTGTTCGCGCTGCGCGACATCGCGCCGGACTGCCACCTGGTGAAGCTCGGGACGATGGGCGAGTACGGCACGCCGAACATCGACATCGAAGAGGGCTTCATCACAATCGAGCACAACGG
Organism: Candidatus Dormibacteria bacterium; assembly: GCA_050734185.1. Lineage (GTDB taxonomy): Bacteria > Chloroflexota > Dormibacteria > Aeolococcales > Aeolococcaceae > JAFALX01. The sequence goes on along the minus strand of JBOHUE010000016.1, from coordinate 3,096 downwards.
GCGGACCGACACGCTGCCGTATCCCAAACGGCCCGGCAGCTTCTACCACCTGTCCAAGGTGCACGACAGCAACAACATGGAGTTCACGTGCCGCATCTGGGGCATTCGCGCCACCGACCTGAACCAGGGTGTGGTCTATGGCTGCGAGACCGATGACACCGCGCTCCACCCGACACTGGCGACGCGCTTCGACTACGACACCATCTGGGGCACCGTGCTCAACCGCTTCTGCGTGCAGGCCGCGCTGGGACAGCCGCTCACCGTCTACGGCCGCGGCGGCCAGACGCGCGGGTTTCTCGACATCCGCGACACCGTCGAATGCATCCGCATCAGCATCGAGAACCCGGCGGGGCGCGGCGAGTACCGCGTGTTCAACCAGTTCACCGAGCAGTTCTCGGTCAAGGAGCTGGCGGAGCTGGTGAGCCAGGCGCGCGACGCGCACGGGCTCTCGACGACGGTCAAGCACATCAGCAATCCCCGGGTCGAGGCGGAGGAGCACTACTACAACGCGAAGCATCAGCACCTCCTTGATCTCGGGCTGCAGCCCCACCTGCTGCGGCGCACGCTCATCGACTCGGTGATCCAGACAGTGGAGCAGCACCGCAGGCGCGTCGACGTGGTCGCGCTGCAGAAGCCCAACGTCGACTGGCGCTCGGGCGGCGGGGGAACGGCGCCCGCCAGCCAGGTGACGGTCGCCTGACGACACTCGACCAGAGGGGCACCGTTCTGCGCGGGACCTCACGCGGTCTGCCGTCGGTCCCCGAGCTGAGCCTTGTCATCCCGGCGCACAACGAGGCAGAGAACATCGGGCTCGTCGTCGCGAGCGTCCGCGAGGCGCTGTCGCACCGCTTCGCGGAGTGGGAGGTGGTGCTCGTCGACGACGCGAGCAGCGACGCCACCACCGAGGTTGCGCGCCAGGCACTGGGTGAGGACGCGCGCCGCCTCATCGTCGTGCGCCACGACACCAAGCGCGGCTACGCCGCCACCGTCACCGACGGGCTGCGCGCTGCGCACGGACGGCTGCTCGCGTTCATGGACGGCGACCGTCAGTTCGACGCGCGCGACCTTGGCCGGCTCATCGACCGCATGCCGGAGTACGACATGGTCGCCGGCGTCCGCTCCAAGCGCGCGGACCCCTGGTATCGCTCCGTGGTGAGCTGGGTGATGAACGTGCTGGTGCGCACCCTCTATGGGCTGCGCCGCCGCGACGTCGACTGCGGGCTCAAGGTCTTTCGCCGCGAGGTGTTCGAGAGCGCATCGCCGCTCCTCGCCCGCTCGGCGTTGTTCAACACGGAGATGTTCTTCAAGGCCGACCGCCTCGGGTACCGCGTGCTGCAGGTGCCTGTGGAGCACCTGCCGCGCGTCGCCGGACGGCGATCCGGCGCACGGCTCGTGCCCATCCTGCGCGCGCTGCGCGACGTCGTTCTGCTGCGGCTCCGACTGGCGCTTCGCTGGCACGCCGCTTCGGCGCCGAGCGCCTGGCGCTTTGCGCTTCCGGCGGTCGTCGTGTATACGCTCGCGCGCCTGCCCTCGTTGTGGGAGCCGCACTGGTACACCGACGAGGCCGGCTACGTGACCACCGCGCAGACGCTGCTGCACGGCCATGCGCTGTACTCGCAGATCTGGACCAACAAGCCGCCGCTTGCGGTGTTCGTGGTCGCCGCGATGGTGAAGCTGTTCGGCACCGGTGAGCTCCCGCTGCACCTGCTCACGCTTGCGACCGGTCTCGCGACGGTCGGCGCCGTGTTCTACGCGTCGTGGCGGCTGCTCACCCCGCGCCGCGCGGTGGTTGCGTCCGTCGTCGCGGCGCTTGCACTCGGGCTCCCGGTGCTCGACGCGGAGCTCCTCATCCCCGAGTCAGTGCTGATCGCACCGGTGAGCTGGGCGGGCGCGCTCCTCGCCGTGCGTCTGTTCTCGCGCGGTGACACGCTGCCCGCGCGCCCGCGCGGGTTCGTGGCGTGGCCGTTCATGGCCGGCGTGCTCGTCGCGATCGGCATCGGCCTGCAGCAGTCCGTGCTGGCGGAGACGCTCGCGTTCACGCTCGCGCTGCTCATCAGCCCGGTCGCGCGCCTTCGCGACGCGGCGGCGTTTGTTGCCACGGTGCTGGTGATCACGGGAGCGTGGCTGCTCGCCGCGATCGCCGGCGCCGGCGCACACACCGTCGCATATGCGCTCATCGGCTTCTACATCCCCTTCACGCAGTCGGTGCTGCCGCAGGGACACGGCACGCTGCTGCACTTCGCGGCCGCGATGCTCGGCGGTGTGCTCTTCGTGTTGGGGGCGCTGCCGCTGCGACGCTCACCGCGCCCGACGTGGTTCTTCCTCCTCTGGGCAGGCGCGTCGCTCATGGTCGCGGGCGTGTCAGGGCAGCCGTACGCGCACTACCTCCTGCCCGCGGCGGCCCCGCTCGCGCTGTCTCTCGCGTCGTTGCGCCGCATCCCGCTGCGCGGCGTGACACGATCGCGGGTGAACGCCGGCCTCCGCGGGGCACCGCAGATCACCGGCGTGCTCATCGCAGCATTCATGGCGAGCAACGCCGGGCTGGACTGGGTCTCGTCACCGACGCCGTCGTCGGTGCTGTTCGGTGGCGCGCCGATCAACAACAGCCGCAACTTCGGCGTGTACTACGGCGGCGCGATCGCTGCCGCATTCGGCGTCCAGACGCGCGACGACTGGGAAGCCGGCTTCGACTCGCGGGTGATCGGGGACCAGGCCGCGGCCGACTACATCCGGAATCAGGGGCTGGCGGGGACGACGGCGGTTGTGTGGTCAGCCGACGCGTGGATCTACTCGCTTGCGGAACTGCCCAACATGATGCCCACACCGCCGATCTACAACGACGAGGTTCTGCTCGGCCAGAGCGGACCGGTCGCCGACTACGTGACCACCCTGAACCCGAAGGTGATCGTCACGTCGACGGACGCACTGGTGCAGTTCCCGGAAATCACGAAGCTGCTCGACAGCAACTACGTGGCCAGCTACTGGTACTACCCGAACCTGGTCTGGCTGCGCGCCGACATCGCGCCGAACAAGCCTTAGCCAGCGGGCTCCGCCGCTCGCACGTGGCTCGCGATGTGCTCATACGTCTGCTCGAGA
>JBOHUE010000015.1:0-3538 GCA_050734185.1 Candidatus Dormibacteria bacterium | reverse complement strand
CTCGTGGCCCGCCGCCCCGCCCGGCCAGGAGGGCTGGGACCACTGGTGGGCCGCGATGGAACCGGAAGACGGGTACGCGAGCGAGGTGGCGCAGAGACGCGCCCGCCATCACGAGCATCCCCACGATCACGAGCACCACACGTACGAGTTCCACCGCGCAACGCTGCTCGCCGCGGGGTTCACGGAGGTCGGAACCGTCTGGCAGCGCTTCGTGAACCGAGTGCTGATCGCCATTCGCTAGTCCTGTCACAAACAGGCTCCCGAAAGGTGGGCCGTGCCATCATCGAAGGCAGGATGGCCACGTTCGATCCGCCTCGCGAGGGCGACCCGCCGCCACCGACACCAGCGACCTACTCGTGGCAGCCGGATCCGGGCTCGAACCCCTACCTGCCTGCCCCCTCCTCCACCCCGCCGCAGCCGCAGCAACATTCGCCGACGGCGCCACGCACGCGCCGCGAACGCGAGGGTGGACTCGCCGGCGGGATCGTCGCCGCGCTGATCGCGTTCTTCAAGTACGGCATCGTCGCGCTCAAGTTCGCCAAGATCGGACCGACGGTGATCTCGATGATCATCGCGTTCGGCATCTACGCCATCTTCTTCGGACCCTGGTTTGCGGTCGGCGTTGTGGGCCTGATCTTCGTGCACGAGATGGGGCATGTGCTGTTCTCGCGCCTCGAGGGCCTGCCCATGTCGGCACCGGTGTTTCTCGGGCCCTTTGGAGCTTTCACGCGGATGAAAGCGCCGCCGCGCGACGCGAAGCAGGAGGCGATCATCGCGCTGGGCGGCCCGGTTGTCGGCACGCTCGCTGCGCTCCTGATCTACCTCTTTGCGACGACGCTGCAGCCGGGGACGACGCAGGCGTTTCTCTTCGCGCTCGCGTACTTCGGCTGCTTCATCAACCTGTTCAACCTGATTCCGATGAGCCCTCTCGACGGCGGCCGCATCGCCAACGCAATCAGCCGCTGGATGAACGTGGTCGGGCTCGTGGTCATGCTCGGGTTCTTCATCCTCTTCTCGAACCCGTTCGCGTTGATCCTCCTGATCCTCGGCGGCATCACCACCGTGCAGCGCTTTCGCAATGCCGCGCGCGGGCTGGAGCCTGCATCGGTGTCACCGGCGACGCGTCTGGTCATCGGGCTGGTCTGGCTGGGCATGCTCGTCCTCGCCGCAGGCGGTCTCACCGTGACGCACAACGCCATCGTCAACGGCGGCGTCGTCCACGGCGTCAACCAGACGTCGCAGAACTTCTGACGCCGGTCAGCCGTCGATCACGCTGAGCCGCACCGTGCGGTCGGGGTTGTCCTGGTTGGGATCGACCACGACGATGCGCTGCCACTTCCCGAGCAGCATCCGTCCGGCGCGGAACGGAATCGTCAGCGACGGCGACACCAGGGCCGGCAGCAGGTGGGTCGCGCCGTGGCCGGGGGATCCGTGCTGATGCGTGTAGCGGTCGTCGCGCGGGAAGAGGCGCTCGATGGCGGCCTCGAGGTCCGCCTCGCTGCCGCTTCCGGTCTCCATCAATGCCACTCCCGCGGTCGCGTGGGGGATGAACACGTTCACCAGCCCGTCGGCGCCGGCACGCACGAACTCAACGACCGAGCCGGTGATGTCGGTGACCACCTGGTCACCGGTGCGGAGTATCAGCTCGGTGTAGCGCATCGGTGTGCGTCCTCATGTCTAAGTCGGTGAAGGCGCCGGAGTCGCCGGCGCCTCGCACTGCGGGAACGGGAACGTGATCGAGTTGTAGAAGTTCTCGAAGACCGGCAGTTGATCCTTGGTCTGGTAGTTGAACGCGATCTCCATCGTGTGCGTGGCGTCGAATCGCAGCCGGATGGCCGCGTAGTCTGTCAGATGCTGGGCCGAGGACGCGGGCGGGGCGCCCGGGCTCGGGCTCGGCGTGGGCGTGGACGCCGTGGCGCCGTTGGTCGAGAAGTAGTCGAGGTCTCCGGTGTACCCGCACACCACCAGCGTCTGCGAGTTCTGTGCGAAGCCGAACCCGTTTGGCTGCTCCGCGCCCAGCGCCGCGCTGCTGGCGCCGGTGCGGACGACGATGCTCTGCTGGCCGGATTGCGGCCGGAACACGACGTCGACCGTTTCCTCGGAGAACGTCCAGGTGTCGGGCACGAGCACACCGAAGCCTCGCTCCGTCGACGAGTACGGCTGGAAGTTGCCGGCAGCCGTGAGCGCGCCGTCAGCGACAATCCACCCGGTCGTCGTCCTCCCCTGCACCTTGTACCAGCCGCCGCTGTCCGCGCGGTAATCGAGGACGGTCAACTGCACACCCTGCGAAGCGTTGCCGAGCACCGGCGCCGTGGGCGACGGGTCGGAGTGGACGTTGAGGCCGAGCGGGCTCAGCACGGTGCGCATCGTGCCCGCAAGCTGGGGCGTCCCGCTCGGCGACGGCGTCCCCCGCGCCGTCGCGATTGCGCTCGGCGTCGGCGTCGGGGTTGAGGAGCCGCACGCGCTCAGCACCGCCGCACCTGCCAGCAGCACCGCAGAGGTCGCAGTGGCCCACCGTCGTCGATACACCACATGTGCAACGTTGCAGCGGCTCATGCGGGTACGCTCGCGAGCACGGCGAGCTGCGCCGCGACAGAGTTGCTCATCGCCTGGAGGTCGTACCCGCCCTCCAGCAGCCAGACGCTCCGGCCGCGCGAGTGTCGCGACGTCAGCGACCGGATGCGTTGCGCGATCGCGCTGTAGGTGTCGACGTCCAGCAACAGCTCCGCCAGCGGGTCCGCCGCGTGCGCGTCGTAGCCGGCGCTGACCACCACGAGGTCGGGCTCGAATGCGTCGACCTCCGGCGCGACGCTCTCGTCGAAGCGCTCCAGCCAGGTCGGACCGTCAGTTCCTGCCGGAAGTGGCACATTCACGGTGCGCCCCGTTCCGTCACCCCGGCCACGCTCCCCTGCCGCGCCGGTGCCGGGATAGAACGGGTACTGGTGCAGCGAGCAGTACAGCACGCTGGGATCGTCGTCGAAGATGTCCTGCGTGCCGTTGCCGTGATGCACGTCGACGTCGATCACGGCGACACGACGGGCGCCCGCGAGCTGGGCCACGCGCACCGCGACGGCGGCGTTGTTGAAAAGGCAGAAACCCATCGGCCGCACGGCGGTCGCGTGGTGACCGGGCGGCCGCACGACGGCGAACACCGACCGCGCCTCGCCGCCCATGACCGCCCGCGCCGCGCGTGCGGCACACGCCACCGCGTCGAGTGCGACTCCGTAGCTGTCGGCGGTGCAGTACGTGTCGGCGTCGAACCAGCCACCGGCGCGCAGCGACATCCGCTCCACGCCGAGCACCTCGTCGGGCTCGTGCACCAGGAGCGCGAGCTCGCGCGCGGCCGGGTCGGGCTCCAACCACGGCACATCGTCGAAAGCCGGGTCGGAGCTGAGGCGCTCGAGCACGGCGGTGACGCGGTCCGGCCGCTCCGGGTGACCCGAGGCTGCATGAAGCGCCTGGCTCGGGTTCTGCACAAGCGCCAGCGGCGGCGTCACGTCGGTGCTCCAGCCTGGCGAACCGCGGCGATGCGCTGTGC
>JBOHUE010000014.1:0-3856 GCA_050734185.1 Candidatus Dormibacteria bacterium | reverse complement strand
TTCACGTGCACCGGCGCGTACCGGCTTGCGGTGAGCGCGAAGTACGCGGCGGAGCCACCAAGCGTCCACTCGCGACCGTGTGGCGTCGTGATGTCGTCGCGGTGGAGCGTTCCCGCGACGGCGACGTCCCAGGTCACAGGCCCGGCGGCACCTACTGTGCCGCGGTCGCCTGAACGGTGTCGCCGAAGAGCTGAATGATGGGCGCCAGCTCGGGTGTGCGCGACTCGCGGACACTGTCGAGCAGTCGCGCCTGCGCAGCGAACAGGACGTCCGCCACATGCTCGGGGTCGCGGTCGATGCCGAGCTCGTCACGCAACTCGGGGTCGATCTGTCCCACCGTGCGAACGACGGCGCCCCAGAGCGTGGGGGGCACCAATGGAAAGTCGCGCAGCCGGCACTGCTCAACCAGATCGAGGAGCGCATCGGACTCGATCACGCGGCGCCGCGCCCGGCTCGTGCGCGACCGACGGAAAGCGGCGACGCGCTCCGCGTAAGCGATCTCGAGGCGCGTCCGCTCCAACGGTCCGGAGCGGGCGCTGGCCGCGCTTCTCACGTGCGGATTGTATCCACGCGGCTGCGGCTGACCCGAAAGCGCGACCGATCTGTTCCGGGCGGATAGCAGAGGGTGTGGGGCCTTCACTACCATTCGCATGCGATGCCGCCCGAACGTGCACGCATCCTGCTGGCCGAGGATCAGGCGAGCGTCGGGCAGCCGGTGGTCGATCGCTTCAGCGGCGGCGGCCACGACATCCGCTGGGTCCGCGCCATCCGCGAGGCGCGAGAGCAGCTCGCCGAGTTCGCCCCCGACGTGCTCATCCTCGACACCACGCTCGACACCGACGGTCTCGAACTCTTCCAGGCGCTGCGCTTCGCCCCCGAGCATCCGCCAGGCGGTGTCGTGATCCTCACCGAACCGGGCGACATCGGGACCAAAGAACGCGCGCAACAGCTCGGCGCCGCCGCCGTCATGGCCAAGCCGCTGCAGGTGGACGAGCTCCTGGAGATTGTCGAGGACCTGCTCACGTACATCTAGACGATCGCTTCGACGATCAGGAGCGCGACGCTGCTGACCGCCCAGAAGCCGAGGATTGCCATCGCGTAGCGCGGGATGTTCCCGTCTTCGGTGTACCAGGTGGCGATGCGCTTCTCGGTCATGACGACGATCACCGCAGAGTCGAGCAGCGCGAACAGCAGCGACACCAGCAGAGGGACGGCAGAGAGCCCGCCGGTTATGACGGCAAGCAGCAGTGACAGCAGCACCAGCGCGATGGCCGCCGCCATCGTCGCGATCTGCACGGTGCGGATCCATTTCTTCGGGCGCGTGAGCAGCGACGCGATCATGATCAGCAGCGCGGCGTACGCGGCCGAGGACAGGGCGTCGAGAATCTGCAGCGGCAGCGGGATGGTGACCACGCGCGCGCCCACCGACACCTGACCGCCGAGTGCTGCCAGCGCCCCGAACACGGCGAGGATTCCGAGCAGCATGTCCCAGCAGTAGACGATGAGCACGAGCGTCGGCCGTTGTTCCGACGCCGTGGTCGTCCGCTGGTTGGGCTCCGCCATCGCACCGGATCATAGGAAGGACGGCGTGCTCTACTGTCGGCCCTGATGACTGTGCGGATTGCGGTCCTGCAGGGCGATCAGACGGGAGAGGAGCTGCTGCAGGAGGCGCTGCGTGTGCTCTCGCCGGACGTCATCGGTGCGCGGCTCGACCTGCAGTTCTTCGACCTGGCGCTCGAACACCGTCGAGCCACGCGCAACGACGTCGTCGTGCACGCCGCCGCGGCGATGGTCGCCTGTGGCTTCGGGCTCAAGGCCGCCACCGTCACCACGACCGACCCCGGCGACGTGGGCAGCCCCAACGCGCTGCTGCGTGAGCGCGTCGGCGGCCGCGTCATCCTGCGCACCGGGCGACGGATCCCCGGCGTCGTCGCGATCGGCGGCATCAGCGCGCCGATCAGCATCGTTCGCATGGCTGTCGACGACGCGTACAACGCGCAGGAGTGGCGCGAGGTGGCCGGCGACGATGAGATCGCGTACCGCACCGAGCACATCTCGCGCGCGACCTGCCGCGTGGTCGCCGAGTTCGCGTTCCACCAGGCACGCCGCATGGGAGCGCGCGTTTTCGGCGGGCCGAAGTTCACGGTGTCGCGCATCTACGAGGGGATGTTCAAGGAGGAGATGGACGCCGCGGCCGCGCGCAACCCGGATGTGGCCTACGAGCCGCAGCTGATCGACGCCACGTACGCGCTCCTGTTCAGCCGCGCCGGCGAGCCGCTCGTCATCCCCACCATGAACCGAGACGGCGACTGCCTCAGCGACCTGGTGCTGCCGCTGTTCGGCAGCATCGCCGGCTCCGAATCACTGCTGCTCGGCTTTCGCGAGCACTCGCTCGAGCCGGTCGTGGTGATGGCCGAGGCGCCCCACGGCACGGCGCCGACGCTGCACGGCAAGCACATCGCGAACCCGATGGCCATGATCCTCGCCGCCGCAGCGCTCCTCGGCTACATACCCGACGAGCAGTGCCGCACGGCGGGCGCGGCGATCCAAGCCGCGACGTTCGCCGCGCTGAGCGAGGGCACGCGCACCGCCGATCTCGGCGGTGAGGCGCTGACCGAGGTCTTCACCGATCGCGTGGTCGAGCTGGTGCGACACACGCTCCGCACGGCCTAGCAACGGTGGAGGCGATCTACCTCGATCACGCTGCGACCACACCGGTGCATCCGGTGGTGCTCGACGCGATGCTTCCGTACCTGCGCGAGGTGCACGGCAACCCCTCGTCGGTGCACGCCGCCGGGCGCGCTGCGCGCAACGCCGTCGACGGAGCGCGCGACATGCTCGCGGCTGCGCTCGGCTGTGCGCCGCGCGAGATCATCTTCACGGGGTCGGGCACCGAGGCTGACAACCTCGCCGTGCGCGGTTCGCTCGAACGATACGGTCCGGAACGCGGACGGCACATCGTGGTGAGCGCGATCGAGCACGACGCCGTGCTGGAGACAGCGCGCCGGCTCGAGGCGGCAGGCGCCTCAGAGGTGACCATCGTCGGTTGCGATTCGTTGTGCCGCGTCGATCCGGACGAGGTGGCAGCCGCGGTGCGCCCGGAAACGGTGCTGGTATCCGTCATGCTTGTCAACAACGAGGTCGGCACCGTGCAGGACGTGACCCGCATCGCCGGGCTCGTGCGCGAGCGCAACCCGCGGACCCTGCTGCACACGGACGCCGCCCAGGCCGTGGGGCGGGTGCCGGTGCATCCCGCCTCTCTGGGCGTAGATCTCATGACGATCGCGGCGCACAAGATCTACGCACCCAAGGGTGTCGGGGCACTCTGGGTGCGCAACGGCGTGTTTCTCTCCGCGCAGCTGACGGGCGGCGGCCAGGAGCGTGAGCGGCGCAGCGGCACCGAGAACGTCGCCTTCGCGGTCGGGCTCGGGGTTGCCGCACGTCTTGCCGTGGAACGCCTTGCGGCGGAAGCGCCCAGGCAGGCGGGCCTGTGCAACCGTCTGATCGACCGTCTCACGGCGGCGGTCCCGGACACGATCGTGACCGGCGACGCGGAGCGCCGCGCTCCTGGCTTTGCCACGTTTGCGATTCCCGGCGCGCGCACCGACGTGCTGCTGGTGGCGCTCGACTCGCGGGGCGTGCAGGCGTCGGGCGGCTCCGCGTGTTCGAGCGGCGCAGCGACACCGGCACAGGTGCTGCTGGCGATGGGGTTCTCCCCAGACCTGGCCGCATCTGCGCTGCGCTGTACAACCGGCATCTCGACCACCGAAGCGGACGTTGATCGCGCCGCGGCCTTGATCGCGAACGCGGTCGAGCAGGTGCGCAGCGCGCCCGCCGTCGGCGCGCTCCCCTAGCT
>JBOHUE010000013.1:0-21889 GCA_050734185.1 Candidatus Dormibacteria bacterium | reverse complement strand
TGTCGAACGCCAGCTGATAGGTCCACCCATGACCACCGAATAGGTCCACCCACGACCACGTGATGGGTCCACCCAGTGCCGTGTCATCCGGGATGCTAACTGCTGGTCCGGCGGGAGCGCGACGGCGCCCGCCGAGCCAAGGTGTCTGACATCGACTCCTCCTCGTTCTGAGCCTCATGGGCCGTCTCAGCGCCGCCCGTTTCGGCGGGTTGATCAAGCTGGTGCGTTTCCTGCCAGACATCGACGACAGCAGCCTTGCCGGCACCGTCAGGACGGCGCAGCGGACGGTACGTGCGGCCCTTGAAGAAGACGTGGTGAGCGCTGTTGACGAGCCGGTCGAGTGCACTCTCGGCAAGGACCGCGTTGGGGAAGAGCGCGTACCAGTCGGTCGGTGCGCGGTTGCTGGTGACGATCATGCTGCCGCTGCGGAACTTGGCGCAGATGAGCTCGTACAGGTCCTCGGCCTGCGTGGGGGTGAACTCGCGCATGCCGAAGTCGTCGAGGATGAGCACGTCGTTCTGCAGATACTTGCGCAGCCGTGGTTCCCAGCTGCCGTCGGCGCGGCCACCGGCGAGGTCACGCAACATCGCACTGGTCTTGGTGAACAGCACGCTCGCGCCATAACGGCAAGCGGCGTGGCCCAACGCCTGCGCACAATGCGTCTTCCCCACCCCGACGGGACCGCAGAGCAGCACCGATTCTCGTCGCTCCACGAAGCCGCAGGTGGCCAGGTTACGTAGCTGCTCCGCCGGCACCTGCGGGTTGAAGGACCAGTCGAACTCCTCGAGCGTCTTCTGCTCCTCGAAGCGAGCCCGGTGCAGTCGCTGCGCCAGCATCTTCGACTGGCGCCGATCGATCTCATCGTCAAGCAGCAGCGCCAAAAACTCGATCTGGCCGAGGCGCTGATCCTCGGCCTGGGCGCGTCGCATCTCCAGCGTCTGCAACATGCCGCCCAGCTTCAGCGTCTTCAGTTTCGCTTGCAGCTCGTGGGCCCTCATCGTGGCAGCTCCAGTAGCGCCTGCTGCCCGTGCAGGAAGGCGCCGGCGTTGCTGACATGCGTGTCGTCATCGTTGTGCTGGCCGCGAGCCAGGATGTTGCGGACGGTGCGCAGGCTGCCGTCGGCGACCAGCGCACGTCGGCACGCTGCGTCGATGTCGACGGCAGCGTACGTGTCGGCCAGCCTGATGATGCCTTGCGCTTGGCGCAGACAGGCGAGCGGGTGCGGACCAGCGAGCAGCTCGTCGACGAGCGCCACCACGGAGGGACCGAGCTCCGCAGCGCGACGCCGGCACCACACCGGGGTGCGCTGCAGGAAGGCGACCTTCTGCGGCGGGTAATCGGCGGCATCCGTGTACCGGCGCTGTCCGGCGTTGAGCAGATGCGTCTTGACCAGCACCGTGCCCTCGTACGCGCACATGACCCGCTCGCCGATGCGGATGTGGAGTTGCTTGCCGACGTGTTGCCAGGGCACCGAGAAGAAGCGGCCGTCGCACTGCACATGGCAGTCGGGATGCACCGTGGCCTGCGCCCAGCGGGCCAGTTCGAACGGCGTGTCCGGCAACGCCAGCAAGGCTGGTTGCTCGTGCGTCCGGAACAGCTCACCGACAGTGCCGGGCAAATAGCGGTGCGGACGCTGCGCAGACACACCGCCGCACCAGCCCAACGCGCCGCCCTTCATATCTGAGAGGCTGCTGAAGTCACGTCCGCGCCAGAAGCTGTCGCGTACGTATGGCACCGCCCGCTCGACACGCGGCTTGTCCTTGGGCTTCTGCTGACGGCAGGGATCAAGCAGCACGCCATAGTGCGCACCGAACTCGGCATACGCACGGTTGAGCTGCGGATCGTAAATGTCACCGCGGAGCACACCGGTCTTGAGGTTGTCCATCCGGATCTGCCGCGGGGCACCGCCGTAGAACTTGAACGCGGCCACGTGCGAGGCCACCCAGGAGTGCTGATCGCAGCCGAAGACGACGTCGACGAAGTGCATGCGGCTGAAGCACAGTGTCATCACGAACGCGTAGACCTTGAAGCGCTTGTTCGTCCGCGGATCGATCCACGCACCAAGCTGCGCGTAGTCGACCTCGGCGACCTCGCCCGGCGCCGTCAGCGGCATGCGCACCGTGACGCGCTCGGGATCCACGCCGCGCAACTGGCGGACGTAGCGGCGAAAGGTCGTCAGGCCGACCTCGAGCCCGCGCTCGTCGCGCAGCCGCTGCCACACCGTGGTCGCGGTGTTGGTCAGCAGCCCGGCCTCGATCGTCTCGCGAATACGCTCCAGCTGTTGCCGCTGCGCGCTGCTCGACGCCGCGGTGCGGTCGACGAACACCTCAGCAGCGTGCTCACACCACTGCTCACGAGTCAGCGGCGCGCCGTGCTGCACGAAGCCGGCCGCCTCGGCTCGGGTGACGATCGCCCGCACCCGGTCGCGCCCCATGCCAAGGCTGCGGGCAATCCAGCGCGCCGACTGCCCCGCCTGCCAGCGAAGGAGAACCTCCACAACGTCTGCCACAGCGAACCTCCTTCCGGCCATCTGCTCCTCCTTGTGAAGCCAATGGCCGGCATCGTCTCTGTGGCACCGGGTGGTCCCGCCGCGTGGCCGTCGGGGTGGACCTATTAGGTGGTCGCGAGTGGACCTATTAGGTGGTCGCCAGTGGACCTATCACCTGGTCGTGGGTGGACCCATCATCTGGTCGCTGACAAAGTTGGGGATACGAAGGCGACGAGACCTTTGGCAGGTCTTGAATAGCGGCGATTCGACCTACGCGCCGACCGCGACTATCCGACGCGCACCGGAGTGATTGCCGGGGAAATGTGTAGCAGTCCACTCTCCCCAGCCTTGCTGCGCGGCGTTGACGCCGAAGTTGAGCGCCACGGATGCCAGCCACGGTCTGAAAATCCCCAGTTAGCCACGGTTTGAAAATCCCCACCCTGGTGCCAGGGTGCTCCTGACGCAGCTCACGTTGCAGCAGGAGGTGGCCCCTGATGGTGGGAATGGAAGACTTTCTGGACATCGTTGACCTGTGGCGGCAGGGACGCAGCCTCAGCGAGATCGCGCGTCAGACGGGGCACGACCGCAAAACGGTGCGCCGGCTGGTGCAGCACGGGCTGCCAGGCCCGCGAACACCGCGGCTGGTGAGCTCGAAGTTGGATCCCTTCCGCGAGTACCTGATCACGCGCGTGGTCAACGACAAGGTGACCAACGCAGCGGTGCTGTTCGACGAGATCCGTGCTCGTGGATATACCGGCGGTCGCAGCATTCTGTGGGACTTTCTGCGTCCGCTGCGCAGCGTGCTCGAGGACAAGGTCACGGTGCGTTTCGAGACGCCGCCCGGCAAGCAGGCACAGGTCGACTGGGGTGAGTTCAAGAAGCCGGGTATGCGTCGCGTGCATGGCTTCGCGCTCACGCTCGGCTGGTCGCGCGCCGGCTACCTGGACTTCAGCGACACGCAAGCACTCGTCGCCCTGCTGCGCTGTCACGAGCATGCCTTCGCGTACCTCGGTGGCGTGCCCGAGGAGGTGCTGTACGACCGCATGAAGACGGTCTGGCTGCGTGACGACCACCGCGGCGATCCGGTGTTCCATCCTGGCCTGCTCGACTTCGCGGCCCACTACGGGTACCGGCCTCGGTTGTGTCGAGCGCGCCGGCCCCAGACCAAGGGCAAGGTGGAGAACGGCATCGGCTACGTGCGCAAGAACTTCTGGCCGCGGGTGGTCAGCTACCGCGGCGCCGAGGAACTGGTGCCGCAGGCGCACACCTGGCTGACCGACACCGCCAACGTGCGCATTCACGGCACCACGGGTGAGCGCCCCATCGACCGCCTGCCGCTCGAGCACCTGCGCCGGCTCGACGGTGTGCCGCCGTACCGCGCGTTGGTGCTCGAACGCCGCCGGGTCGATCGCGACAGCTACGTGAGCTACGCCGGCAACTGGTACTCGGTGCCCGCCGAGCACGCCAGCCGCGAGGTGTGGGTGCGTCAGACCGAAGACCGCGTCATCGTCGCCCACGACGACCAAGTGATCGCTGATCACCCGCTGGCCGCTGGACGGCGTCTGCGGATCACCGACCCGCGGCACTTCACACAGCTGGCGGCGAGACGTGACGCGCGGCTGGAACGCGAGGTTGCTGAGGCGCTGAACCGCGTGCTGCTGCCCGTCGGCATCGAGGGTCCCGAAGTACAGAAGCGGCCGCTGTCCATCTACGAGGAGTTGCTGTGAACCTCACCTATGAACGTGTGCAAGCCCACCTCGACCGGTTGAAGCTGCGCCGTGTCGCCGAGCTCATCGATCCAGTCGCTGAACAGGCGTCCCGCGAGAAGCTCTCGTACCTCGACTTCCTCGACCGGCTGCTCGACGCCGAAGCCGAAGCTCGCGCGGAACGCCGCATGGTGGCCAAGACCAGGCTCGCCCACTTCCCCTTCGTCAAGACCATCGCCGACTTCGACTTCAGCTTCCAACCAACCATCGACAAGAAGCAGGTCAAGGACCTGGCCACCCTGCGCTTCCTCGCCAACGGTGAGAACGTGATCCTGCTCGGGCCCCCCGGCGTGGGCAAGACGCATCTCGCCGTGGCGCTGGGCATGGAGGCCGTTGCGCACGGCGCCAACGTGTACTTCATCACCATCCCCGAGCTGCTCGATCAGCTGGTTCGCGACGCGCAGGAGAACCGCGTCTCCGAACGGCTGCGTTCGCTGCGCCATCCCACCTTGCTGATCCTCGATGAGATGGGCTACGTGCCGCTCGACCGCACCGCGACCAGCTTCCTGTTCCAACTGGTCTCGAAGCGATACACGAAGGGCTCGATCATCATCACCTCGAACAAGTCCTATGTCGAATGGGGCTCGGTGTTCGGCGACGAGGTCGCGGCCGCCGCGATCATCGACCGGCTGCTCCATTACTCGACGACCATCAACATCCGCGGTGAGTCGTATCGCCTCAAGGACAAGCGTCGAGCCGGGGTGTTCGCCACACCTTCAGCAGCCGCGAACGCCTCCTGAGCGGCTCAACTGGGGACTTTCAGATCGTGGATCGATGAAGAACGTGGGGAATTTGAGATCGTGGAAATCTGGGGCATTTCAGATCGTGCTTGACAACGGATGCTGGCAACGAAACGAAGGTTGCACGGCAGAATGTTCGATCTGCTCCCGCGCGATGCGGACGATTCGGTTAGCCAACGCGTCGCGACTAACGCGAAGTGTCCGCCAGTCGTGCTCGACCGTTTCGCAAGCGACAGTTCGACCGTAGTCCGTCGCGCGGTCCTTGAGAGGCGCAGGAAGGACAACGGCAGCTCTAGCGGTGGTGCTCTGCGTCGGGGTACATCTGGGTACCCTCGCCTGGTCCGTGAGGGCTTCGCCGGGATCAGGTAATCCCCCGGCGGACCGTTAGGAGTTAGGCACAGCGGGGCCGTACTGGGCCCGAGACTCTCGGATCTCTGATCCTGTCATTCGCCGGACACGGGGTTCAGCGCTGCACCCAGCTCCTGGCGAGCGTGCACGTCGAGCTTCGAGTACGCCCGGTGCAAGAGGTTCTCGACCGTCCTCACCGACACACCGAGACGCGCGGCGATCGCGCGATTGGGAAGTCCCTGCGCGGCAAGCGTCGCGACCTCACGCTCGCGGACTGTGACGGCCTCGCCGTCGACAAGTAGCTCCAGCGCTGGCGTGCGGGCACCCTCGCACTGTTCGAGCAGCGCACGGGCAGTGCGCTCTGAGGCGCGAGCCCGCCCGGGGTAACCGCCGCGCCGGTGCGCAGCGGACGCGGCAGCTGCAGCCTCGAAGCCGAGTAGCTGCAGATCCATCGACACGAAGGCTGCGGCTACATCGTCCAGGGCCGGCCCGTCGCGGCTGCTCAGCGCGGTGCCCGCGCTGCACATCGTCTGCAAGAGTCGGCCCTCGACCTGTTCAGTAAGCCCTTCAAGCCGCGCGGCCACGGCGCGTGCATCGCCGAACCGAGCGATGTCGTAGAGCGCGATGACCTCCAGGCTGGTGCACCCCGCTCTCGCAGCCGCGTCGGCCGCCGCCTCGGCGTCAGCGCGCGCGTCGGTCATCAGCCCCTCCGCGCACCGGGCCCAGGCGCGGCTGAGTCCCAGGCGTGCCGCATCGAAGGCGACAACTCCCTTGCCCGCATCATCAGCCTGCGCCATGCAGCGGCGCGCGGTGGCAGCATCGCCGAGTTGCGCCGCCACCTGCGCCAGTGCGGCGAGCGTCGCGGCGAGCCGGAACGGGTATCTGCCGCGCGTCAACTCGAGCGCCTCCTCGAGCCATCGCATCGATGTGCGCAGCCGGCCCCGCGCGCGCGCACACAGCCCGAGCTGCAGCAGCGCGCGCCCACGTTCGCGGTCGTCGTGGGTGCGCAGGGCGACGGCGTGCCGCTCGGCCGCAAGAGACTCGGCTTCGCCGATGCGTCCCGCGTACCACAGCGCTTCCCACTTCGGGCCGAGCATCTCGCCAGCGGTGGGGCTGACGCTCGCGCGGCCCTCGCGAGGCAGGGCCAGAGCCGTCTCGATTGCGGTGAGCGCCTGTTCAGGACGGCCGCAGACGGCCCACACGGCGCCGCGGATGGCCATCACGCGGGCACGCGCCGCTGCACTCGCCTCAGCAGGCCGGCTCACGATGCGATCCGTCAGCTCCAACGCGTCCGCGAACCGGCCGCGGAGGTAGAGGACATACGCGCGAATCGCCATCACGTCGACGCGGTGGGTGGCCGTTACAATCGACGGCTCCGCACCGCCCAGCACCGCGTCCGCGTCGTCGAGACGCTGCAGGCCGCGCATCAGGTTGGTCGCGCGGAGGATCACGAGGTCGGCGCGCTGTGCGTCGTCGAGCCCAGCCCAGTCCACGCGCTTGAGCAGGTCTTCGACATCGCCCGGCCGCTGACGGCCGACGAGCGCTCGGGCGAGCGTCATCTGCGCTGCCACGCCTCCGCCCCGCGCGATAGCGGCCTGCGCGAGTCGCTCCGCGAGCTTGTGGCTGTCGACCCTGAGAGCGAGACCCGCCGCCTCGGCCAGATCGCCCGCGCCGACGGGCTCGTGAGCGTCAAGGCGCCACGTGATCGTGCGCAACGGATCCTGCGCGCGCCGCGCGCCCACCATGTCGACCGCAGCAGCAAGCCTTCCCCGGACCGAGCGCCCGCGCAGCGGCGGCATGAGCCTGGTCAGCGCCTCGCGATACACGCCGAGACGAACGCTGACGAAGGTGCGGCGGCCGTCCTGCGTCACCACGATGTCGCCATGGTCGTCGAGCATCTCGATTGCAGCCAAATCGGCGATGTGTTGCAGCACCTCAAGTTCGATGCGTGGCGCCGCCGCACTGATGACCTCGAGCACGGCGCGATCCCGCGATGGGATGCGCTGAATCCAGTCGTGGACCACCGGCGTGAGCCTGGCGCCGAGGACCATCTCGTTGCCAGACCAGCGCCATGCCCCGCCGCCGGCACAGCTCAGGGTCTGCGACGCGAGGCCATCGTCCAGAAGCGAGTCGAGCAGTACCAGGTTGCTGCCGATCATGTCTGTAACGTGAACGAGGAAGCCGCGATCAACGGGGCCGTCGAGGGCGGCGCGGATGATGTCGCCGAGCGCGTCGGGGGGCAGGTCGGTCACGTCGACGTGAACAGCGCGGCGGGCACGAAGCAGCTTCAGGATCGTCGGCGGTAGCGGCAGGCCGGCGCCAAGACAGAGAACGGCGGAAGCGGTCTCGCCGCTCACGAGGCGGCTCACGAGGGCCCATGACGCATCGTCGAGTGTGTTGGCGTCATCGACGATCAACAGCCGGCGGCCTGTGCCGTCAGCGCCAGGCAACCACTGAGGGGCGCGCACGAGCAGCGTGAGAGTGTCTGCGCGCTCGCTCTCAGGGGCGAGGTGGGCGAACACTCCGAAGGGAATCCCCTGCGCAGCGTCGGTCGCTGCCACCTCGCAGGTTGTCCATCCTCGCGCACGCGCGGCGCTGGCGATCTCACGCGCGAGCCGTGAAGTCCCGGCACCCTCGGGGCCCCGGAGAAGCACGGCGATCGAACGCTCCGCGTCGAGAAGCTCAGCGACGCGCTCGAGCTCGAGCCGCCGTCCGACGAACGGCAGGCCTTCCAGCATGGGGCGATTCTAGGATGCGGCGTCCGAGACTTCGACACAGGTGTCGATCCTCCTCCCACTCGCACGTGAGCACCATGCCAACCCACCGCGCCCGCGTGAGTAGTCGCCACTCATGACACGCGGGGTACTGGGCGGCAGACTGCGGCCAAGGATCGGGAGGATTTGAAGGTGTTTCAAGTGGTGTACGGAGTTCGGCGCCATCCGGTTGGAGTAGCCCTGTTTGCGAGCGTCGCGACGTTCGCCACGCTGATCGCTGCGGCCGTATCGGTCGTCGCATGCACCTCGTTGGCGACCCTCGAGGCCTCCGGCGGTCCCGTGCCGCTAGGTCAGCCGATGACGCTCAACGGCCGGCATTTCGCGACCGACCCCGCGCTCTCACCGATAGAGGTGCGGGACGCCACCACACATGTCCTCTTGTGGTCGGGGCGGCCCGACCAGAACGGTGATTTCAGCGCATCCATTCCAACTGGCGGGTTCGCACTCGGATACCACGTGATGGTTGCCTCGGAGGTGGACGCGCGTGGCGAGGCGGTCTCCGGCACCCCGGCACGAGTTGTCGTCAGTATGGTCTCGAACGTGCAGCGTGCACAGGGGGCGGGCGGCTCCGCTGCTGCGAGCGCCGCGGCCGCGCACGTATTCCCGGTCGCAGCGCTTCTTGCTGCAAGCGCCGGCGCGGCGCTCGTCGCGCTGCTCGGATTCTCCGTCTGGGCGGTGGCGCGGCGTTGTGCCACGCGCGCACGCGAACGCAGGGCCGCGCTGGACATGTGGGAGCGTTCACTCGCCAGCGACGACCAGAATGTGGCTGCGACCACCGGCGATCACTCCCGCAACGCATGAGTGCTGCCCGAGCACGGCGACTCGGCGGGCGCTCGCTGATTGCAGTCGCGCTCTTCGGCGGCCTCATGGCGACCTCCATCAACGCAACCGCGACGGTGGCGAACATCCAGGTCACCCCCGACGTGCCGCACTCCTATCAGGAGCCGACACTCGTCGTCGATCCGCACAACGCAGCACACCTCGCGGTGTCGTACCAGGACGGCCTCCAGAAGCCGCCGTGCGGTCTCTCGCTGTCGCGCGACACTGGGGCGACTTGGACCAACAGCGTCGTCGCGGGTCCCGGCGGGCAGCTCCCGCTGCCGGCGGGCTACGACACGTGTCGCGACACTGCCCTCAGCTTCGGCCCGGAGGGCACTCTGTACTATGTCGTTCAGGCATCGGACTCGAACCGATTCAACGTCAGCACGGTGTCAGTGACGTCGTCGTCCGACGGAGGCAGGACGTTCGCGCCGCTGGTTCCGGTCGCGCCGTCGTCGACGGACACCACTGACCTCGGCTACTACCAGCCGTCGATCGCGGTGGACGTGTCGAATGGTCGCGTGTCCATCGCGTGGCTTCACTACCTACAGTTCTCGCAGGACACGGTGGTCGAGACTGCTTCGAGCTCCGATCACGGTCACACGTTCTCGTCACCTGTGCGAATCAGCCCAGCTGAGGAGACCAAGACGGGAAGCGTTGCGATGGTTGCCGGCTCCGGCCGTGTTGTCGTAGCCTGGCTGGACGCGACCGCATGGAGCGTGGCGAAAGGGCAGGGCGGCGCAACACCCTGCCCGGCGAACGGCTGTCCCCCGCTGCTGGCGCACGTGCGAACGAGCACAGACAATGGCGCGTCGTTCGGCCAGATGGTGACCGTCGATGACCACATCGCGAGCGGGGCCAACGACCCGTGGCGATTCTCGCGGCTGCTCACGATGACGGCCAGAGCCAGTCTCCAGCCGCTGGTGATTGCATGGTGGGAGCCGCAGGCCGACCTCAACCGCGTCGTCGTCGCTCGGTCGAGCGATCGCGGCGCGCAGTGGTTCCAACCACAGGTGGTCACACCACCGGCGGGACATGACGCGGATGAGCAGGACCGGGCGATGCTTGCCGTGGCGCCGAACGGCCGAATCGACATGGGCTACGCGGATCTGACTCCGGCCGACGCGACAGGGACGCGCACGCAGTCGATCTACACCGCGTCGTCCACCGATGGGGGCGCGACCTTCGCTGCCGGACAGCTCGTCAGCGATCAGGCGTCCAACGCATCCATCGGGCCGGCGCGGCCGCCGGGTGGTGCGCAGCCACCGAGCGATCCGTCACGCGGAGCCTGGTTCGGCCGCCACTTCGGGCTCAGCGCGACGGATGGCAGCACGCTGCTCGTGTGGGCGGACAGCCGCCGCGGCACCCTGACCGACGGGCGCCAGGACGTGCTCTTCGCGCGGCTGAGCGCCGT
The DNA here is from genome assembly GCA_050734185.1 of Candidatus Dormibacteria bacterium. Classification (GTDB taxonomy): domain Bacteria; phylum Chloroflexota; class Dormibacteria; order Aeolococcales; family Aeolococcaceae; genus JAFALX01. The sequence continues at coordinate 11,540 of JBOHUE010000013.1, read as the reverse complement.
GCGTACGGCGAGTGATGCGACGTCCGCTCAGGGCGGCTCGGATTCCGGACGTATCATCGTCATCGCGGTCGCTGCAGCCGCCGCGTTGATAGTGGTGATCGCGGTCGTGTCCATCGCTCTTCGGCGGTGGCGGCGTGCGCATTCATAAACAGAGCGGCCGCTGAGCACCCACGGAACCGACGCCCATCCTGCGCACGCCGCTCCACTCCGGCGTGCGCCATGGGTGGCGGTACTCATTGCCGTCATGGCCGCGGGCGCATGCGGGCCGAGCACACCGTCAGCAAGCCCGCACCCGTCGACCACGATCGCGGAAGGCGGGGCACCAGCTCCACTCAATCCCGCCGCGATCGTCAGCGACGGCACCTCCGCCCTGTGGTTCAGTGAGTTCAGCGGCGGCCGCATCGGGCGGATCACGACCAGCGGTGTCATCACGCAGTTCGGGCTCTCTCCGGCGCGCACCGAGCCTGTCGGCATCGCGATACGCGACGGCACCGTGTGGTTCTCGGACAGCGCCCACAAGGAACTCGGACGCATGGCACCGGACGGCAGCGTGACCCGGATCCCGGTGTCGTCGTACACGAGAGCGATCACGTTCACGGCCAACGGCGAACCCTGGTTCGCGTACGGGTTCGAGCCGGTGGTCGGCACTATCGGAGCGAGCGGCTCGCTCAGTGACCATCCGCTGCGCGCCGAGAACAGCGAGGCGGAGGACCTCACGGTCGGGCCAGACGCGAACCTGTGGTTCACCGACCCGGTCGCCAATCGCATCGGAAGCATCTCACCACGTGGCGAGGTCGTCGATCACGCGTGTCCGACACCGAGTTGCGGGCCGTCGCAGATCACGGCGGGAGCCGACGGCGCAATGTGGTTTACCGAGAAGACCGGCAACCGCATCGGGCGCATAACGCTGTCCGGAAGCTTCACCGAGTATCCGCTGCCCAGTCCGGCGAGCGGTCCGGACGGTCTTACCCTCGGACCGGACAATCAGATCTGGTTCACGGAGAACTCCGCCAGCCGCATCGGCAGTATCTCCAGCACCGGGCAGATCCACGAATTCGCGCTCCGACGGAAATCGTCTGGGCCGCTTGGAATCGTGGCTGGGCCGGACGGCGCCCTCTGGTTCACGGAGTTTGCTAGCGCCCGCATCGGCAGAATCACGCGCCACGGCGCGGTGACCGAATTTAGCGTCCCGCGTTGAGACGCCGTCCTGGATGGAACGGGCCGCACCGTCACACTGGCAGCGGAAGTTGGCGTTCGATTCTGACCAATGAGGTGATTGACGCGGAACGTCAACCAGGCGTGCAGGGCCCGGGCAGGTCGGCCGCCCCAGGGTTCGGGGGACATTCATGACTACTCGCCTGCTGCGCGACGCCTTGGCTCGAAGCGAGATACGGCCTTCAGCCCTGCTGGGCACCCTGAGCGTCGTGGGATGTCTGGCGCATCGCGGCATGCATCTGCCGCATCCTCTCTGAACTGACAAATCGGCCGTCCCTCTTTCGGTACGGGCGCCTGCATCCTATGGTCGTCGGCCGACTCGCACCGTCCCGTCCCGGCCCGCCCGGTCAACCTCGTTACCAGGAGTGATCGCCTATCGTGATAGCTCTCAGCCGTCGCCGGTAGCCGCAGCGTCAGTGGCGGTCGATGGCATCTCGACGGCCGCCAAGCCTTGCTGCCGAGCCCGGAAGAGCATGGCGTAATCGCACGCGAGCAGCGTTACAGAGCGCCCCGTCAGTTCCTGCAAAAAGAGGGCTCGATCGATGATCTCTACGTCTTCAACTGGACGACGCAGGTGCGTCGGCTGATCAAGCAGGATCTCAGCGCCGGTGCCGCCGGCCAGTGGAATCGTGCCGTCCGGCGCAGCACCGACCCAGAGGGTTCGGAGGACCTCGCGCGCCCGGGCGGCGACGCGCTGATTGGGCCGCCTCTTGAGGTCGTCGAGCTGCTCGATAACGATGATCGGAATCACGATCCGCACGGGCTCGTCAGCGTCGAGCCGCGCAACCGCGTGCAGATGGGCGGTGAGGGGACTCTGTCCTTCGATGAAAGCTGATGTGTCGGGGACGACAATGCTGCCTTGTCGGGAGACGATGGGGCGAAGTGCCTTGAGTTCAGCAATGAGCTCCGTGAGCTTGGCATGCGAGACCTCCACGATTCGGCCGAGGTGCACATAGGCGCCTTCGCCGTCGTCGAGATGCTGAACGTCAAGGGCCATGCGATAGAGGTTTTCAGCGACGTCCGACTCGACGAACAGATTGCGCAGCTGCGCGTCGGTAGCCTCCCACCACCGCAGCCACGCCTGCTGGGCTGCGCCGATACCCCTGCCCATCGAGGTGGTGTTCCGCACCAGCTGGACACGTTCGTTGAGAGTCTGGATGGCATGTTCGAGGGTCCCCGAACCGCGTAGCCGCACCACTCAATCATCCTCACTTAGGCGAGCGTCTCCTCCTTCCTCCACGGCTCGGACGCCGGCTAGTCCGGCGGGCGCTCGTAGCCCGAAGCAAGCGGATCACCCCTCGAGCCAATCACTAACAGACGCACCACCTTGATGGAGACGAACTGGAAGTACGCATACCCACAGTGGCATGACGCCGCCCCGAAACAGCGCACAGCGCCCATTGACACGCTCAGCGCGTGCAATCGGGATGAGCCGCCGAGACTCGCGATTCAGACGCTGAACGACATCGCTACCGAGCTCACGATGCACCGTGCGCTCTTCGCGGCTATCCGCGTAGGCCTTGAGCGCGCTCAGCTCTGGGGGCACACTGAGCATTTTCGCCTCCAGCTACACAAGCATTGCGTCGACGACGAGCCGCTGATCGTAGATCTGATGGTCGCTGTCCCACGCCCCCGCGCACGTGATTAGCGACAACAGCGGCGTCCCAGCTGAGGCGAAGAGGTAGGCTGGCTCTTCGTTCAGCGCGTACGCTGTGACGCGCGTGACGCGGAAGGTCAAGCTCTGATCCTTGCGGGAGACGCTGATTGTGTCTCCGGGCTTCAGCGCACCCAGGTTCCAGAACACCGCAGGGATGCCACGCCAGTCGAGGTGGCCGTCGATGACGGCGTCGCCATCCTGGCCGGGCCAGGGACCCGGGCTGAACCACCCCACGTCCGCCGAGGACAACGGGACGCCCATTGATCCCGAGTTGTCCAGTCCGACATCTTCGACCGCAGCATTCACCGCAATCCTCGGGATGACGAGCCGCGCGAGATCGGTACCGGGACCGGCGGGCACGCGGTCAGGAGTCGGCGCAACCGGCGACGGTTGCAAGCCGGGCGCGCGGAGCGCCGCTCCTGGTGTCGGCGCAGGCCGTGGGAGCGACCGCGGCCCGGTGCGCGGCGCAGATGCGCCTGCGATCAGTCCGCCCACCATGCCCGCCGCGACAAGAATCGCCGCCGTGTCGCGAACTCTGGTCTGTGTAAACCAGCGCCGGCTCGCACACCAGCTACCGCGGCGCCCGAACCGGCGCACCGTGTTCAGGACGGGATCGTCTATCGCCGCCGGCGCCGGCCGGCTGCAACCGCTCCGACGCTTGCAGCCACGACCAAGACGAGCGCCACCGCAGGGAAGCGAGCTGGCCCAGACGAACTTCCCGTGTTCGGAAAGCCCGGCTGCGCCGTCGTCGCTGCTTGCGACGCGATCGCAGCGGGCGCAGGCGCTGCCTGCGGCGAGGTTGCGGCGGGGGCGGGCGCTACCGATGCGAAAAAGACGTCTTGCTTCGTGTTGTCAACCGTCCCGCGCCGGCTGTCGGTCCACGCCGCGTACGCGGTGTCGCCGGATGACGCGAGCCCGAAGTTGCGCCCGAACCACGACACGCGAGCGAGGTCGGTTCCCGGATTTGGCGGACCGACGTTGGTGCTTGACGGCGCGCTCGTCAGCTTGAGTGGCGTCGCGAACGACACGCCACTATCCGTTGACGATGCCTCGTACGTGTTCTGCAACCGGTTACCGGACGAATCGGCGGGCGTCAGGTCGTAGTAGGCGACGTCGATCCGGCCGTTCGAGGAAACCGAGACCAGGGCGCGGTCCTGCTCGTCAGCCCCGAGGCCAGGCGGCGGCGACACGGGGAGCGGTGTCGACCATGTCGTGCCTGCGTCCGTCGAATGGGTGAACTCGATCCGGTTCAGGCCGTTGATCGGCTCGGTCCAGTCCATCGACAGCTCTCCGGCTGCAGGACCCACCGCCAGCGACACCAGGTGCGAGAAGCGCCACGGGTCGTTCTGCCCGCTGGTGATGGCTGGGTCCACGGTGCGCTGCGCACTGAACGTCACGCCGTGATCCGTCGACGACCGCATCAGCAGCGAGAACGGAGGACAACCGGCCGGATACGCGGGACACGGGTTACTGCCGAACTCCCCTCCCTTGAAGTTGCGCCAGTTCAAGGCGTCGAGCCACGCGACGTACACTTCACCGGTTGCGTCCACGCCGACGACAGTGCTCCCGGTCTGCTGAAGCTGGTTGGGGTCGATGGTGCTCAGCTGCTGCCGGTTGGTGAACGTCTTGCCGTTGTCGGTCGACGACGACACCTCGACGTACGTGTACCCTGCAAATTGCCGGTAGTGGAGCCACGTCACGTACAGCTCGCCGTTGGTAGGGTCCACCGCGGCCGACGGCTGGAAGGTCCCGATGTCGGTGCTGTCGGTCGTATCCGAGGTACTGACCACCACCGGCGCGGTGAAGGTGGCGCCGTGGTCAGTCGTTGTCGTCACGACGACCTCGCTGAAGTTGTAATGCGTCGAGGATGACACCTGAACGACGTAGTACATGATGCCGCTGGGGCCGAACACGATCAGCTGGTTGCGGCAGGTGTCGTAGGCAAATGCTCCGCTCGGGATGGCGAGCTTGCCCCCCGGCCCCATGACGGTCTCCACCGCCCACGTGGCACCAGCGTCGAACGACTGCGCGAGATAACACGGCGGTGTCTGCAGCCCATCCTGGAACGAAACAGCAAGATGTGCCGCGTTCCCGGGATCGACGGCGATCGTCGGTTGCTGGTACGAATGCAGTTGCGTATCAGTGATGGGGGTGTCCGTGCTTGCCACGTTCTGGGCACCGACGGCGGCCGTGGTGGCAGCCGCAACCACGACCGAGAGCGCGGCGGCAGCGAGAACGCGCGCCACAGCGCGACGCACGATTTGCCCACCCTCTCGGTGAATATGCTCACGCGACGTCTCGCCGTGCCGAAACTGACCCATCACCTTCCTCCACTGACCCCGAACGCTGTCCACTGATTCGTAGATGCCAACGCGCCGTTATCGGCTCAGGTCGACCGTTTCCCCCGACCCCGCGCCGTACGGCGCAGGGGCACCGATCGCGACCGGACGGCAAGAGCTGCGCCAGATGCTGTCGCACCCATTCCGAACACGCCCGCCGTTACCAGCAGCGTCAACGCACCGGCCGACATCGTGCTCCCCATCGGTGCGGGATCTTGGCGCGATGGCGCTGCATCACGGAGCCCGAACTCATCCCGGAAGCCGTTCCCCAACCGAGGCGTCGTCGTGTCGCCCTGAGCATCAACGGCCGGCGCCAGTGGTCCCGCGACACCGGGGTCCAATGCCGGCGCGCCAACGCCGGACGCTGCTGGCACTCCGAGAGTCCTCCCGTCGCGAGGCGCTGGTTGCGCTGCGATGTTCTGCGCCGGCGCCGGGCCGGCGTTCTGCGCTGCGACGCTCTGCACCGGCGCCGAGCCAGCGTTCTGCGCTGCGACGCTCTGCGCCGCGGCCGAGCCAGCGTTCTGCGTCGTACCGCCACCGCCGGATATCGCCCCGTTCGCCGACGCTCCTGGAATCGTGAATTGGACGGTCGCAATCGCGCTTCCGCCTTGTGGAATGTTCGTCACCGTCTGTTGTGCGATGACGACGTAGTTGCCCGGCGCAGCCGCGGGAACGACGAAAGAGATAGTCGTACTACCCTTGGCGTCCGGCGAGCTCGACCCGAGTACGGGTCCACCGCGTGAGTTCCAGCGGAAAACGATCTGCGAGCCGCTCGGTGAGAACTGGGCAGCGCTTGCTTGCACCGCGGTTCCCGCGACCGCGGCGTTCGGCGTCAGCGCCAACGTTGCCAGCGACGTGCACGCGAACGCATGAGAAACCGCGACGAGGAGGCCGAGCGCGCCCGCCCCGAGCAGGGGAAGAGCAATCCTTGCCGTTAGCACGCTGCCGCGACTGGCCATCTCATCACTCCCAACCGTCTTGTTCTCTTGGACCGCGTGGTGCGATCGTTACGCCGCAGTGCGGAGAATATGGGCGGCTCGATGCGATGTCATGAGCAGCTGTGCTCACGGCCGCCTGCACTCACTTGGCGGGTGGCGATGCCCGCTCGATGCGGTCTCAGGTCCAACCAGTGCCAGATAGCTCCATAGACTCTCGGGCTGTGCAGGCGCCCGATCTGATTGACCGACTTGATGACTTGCAGACGATCGTCGACGCGATCGGAAGTCCGAGATGCACCTCTTTGCTCCTGTCTGGTGCGGCCGGCGTCGGCAAGACGCGGTTGGCGCGCGAGGCGGTCGCGATCACACGGAGAGAGGGCTTGGCAGTGCTCGAGACTATCGGCAGCGAGTCCGCGGCCACCGTGCCGCTGGGCATCTTTGGCCATCTCCTACCCCCACGAAGATCGAGTGGCACGGACTCCTTCGACCGCCTCGCCGCGGCGCACGCCTTCTTCGCGCGGCAGTCGACGAGGGGTCGCACGCTGCTGCTCGTCGATAACAGTCACCTTGTCGACAACGCGTCAGCATCCGTTATCAACCATCTCGCAGTCACTGGCCTCGTGTTTGTCCTGATTGTGCTCGAGGCGGAAGCGCCGCTTCCCGATGCGATTCGAGCATTGATCAACGAAGAGTCGGTGGTTCACCTGTCGGTCTCGCAGCTCGATGAGCGGCAGATGGGCGAGCTGATGAACGCCTGGAGCGGTGGCCCGGTGAGCGACGAGACACGAGCGGTGATGACGGGGCTGGTCGATGGCGATCTCGTGCTTCTCCGGGAGCTGATCAGAGCGGCCACGGGATCGGACGGATGGTCACCGGAAGGTGGGGTCGGACATTGGAATACGGATCTTCGCGTGACAGAACGACTCAGCTCCGCGGTCGACGGCAGGCTGGCCGATCTCACTTCGGACGGAGTCCGCGCGTTGGAGGTCCTCGCGATGGTCGGATCGGCGAGCACAGTGCTCCTCGAGTCGGTAGTGCGACAGTCGGTGTGGCGCGAACGCCGCGTCCGCCGGCATGTGGCTTTCAGGGAGTACGGGCGCAGACGTGAGATCTCCATCACGCCGCCGCTCGTTGCTGAAGTGCTCCGGCGGCGCGCGATTGAATCGGGAGCGACGATGGCGCTTCGCGACGTCGCGAATACTGTCACCCAAGCCGGTGGTCGGCGCGCGGCTGACGCAGCGCGCGTCGCGGTGTTGCGCCTCGATGCAGGACTCGAGGCGGACGGTGCTGCACTCGGCGCCGCCGCGCTTGATGCGCTTCACGCAGGTGAGTTTCGCGTGGCTGAGCGTCTCGCGGCCGCCGCGGTTTCCGCGGGCGTTGGCGCGACCGCAAGCATCACGCTTGCACAAGCGCTCATTGCACAGCGGCGACCGCTCGAAGCCGAAGAGTGCCTTGCCGCGGTCGAACTCCCCCCGGACGACGACGCGGCCAGCGTCGAACTCCTCTTGCTCCGCTGGTACAACCTGTCGGCGAATCTCGGCAAGGCCGATCTGGCTGCCGCCGTCCGCGCCGCGAGCGATGCGACGATCGCGCGCGCCGCGCGCGTCTCCGATCGTGCGGCGGTGCAGAGCGTGATCGAGCTCACGACTGGCCGCCCACTGGCTGCGCTGCGCATTGCCTTGCCACTGCTCGAGCGGGACGAGTCCTCGATCGACACACGGGTCCGTGCGCGAGCGGTTGCGTCATGGGCGCTGCCGTCGGCAGGCCGGTCCAATCAAGCACTCGAACTCCTGGCTGAGGGGCGGCGCGACCTTGATCAGCGAGTCGCGACGGTGCCGTTCGGGGAGTTCCAGCTCGAAACGCTCGAGTGGGACGCGCTCTGGTTCGCGGGACGCCTGGACGAGGCGGAGGCGCTGGCCTGGGCGGTGTATCGCAAGGCAGTCGCGGCCAGAGCCCTTCATTCAAAGGGAGTCGCGTGCTTCTACCTCGGACTGTGCAGCCGCGCCCGCGGACGCGTGCGCACCGCCGTGGCGCAGTTGGACGAGGCGCTCGCGCTCACGGAAAGGTATCGGCCACTGATGGTGCGTGCGGTGCTCGCGGCGCTCTCGCAGTCCGCCGCCATCGCAGGCGACGCCGACCGTGCGAACGAAGCGCTCGATCGAGCGAGGGTTCTCCCAGGACTGCCGACGCCGCTAGAGAGTCCGCGCATCGAACTCAGTCACGCGTGGCTCGACGCACTCGCCGGCAGCCTGACAGCAGCTCGAGCTCGCGGCCTCGTGGCGGCGGACCTTGCGGCCTCGCACGGACTGCTGGCGATCGAAGCGCTGGCGCTACACGACGTCGCGCGCTTCGGCGATGCGACTCAGGTGGCAACACGATTGCAGTTGCTCGGAGAGCGCACCGAAGGCGAGCTGGTGTCGACGTGGTCGAGCCACGTTGCCGCCGCGTCAACCTGCGACCCCGTCGCGTTGGACGCAACGGCGACTCGATACGAGAGGATGGGCTACCTATTACTCGCAGCGGAGGCCTCCGTACAGGCAGCAAGCGCATATCGCGCAAATCGAAGACCCGCGTTGTTCCGAGCAAGCCGCGACCGTGCGTTTCGTCTCGCGAGCGCATGTGAAGGTGCCGTCACACCGGCTCTCCGGATCCTGTCAGACGATGACACCTACGACGTACGCGTCGAGCTGACGCCGCGAGAGAGAGAGGTCGGGCACCTCGCTTCGACAGGCCTGACCAATCGCGAGATCGCCGCGCTGCTCGGCGTGTCCTCTCGTACCGTGGACAACCTGCTGCATCGCGCTTTCGAGAAGCTCGAGGTGCGCAGCCGAGCACAACTCGCCGAGGTGTTTGGTCAGCAGCTCCGATAGCGTTAGACCGGCTCTGTCGCGCGACCGGTTAGGCCGTCCTGCTTAGCGCAGAGGTCCGCCGGATGTCCAGTAGGGGGGTCCAGTTAGTGGACACCCACCCGAGCTAAAAACGGGGATCACAACGCGTCACGCCGTATTCGCTGAGAGGGCTGCTCGCCCTGCCGCGGCCTGCGCTACGCTTGCCCGCGGCTCCCGCACCTCACCCCCACATCGTCGTATCTGGTGGGTCCCTGTGGTGGTGAGGTTCGGGACCGGGCGAGCAGCCCTTCAGGGAGGCGTACGCTGTGATCCCCCAGGCGAGGCAGCGGGATGAGGGGCATGCGCCCCTGCCCTCTTCCTCGCCCGGACCCACTCCTTCTCCCAGACCCCCGATGCTCACGGCGCTGTCCGGGGCGCCGCCGCGACGGCTGGCTCTGACGCCACGCGACGAGGACCTCGTTCGCTGGGTGGCGCGCCACGGACTGGTCAGTGCCGACCAGGTCGGCCGCCGTTTTTTCCCGTCCATGTGGGCTGCTTGGCGGCGGCTGCGCCGGCTCGAGACGGCGGGGCTGCTTCGGCGTGAGCCGGCGTTCCGCGACCTCCCCTTCGTCGTCCGCGTCACCGGTGCTGGCGCTCGACTCGCTGCGTGCGACGTGCTGCCCGCTCGACTCGACGCTGGGCTCCTGCGTCACGCGCTCGCGGTGGTCGACCTCAGCGAGCAGCTAGTCGGGGATGCCCCGGGCGCGGAGTGGATCACCGAGCGCGAGCTGAGGCGCGATCGCATGCGGGCGGCGCGCGTCCATCCGGAGGAGCGGCAGCGGCGCACGCCGGATGGACTCCTGGTGCTCCCCGGTGGGCGCCGCGTGGCCGTCGAACTCGACCTTACACCGAAGCGCACGCGAAAGCTCGAGCAGCTCGCCGACGCGTACGCGCTCGACGCGTCCGTCGAGTGCGTCTGGTGGTTCCTCCCCAGCGCCGCGTCGGCTGGTCGGATGCGCGAGGTTATTGCCGACCGCGGCCTCGAGCACCTCATCGAGACGCGGGTCCGGCGCACGGAGCAGGGGTAATGCGCCGAGGTATCAGAGCTCCGGGTCCTGCTCTTCCAGGATTCGTACGGCTTCCTGGGGGCCCGTGTTTGGGCGGTCCGCTCTGTGTCATCGGCCCGAGGGCGCGATGACGTTCGAGGAGGTGCCGAACGAGCGCTGGATTGGCGCCCAGCCGGGGAGGTTCAGCGAATGGGTCGTCGGCACCGACCGGCTGCGCGGCCGGCCATTCGCGGTGCCGCTCCCGGAGGGCGTTGCGCAGCATGTGACGCTGGTCGGTGTCACGGGCTCGGGCAAGACAACGACGGCGGAGCAGCTGGCGCAGGCGGCGATCGGCCGCGGGCTTCCCGTGGTCATCGTCGACGCCAAGGGCGGCGGGTTGCGCACTGCGGCCCGCGTCATGGCGGCACGTTGCGGCGAGCCGTATGCCGAGCTAGTGCCCGGTGTTCCTGACAGCCTCGGCTACAACCCGTGCGCCGTCGGCTCGCGTTCCCAGGTGGCCGACAAGCTCGTCTCGGCGTTCGCGTACGGCCCGAACGCCGAGATCTACCGCGTCATTGCCCAGGAGGCGATCGCGGTGCTCGTCGGCGTCCTGCGGGCGCTGGACGAGCCGGTGACAGTCCGCCGGCTGCGCCACGAGCTGGACCGCGCTCGCATGGCCGGGCTGGCCCATCGCTCGCGAGCCGTGGCGCCGCAACTAGCTGCCGACCTAGCCGAGCTCGGCAAGCGTGGCGGCGTACACGGCGAGGCGCTCGAGGGGATGCGCGCGCGCCTCGGCGCCTTGCTCCATGGCGAGTACGGCGAGCTGTTCGAGGGCGAGGGGGAGCAGCTCGACCTTCGCGACGCCCTGACCACCTCCGGCGTCACATACATCAGCCTGCCGGCCCTCGCCGTCACCAAGGACACGGCGCTGATGGCGCGCGTGCTCATCCAAGATCTGAAGCAAGCGGCGCACCAGCGGCTGCAGGAGCCCACGTCGACCCCGGCGCTGCTCATCCTCGATGAGTTCGCCGCCCTGGACGACCCGGACCAGGTGTGCGACCTATTGCGCCAGGCGCGAGAGGCGCGCGTTGCGACGGCGGTGAGCACGCAGCACCTGCCGGACCGCGCCACCGCGTATGCGCTGCACGCGACGCTGCTCGGCGCCGGGCTTCTCATCGCCCACCGCTGCGGCTCGGACGACGCTGAATCGGTCGCCGCCGTCATCGGCACCGAGAAGGGCGTCGAGGTGACACGCCAAGTCGACAGCGGCGCAAACACCGGGGTCGGCTCCGTCCGTCGGGTGGATCGCTACGTCGTGAATCCCAACGCCATCAAACAACTCGTGACCGGTGACGCCGTCGTCCTGGCCGCTGTGGGCGAGCGCCGCGTCGCCACTGTTCGGGTGGCGAGCGAGCCGCCGGCGCGGCAGGCGACGCCGTGAGCGACGCCGCGGTGGAACCGCCCCTCGAGCCGCCGGGCTCGCAGCGTCGCGAGCCGCCCGCCGAGCAGCTGACGCG
>JBOHUE010000012.1:0-6985 GCA_050734185.1 Candidatus Dormibacteria bacterium | reverse complement strand
CGGTGGCGGCCTGCGGCTCAGCACTCGGCGGGCACAGTGCTCCGAGTCCGCGTCGCCCGCCTCCGTGATGGCCGCTGCGCATGGGCGCGTGCCGCGCCCGCGCGGCAGCCCAGTCCTCGTGGTTGCTGACCTGCCGCATGGCGCAACGCGAGCCACTCCTTGCGGCACGAGGTCAGGCCGCCGGGACCTCGTCCCCTGATCGACCTGGTGCTCCCGGCGCAGAGCCTCACTCTCGAGCTGCACGTCCACGCTGCCGGTCCTCCTCGGCGTGCTGCTCTCCCTGGTCTTCGTGCTCGCGATTGTGCTGCGGCTGATTGGCCACCTCGGCTGAGCTGCTAACTCAGACTTCTCATTGCATGAGGTACTTCGCGCTGGCCGTGCCGGGTGTAGGGACGCTTGTGGCGGAGGAGATCTCGCGTCACCCCGCTTTCGCCCCGAGCTTCGACGGGAGCTTCGACGGTAGGAACGACGTTGTTCCATTTGTGAGTGTGAAGTCGACGCTGGAGCCTTTCGACTTTCGCTCCTGTGAGGATGTCTACGTCGAGGTCGCGCTGACGACGAGAGCCACGGACCTGCCACAGCTTGTCCGCGACCTAAGTGACGATAAGGCTCTCGCTCGCGGTCTCTCCATATACGCACACTATGTGCGCCGCCTCCATCCGCGCATGCGGTATCGCGTCGTCACACGTGTGCGTTCTGAGCGGAGATACCGACGAACGCAGTTGCGCGATGCGCTCGTTGGAGAGTTGAGCCGGCAGCGGCCGAAATGGCTTCCTGCGGATCCCGCCGAGCTTGAGATTTGGGTGTTGGAGACCAAACCCGGACTCTTCCGATCAGGCATTCGGCTCACAGACGCATCGATGCGACATCGCGCCCCTCGCGAGATCGAGCGCATAGCAGCGCTGCGACCGTCGGTGGCGGGCGCGATGGTGACATCCGCGAATCTACCGCCTGGAGCGACGTTGCTCGACCCGTTCTGCGGCAGCGGCACGATCCTTCGCGAAGCGTTGAGCCTTGGTCTTCGGGCCGTCGGATCAGACAATGACCCTGTAGCGGTGGAAGCCGCACGAGTCAACGCGCCGGCGGCGACCGTTGATGAGGCAGACGCCCGGCAGCTGCCTTTCGCAGACGGAGTGGTCGACGCTGTTGTAACCAATCTACCGTTCGGTGGTACGTACCGTATCTCCGCACCACTACCTAGCTGGTTTCGTGAGGTACTCGGTGAATTGCGGCGCGTCACGCGAGCGGGCGGAACGATCACTCTTCTCGTCCCGGTCTCTGATGCTCTCACGGGCGCGATCGCCACGAACGACTGTTTGCAAATCGTCCGACGAATGCCGGTCCGCCTACTCGGTTTCCCAACATGCATCTGGCAGTTGCGGCGGAAATACCAACACCAATAGAGCCCGTTCATCGGCAGACTCAGGCGCTAGTTATCTCACGCGCGGGGAACTGCCCAACAAGCGCGAATCGGGACGTTGCAGTGTCTCCGATCGCTCGCGTATAGGCAGCTGTCGCCTCGCGACGCGCCCATGCGCAGCGGCCAACACGGAGGCCGGCGACGCGGACTCGGAGCACTGAGCCCGCCGAGTGCTGAGCCGCAGTCCGCCACCGCGTGCGCGGTCGCGTGCCATGCACGCAGGTCAGCGCTGAGGACGGCTGACCTGCCGCGCGGGTGCGGCACGCGCCCATGCGCAGCGGCCATCACGGAGGCGGGCGACGTGGACTCGGAGCACTGTGCCCGCCGAGTGCTGAGCCGCAGGCCGTCACCGCGAGCTCGCGCGACCGCGCGCCGCACAGGTAGCGGCGGCCTGACGGCGTGCCGCTAGCGTGGGTGCGTGTCGCGCCCTTGCAGGCAGGTCAGTCGTCCTCGGCGTGCCGAAAGTGGGTGCATGTCGAACCCTTGCAGGCAGTCAGTCCTCGTCGTCGAGGTACTCGGCGATGTCAGTGTCCCAGAGCTCGCGCGCGTTGGTCACAGCCTCTGCAAGCAACGTCACGCGGTCTTCGGGCCACTGGAGGAAGGCAGCGATCTCGGTGGCGGTCGGGCTGCGCTCCAGCTCGTGTCGCAGGCTCACCTCGGCGGTCTCGTAGCTCTCCGCGTCGCGCACGAAGGCGTCGTGGGCCTTGCGTTCCAGGTCCGCCTGCTCGATCGCGTCGTCCAGGTGGACGCCGATGACCCGGCTGGCGTAGCGCCGAAGTCCATCGGGAGCGCCGCCCCGGGCCGAGTACTGCGCAACGGCGACGATGGCAGCCACCGACGCCTCCTGGTAGAGGTCAATCACATCGATGCCGCGGTCGCGACGCGCGAGCGCCTCATCGAGCCCGACACCGAGCTGGTCCTGCACCAGCCGCTCCTGCTGCGGGCCGGACACCGCGGCGGCCGGCAGGAGGCGGCCGACTTCGGCGGGGTCGAGCGCAGGCAGCGACCGCACCAGCGCGGTCAGCGACTTGAGGTCGCCGTCATTCGAGTTCATCACCCATGTTGTCCCACCCCGGCCCGGCGGCCGAAACGCGCCGCCAGCTGCTCGCAGGCACGCGCCGTCTCGCGACGGGCAGGACCCACAGACGACATCTCCACCGCGCGAGAGAGCGGTCCGCCGCCGATCGAATAGCGGGCGCCGATCTCCACGGAGCAACCGCCCCGCACCGGGCGAACGGCGACGGTGATGGTGAGGTCGAACCCCTCCTCGAGCTCCATCTCGACGCTGCGCGGCGGATCGACCTCGGTACACGCCAGCACGCCCTTGAGGCGCTTTCCGAGAAAGCCGACCTCTACCTCGAACCGCGAGCCCTTCGCGAACTTCGGCCCACCGATGTGATGCAGGCTGCGAACCGCGGGCAGCCAGTCCGCATGTTCGAGGTCGGAGATCACCTCGAAGGCCTCCTCCGGGGGGACCGGGAGGGTGACGTCGGAGTGCGTCTCGACCATCGGGTTAGTAGAACACGGAGGCGAATTCGCCGGCCTGTCGGAACCCGAGCCGGTCGTACAGGCGCAGCGCCGAGTCGTTGGTGTTGTTGACGTAGAGGCTGCACACCGGAACCTGACGCAGGACGGCGCGGCACACGGCGGCCAGCGCGGCCGTGGCGATGCCGTGGCGGCGCCGCCCGGGGTGCGTGTACACGCCCTGGATCTGCGCCGCCTCGGGCGTCCACGCGCTGAGCTCGGCCTTGAACACGACGGTGTCCCGCTCGGTCAACACCCAGCTCCAGCCGAGGTCGACCAGCGACGTCATCCGCGACCGCCAGGCGCCTGGGTCCAGCGGCATCGGATCGCCCATCTCCTCGCGGTGCATCGCCGCTGCCGCGATCGTCAGCGCCTCCACGTCGGCCCGGGTCGCGAGCCGCACGGGGCTCGGCATGTCGAGCAGCGGGGTGTCGCGAGTGACCACGAGCAGCGGCTGGGGGTCTCGGATGTCGCGCGCCTGTCGAGCCGGCAGGAGCGCGTCGCGCAGCGCCAGCACCGACGGCCGGTGCCCGACGATCATGCGCGGCGGGTGATCCGCGCACGGGATCTCCGCGAATCGGGACGCGTCCTCGATGTCGTTGATGCAGGGCACGGCGAGCGCGCCCGCCAGCAGGACGGCGCGCAGGTGCTCGCCATCTCGCACACCCCACCAGTACGCGTAGTCGATCCCGAGGCGCAGCTCGCTGCGCAGGTATGCGTGCTGCACCGGCTCCCGGTCGAGAAGCCGGTGCAGCGCGGACAGATCGGCGATCTTGAGCCGCTCGACGCGTACGGCGGACCGAGTCGTCACCCGGCGATTGTCCCGCGCTCGGACCACCCGCAGGCAAGCTGGGCGCTCCGGCTATCCTCACCGGCAATGCACCGCTCCCGGGTGCCGCACCGGCGCTCGCTTGCCGCGGCGGCAATGGTCATGGGGCTGACCGCGATAGCGGCCTGCGGCTCGGCCGCGGGCTCACACACGCCGTCGCCGGCCTCCGGGTCGTCCCAGGCCACGGCGGCCAACAAGTTCAAGACGACGCTGTTCGACGTGACCATCCCGGCAGGGTGGACCGAGACCACGACCGACCAGGATGCGGTGAAGGCGGTGAATGTCAGCGGCTCGCTGCAGATGTTGCTCATGGCGCCGCTCGCCGGGGCGACCGTGAACGGCGAGCACATCGACGTCTCGACGGTGTCGCAGCCGGTGCCGGACGATCAGCTCGCCGCCTACCTGCAGAGCGTGGCGCAGAACGGTGCGACCTCGGTGAGCACACCGCAGCCGTTCCAACTCGTGGGGACCACCGGACTCTTCGTGACGTACAACATCAACGTGCCCGCGACGCCGCCGGCGCACCCTGCCGTCCTCAAGGTGCAGGACATGCTCGTCAACCATGGCCAGACCTACGAGATCGTGCTCAACACGGGCCAGGCCGACTTCGACAGACAGGCGAAAGCGCTGCAGCAGATGCTCGCGTCGTGGCGCTGGCACTGAGCGAGCGCGACCCCTGGTGACGCTGCGCGCACTCGCCGCGCGCGCGATGGTCGCAGTTGTTGGCGCCGCGGTCGCCGCGTGCGGGCAGGCGGCGACGCATGCAGCGAACTCCACGCCAGCGGACACGCAGCCGGTGGCGCGCTCGGTGGCGTTCATGGTGCGCGTCCCGGCGGGCTGGTCCGACGTGACCTCGAACGGCGCCGTGGTGAGCTCGGTCAAACCGGACGGCACCCTGCTCATGCTGCTGCAGGGGCCGGCGCCTGCGCCGGTGGTGCAGGGGGTTTCCGACATCGCCCCGATCGTCCTCGTCATGCAGCCGAAGCAACCCCTGACCAGCGCGCAGGTCGACACGTACCTGCAGAGCGTCAAGACCAGCGGGGCCACGAATGTCACCGAACCGACGCCGACGGCCGTCGCGCGCAGCGCGGCGACGACCGTGACGTATCAGTCAACGCTCAGCAGCTCGCTCATCCAGACGAAGGACGTGGTCGTCTCCCATGGCGGCGCGATGTTCGAGGTGGAGCTCATCACGTCGGCCAAGTCGTTCGACAAGCTGCAGCCCACATTCGACCGGCTGCTGACCCACGACTGGGTGTGGGTGACCGCGGACTGAGGGCTGAGCCCGAACGGGCTGCTGCTACGCTTCGGCCGAATGCTGATTCTGATGAACGTGAATGCGACACCCGGCGAGATCGAGAGCGTCGCGGCGCATGTGCGAGCACAGGGCTTCCGCCCGATCGAGCTACCCGGTGCCGACCGGCTTGCAATCGGTGTCCTCGGCAGCAACCCGGCTTCGATCCGCGACTCCATCGTCGACCTCCCGGGAGTCGCTGACGCCATCCCCGTGAGCAAGCCGTACAAGCAGGTGACGCGCGAGTGGCACCCCGAGGACACAGTCGTCGATATCTCGGGTGTGCGCCTCGGCAACGGCGATTGCGTCGTGATCGCAGGTCCGTGCGCCGTCGAGAACGAGGAGCAGGTGCTGGCGACCGCAACCGGTGTCGCCGCCGCCGGCGCAGCGATGTTGCGTGGCGGCGCGTTCAAGCCGCGCACATCGCCGTACTCGTTCCGCGGTCTCGGGGTCGAGGGGCTTCGCTTCCTGGCCGAGGCGCGCCGTCGCACCGGGCTGCCGGTGGTGACCGAGGTGGTGAATCCGTCCGACGTCGCCGAGGTCGCCGAGTACGCGGACATGCTCCAGGTGGGCACGCGCAACGCGCAGAACTTCGCGCTGCTCGAGGCGGTGGGAGAGTCCAACCGACCTGTGCTGCTCAAGCGCGGGCTGAGCAACACGATCGAGGAATGGCTGCTGGCAGCCGAGTACATCGTCGCTCACGGCAACCCCAACGTCGTGCTCTGCGAGCGCGGCATTCGCACGTTCGAAGCCAGCACGCGCAACACGCTCGACCTGAGCGCCGTGCCGGTGGTGAAGTCGCTGGCGCATCTGCCGGTGATCGTCGATCCGTCACACGCCACGGGCCACCGTCATCTGGTCGCGCCAATGGCGCTCGCCGCCCTCGCCGCCGGCGCCGACGGGCTGCTCATCGAGGTGCACCCGGACCCCGAGCACGCGCTCAGCGACGGCGCCCAGTCGCTGACGCTGCCCATGTTCGCCGAGCTGATGGAACGGTTGCGTCGCCTCGCGGTCGCGCTGGATCGGCGCCTCGCGACACCGTCGTCACCGGGGGTGCCCGCCGGCCGGGCTTAGGATGGGCTCGCCCACCGGGCAGCATCATGCCGATCCTTCGCCGTAAGCCAACCCCCGTTGCGATCGCTCTGCCGAGCGGTCTGCGCTGCCAGGCACAGGGCTGCTCCAGCAGCGACGCCACCACGTGCAGCTACCGCGACCGCCGCGGCCGCTCCTGCCGCTCGGTGTTCTGCTCCGACCACTCGGTTACAGTCGACGATGACCAATACTGTCGGCGCCACGGCGGCACGATGCGCGCGCTGGGCACACGCGCCAAGCAGCGCGCCGGGCTCCCGGACATCGACAACCGCGGCCCCTCGCTGCTGCACCACGTCGCGTCCGCTCTGGAGCACCGCATCACCGCGCTCCTCCATGACGCAGCGCACGCCGACGAGCAGGTGATCACCGAAACGGAGGTCACCAAGGCATTCGATCCTGACCGCAGCTCGCGCTGGGAGCGGGGCTGGCGGCTCGTGGACGACACCGGCGTCTCCGTGAAGGTGAGCGCATTCGTCACCGATCAGAAGCCGGAGACCCTGTACGTCCGGGTTGGCTCCCAAATCGTCTACCAGGCCGTCCCGCCCTGGATCAGCCGGCGCTTGAACGGCCAAACGGTGACCGAGGCGCAGGACGAGGAGTCCAGGCGCGAGTTCTACGCGGAGCTCGAGGCCACGATCACCGCCGCCATCATCCAGGTGCGCGAGACCGCCGACCACCCCGCCTGGGCGCACTGAGCCGGGCGCCGCGGCCGCCGTGCCGAGGCCTCGCACAGCCAGGTCTCATGCATTCGCAAGGCGTTATGCCTGAGCATCTCCCTCCATGGATCAGGAGCCCGGCGCGTCCTCTCGCCCGCGCGACCGCGATC
>JBOHUE010000011.1:0-6402 GCA_050734185.1 Candidatus Dormibacteria bacterium | reverse complement strand
GCCCGGTCGTTCCCCGAGCGCGCACCGCGGCAAAGCGGGACCTCCCGCGAAGCCGCTGCACCGGGGTCACCGCGGGGCAGCGGGAGTCAGGCGTTTGCGTCCCTTGCGACGCCGCGCCTTCAGCACCTGCCGCCCGCCCGGCGTCGCCATACGCACGCGAAACCCGTGCGTCTTCCGGCGATAGCGCTTCTTGGGCTGGTACGTCCGCTTAATGGGGGCTCTCCCGTTCTGATCGCGTCCGGGGCGCGAGGCGCCGCTCACCGGACGGAGGCTGCACCGCGAGTATACCAACCACGGCTGAAGCGGCTTCTCGACGCGATTCGCTCGTCCGATCGTGTCGCAGGGATGTGCACGCAGGTCGCGCGGACGCCTGCTGTCACACCATCGTCGCACCCGACCGTTGTGGCACCGACACGGCGTTGCTAGACTGGCCGAGGCGCGGGTAACACATCACTCAACGTCGCACCGTTCCCGAGCAGTGGCGCAGGAATCATCCGCTGTTATCCACTCGTGTGCACAACGTGTGGATAACCAGCACACATGTGGAGTGCGGCATGGAGAGGTCATCGGGGAGCACCATTCTTTCGAGATGCCGGGTATGGATCGCATGATCTCGATGGAGACCGAATCACTGACACAACCAGCGTTTCCCGATGCCCAGCAGATGTGGCATGTGGCCCAGGAAGAGTTGCGATTCCAGCTCTCGCGTCCGGGCTACGAGACCTGGCTGGCCAACGCCGTGCTCGTCGGCTACGACGGACACACGTTCACCGTCGGTGTGCCGACGCGCCTCGCGCGTGACTGGCTCACCGAGCGCTACGTCCCGCTGATCCGCGAAACGCTGTCGGGCGTGATCGGTGGAGAGTGCGATGTGGTGATCACCGTCGATCCCGCTGCGGCGCCGCCGCCAGACGAACCCGAGCCCAGCATCGAAACCGAGGCGGTGCTCGCCCCCGTCACCGATTCGGACGACGCCACCGCCAGCGACTCACGGCTGAACCCCAACTTCACGTTCACCACGTTCGTCGTCGGCAATGCCAGTCGCTTCGCCCACGCCGCATGCCGCGCCGTTGCCGATGCACCGGGCAAGGCCTACAACCCGCTCTTCCTCTACGGCGGTGTGGGTCTCGGCAAGACGCACCTCATGCACGCCATCGGGCACGCTGTGCGCGAGCAGCACCGCAACACGCGCGTCGCGTACATCACGTCCGAGAAGTTCATGAACGAGATGATCACGTCGATCCAGGAGAACCGCACCGGTGACTTCCGTGTGCGCTACCGCTCGGTCGACGTGCTCCTCATCGACGACATTCAGTTCTTCGCCGGCAAGGACCGCACCCAAGAAGAGTTCTTCCATACGTTCAACGCGCTGCACGAGATCCAGAAGCAGATCGTTGTCAGCAGTGACCGTCCGCCCACGGACATCCCCACGCTGGAGGACCGGCTGCGCAGCCGGTTCGAGGGCGGCCTCATGGCGGACATCCAGCCGCCGGACTTCGAGACACGGCTGGCGATCCTCAACCGCAAGCTCGGGCCCTACAGCCGGCTCGTTCCCGACGAGGTGTGCGCGTTCATCGCCCACCGCATCCAGCGCAACATCCGCGAGCTCGAGGGCGCGCTCATCAGAGTCCTCGCGCACGCATCCATCAACGGCCAGCCGGTCACTCTCGAAATCGCCCAGCAGATCCTCCGCGACATCATCCCGGTGCACGACAGCGCGCCGCTCAGCATCGAGGCGATCCAGTCGGCCGTGGCCGACCACTACTCCATTTCCGTCGAGGAGATGAAGGGCAAGCGTCGCGACAAGCACATCGTGTTCCCCCGCCAGGTGGCGATGTACATCATCCGCGAGGAGACGGACTCATCGTTACCGGTGATCGGCACCGCCTTCGGCGGGCGCGACCACACCACGGCACTGCACGCGATCGAGAAGATCACCGAGCTGGTGCGCGAGGACAGCCGGCTCCAGAGCGACCTGCGTCAGATCCGCGAACGGCTGCACAGCCGTTGACGAACCTGTCGACATCTTCTGGATCACATGTGGACGAGTGGGGGAACACGGTTGTCCTCGGGATTCACTGTGGACACGCGCCACACTTGCGCACAGGACCGAGGCGACGGCGCCGGTCCCTGCTGAACTCATGCATCCCTCTTATCCACCTCTTCCCCCGCTCTATATATACATGCGTTTTCTTTAAACTCAGTTCGTTCTAGGAGTCAGCTGGTGACAACTGTTTCCGTCGAGAGGAGTGCCCGCACCATGAAGGCCACCGTGTCGTCTTCCGCCCTCAGCGCTGCCCTGGGCCTGGTCACGCGTGCCGTGTCGCCGCGCTCGACACTGCCGGTGCTGGCGAATGTGCTCCTCGAGACGACGGACAGCGGGCTCAAGGTCACCGCGACCAACTTGGACCTCACGATCAGCGCAACGGTGCCGGCGACCGTTCTCGAGGAGGGACGCACGACCGCACCGGCGCGGTTGCTGACGGAGTACGTGTCATCGCTGAGCGACGCACCATGCACCATGGAGCTCGACACGGCGACACAGGTGCTGAAGCTGTCGTGTGGAGTGCACCGCGCCAACCTGCATGGCATCGACGCGATGGAATTCCCGCCGCTGCCCCGCCAGGAGGCTGCATCGACGATCGAGGTCGATTCGACGGCGTTGCAGGGAGCGATCACGCAGACGGTCATGGCGGCGAGCGCGGACGAGGCATCGCCGGTGCTCACCGGCACGCTGCTGCAGATCGAGGGCGGCAAGCTGACTCTTGCGGCCACCGACCGGCACCGGCTCGCGGTGAAGACGCTCGACGTGGACGGCGCGAGTGACGCGACGCCTGTGTCGGTGATCGTCCCCGCGCGCCACCTCAACGAGGTCGCCCGGGCCATCAACCCCAACCGGCCGGCGGTCGGTATCGCGGTCTCCGAGGGGCGCAACCAGGTCTTCTTCACGCTCAAGGACGTGGAGATCTCGTCGCGTCTCATCGAGGGTGCGTACCCCAACTACGCGCAGGTGATCCCCGCAACGACGTCGACCACGGTGAGCCTGCCGACGGCGGCGCTGCTGCGCGAGGCTCGCACCGCTGCAGTGCTGGCGCGCGACGCTGCGAACCCGGTGCGCATGCAGGTCGGCGAAGGAACGCTGACGCTGCGGGCGCAGACGGCGGAGGTCGGCGACGACGAGGCGCCGCTGAGTGCATCGGTGCAGGGCGACGATGTGCAGATAGCGTTCAACGCGCGCTACGTGCTCGATGCGCTGTCCGTCCTCGACTCGGACGAGGTGCAGCTGTCCTTCAACGGAGCGCTGCACCCGGGCGTCATCCGTCCCGCGGGACGCGACGACTACCTCTGCATCATCATGCCGGTGCGCGTGGCGTAGCGCCTCGCACACGGGCATCTCACATAGCGCAGAAGCGCAATCGCTTGACGAGCTCGTCGCCGACGGCCTCGTTGCAGGCGGCGATCAAGCGCGGCGACTCCAGCTGCAGCTGATGCGCGAGCGCGGTGTTCGTCGTGGCGATCAGCAGTACGCCGCGGTCGAGCCGTTCGGCACGGCAGTGCGGTGCAAGGGCAGGGCCGACGATATCCGCCAGCACCCGGCGCACGCGCTCCTCGCGCACCCTGGCGCGCACGCCGAGGCCGCGCAGCGCCGGCTCGAGCATGTCGCCGAGACGTTCCTCGCGGCGGTTCTCAGCTCTCATGGGCCTCGGTGACTGTCCCGCCGACGACGGTGAAGTGTCGTGTAGCGGCGACGTCATCGACATCGTGCAGCGGCTCTGTCGTCGTGACGAGCACCTGAGGGCCGCCGCCGGCAGTCAGCAGAGCGAGCAGCTGCGAGCGGCGATTCTGATCAAGCTCGCTCAGCACGTCATCGAGCATGACGACCGGCAGTGCTCCCGTGCAATGCGCAACATGGCGCATCTCCGCGAGCTTGATGGCGAGGACGATGCTGCGCTGCTGTCCCTGTGATGCCGCTGTGCGAGCGCTGCGTCCACCGAGGAGGATGGACACGTCGTCGCGGTGCGGGCCGGCCACCGTGACTCCGCGCGCCAGCTCCTCGTCGGCGCGGGAGCGCAGCGCCGCCAGGAGGTCGGCCTCCACCTGATCCTCGTCGGCACCGATGGCACCATGCGCGGCGACGTACTCGAGCGCGAGATGCTCCGAGCCCTCGCTGAGCTCCTGCAGCGCCGCGGCGGCGCGGGGGGCGAGCTCGCGGAGCAGGCGGGAGCGCGCCACCGCGAGCCGGGCGCCATGGTGCACGAGCTCGTGCGTGAAGCCGTCGAGCTCGGGTCTGAGGCGTCCCTCGGCGCGCATGCGGTGCAGCAGCGCGTTTCGCTGTTCCAGCACACGCCGGTACCGCGACATGTGCGCTGCGGTGCGAGGCTCGAGCTGCACCAGGAGCACATCGAGCAGGCGGCGGCGCGCATCCGGGCCGGCCTTCACGAGTTGCAGGTCGTCGGGCCAGAACATGACCACCGGACAGAGCCCGAGCAGCGCACGCGCCGGGCGCGGTTTGCCGTCGACTGAGGTCGTACGCGACAGGCGGTCCGATTCGTGTGACCGCTCCAGCCGCAGCGACAGCGTGCAGTCGCCGCCCGGACGGATCACTGCACCCTCGACGGCGCAGCCGTCTGTTCCCCACATCACGAGGTCGGCGCTGGTCGATGCTCGCGGCGAGCGGGTGAGCGCGAGCGTGGCGGCCGCCTCGAGCAGGTTGGTCTTGCCCTGCGCGTTGTCTCCCGCGATGACGTTGAGCGATGGACCCAGGCTCACTGTCATCGCGCTGTAGTTGCGGAACTGGAAGAGGCGCAGCCGGGCGATCGCGCAGCGCCCGGCGCCGGCCTCGGGCGTCACTCCGCGGCGGCGGAGCCGGCGGTGGCGACGCGGTCGATGAGGTCGGCAATTCGCTCGGTCGCCTCGGGTCGCGCGAGGGTGCGCACGGTGGCGCGCATCCGCGCCAGCGCCGGCGACCCGGGTGCCGCCAGCTCCGCCACCGCGTCGACCAGCTGGCGGGTGAAGGGCACGTAGCGCCCGGCGCCGGAGTCGGCGACCCACTCGACGTTGCCGCGCTCCTGCCCCGGAAGATAGAAGGTGAGCAGCAGCGGCACGCCGCAGCACAGCGCCTCGGCGATGGTGCTCGGGCCCGCCTTCGTGGCAATGACGTCGGCGGCGCGGATCCAGTCGCCCATGCCGTTGACGAAGCCGTGCACCATCACCGGCCGGCCGTCGTGGCCCCTCAGTCCCTGAAGGCGCCGCCGAGACGACCGGTTGCGGCCGCAGATAACGACGACGTCGATGTCGAGGCCGGAGGTGGCGAGCGCACGCGCGCGACGCGCGAGGCCTCCCGATCCGTCGGCGCCGCCGCAGAGCAGCAGCACGAAGCGATCGGGGTCGAGGCCCAGACGCTCGCGGAGACGGCGGCGCTCCTCAGGCCCGGGCGGCGGCTGTGCGTAGCTCGGGTCGACGGCGAGGCCGATCTCGTGGCAGCGCTCAGCGGGGATCCCGGCACGACGGCAGCGGTCCCAGCCGCCGGGCGACGGCACCACCACGGCGTCCACCCCCGCACAGGCCCACGACGCGTGCACGTCGACGAGGTCCGTGATCACCGTCACCACGGGCGGGCGCGGCTCGAGCTCCTTGGCCACGCGCACAGCGGGATGGTTGAGGAGCGGATGGAAGGACACGATCACCGCGGGCGTCGGGCGCGCATGGCGAGCAATGCTGCGGTCGACCATCCGCAGCACCGAGCCCTCGAGCGCGTCGGCGACGACGCGGGAGTTGGTGGCGTGGTAGAGCGCGCCCCAGCCCCATGGCGCGTACCGCGTCAGGGGCCCGTACAGCCCCGCGGCGCGGGCGACGAAGGCTGGCGACGACTCGGCGAAGGGGTCGACGATCTGCACCGCATGGCGCCCCGGCGTCTGGGCCTCGAGCTGGCGGGCCACGGCACTGGCCGCGGCGCGGTGCCCTCCGCCGGTGTCCGCTATAAGAAAAAGCAGGCGTGCCATCAGCTCAGGGTGATCGCCGCCACGTCGAACGTGCCGGGCGTGTACGCGGTGAGCGGTTCAGCCCCGCTGCCGTCCGCGTTGACGATGTACGCGTTGGTGACCCCGTCGGGTGCGGCGAGGTAGGCAATCTGGCGGCCGGTCGGCGCGATGACAATCGGCGTCAGCGGCAGCACACCGCGGACCGAGAGCGGAATTGGGATGGTGTCGCCTCCGGTCAGGCTGACCCGGCTGAGTGCAAGCGGTCCGGCCCCCGGTGCGGACCGGACGACCAGCGTGACACGGTCCGCAAAGCCCACAGGGACGCCGGCCGCCCCGAGGGCGCGGGGCGCTCCTCCCCCTGTGCCAAGTCCGACGATCCAGGTGCCGGAGTCGAGGCGACCCGGGCGGTACACCGCGAGCG
>JBOHUE010000010.1:0-1899 GCA_050734185.1 Candidatus Dormibacteria bacterium | reverse complement strand
CCGCCACCGTGCGCGCGCACACCGATCTCGACCTGCATACCGTCGGCAGATTGGAGTTCCTGCTTGTGATCGCCGGCTACGCCGCGAGCGGACGCGAGGCGCAGCATCTGCTGCACGAGCGTCTCAGAACGATCGCGCCGTCGCCGGAGCAGTGCGCTAGCAGCCCGTCCCGGTAATCCCCCCACGGGCGGGCCGAATATGAGTCAATCGGGGCATGCCGAAGACGTTCCGCCCCTACGACCCCGACCAGATGCTGCTGCTGCCGCCGTCGGTGCGGGAGTGGGTGCCGAAGGGCGACCTGGCGCACTTCATCAGCGACGTCGTGGACGAGCTCGACCTCAGTGAAATCGACGCGGCGTATGAAGACGAGCTGCGCGGCTACCCGCCATACCACCCGCGGATGATGACCAAGGTCTGGCTGTACGGCTATGCCACCGGGGTGAGCAGCTCGCGCAAGCTGGAGCGGCTGCTGCAGCGGGACGTGGGCTGCATGATGCTGGGGGCGGGCAACCAACCCGACTTCCGCACCCTCAACAGCTTCCGGCTGCGGCACCTGCCGGCGCTGGCGCAACTGTTCCGCCAGGTGCTGCGCCTGTGCGAACAGCAGGGGCTGATCAAGCTGCGCCACGTGGCCATCGACGGCACTCGGGTGAAGGCCAATGCCAGCAAGCATTCGGCGATGAGCTATGGACGCATGAAGCACGAGGACGATCGCATCAGCGCGGAGCTCGAGGCCTGGTTCAAGGAATGCGATCGGGTGGATGCCGAAGAAGATCGCCGCTACGGTCCCGACCGTCGCGGCGATGAGTTGCCCGAGCAGCTGGAGACCGCGGAAGGTCGGCGCCGCGCGATCCGTGCAGCTCTGGCTGAGCTGGAGCGGGAAGCCAAGGAAGCGGGCAAGGACGAGCCGGACGAGAAGGCCCAGCGCAACTTCACCGATCCGGAGTCGCGGATCATGAAGGGCAGCGAAGGTGCCTTCATTCAGGGGTACAACGCGCAGGCGGCGGTGGACGCCTCGAGCCAGGTAATCGTGGCCGCGACGCTGACCAACTCTGCCGCGGACGCGGGCCAACTCGTGCCCGTGCTTGAGTTGATCGAGGACCACCTGGGCATCCCGCCGCAGCAAGCCAGCGCCGATGCGGGGTACTGCTCCGAGGCCAACTTGCAAACCCTGGACGAGGACTTCGGCATCGACGCCTACGTGGCCACGGGGCGCCTGTCACGCAGCTATCGCTGTGCGCCGGCGCCGTGCGGACGAATCCCCAACAACGCAACACGGCGTGAGCGCATGCAGCGCAAGCTCGCCACCAGCAAGGGACGAGCCACATACCGGCAGCGACAGCAGGTGGTGGAACCGGTCTTCGGGCAGATCCGCAACAAAGGGCTCATCCGGTTCCTGCTGCGTGGCGAGGTCAAAGTGCTCGGGGAGTGGCTGCTGCATTGCACGGGGCACAACCTCTGCAAGCTCCACGCTGCGAGCGGGCAGCGTGGAGCGCCGCACGCTGCCGTCCACACCGGCGACCACCGGCGCTCACGTTTCCACGCACGCCCGCAGCGAGCGCGCCCCAGCCTTCGGGCTCTCGTCGTCTCTCTACGCCCGCTCCACAACCGCGTCATCGTGGTTACGGGGACGGGCTGCTAGTGCAGTGCACTAGGCCCGGGGCACGCCGCTGCGGAATCGGTGGTGCTCCATCATGCATGGGCCGTTTCCAGCAATGAGTGAGGTGCGCCATGCGATTCGCGGTGCTCGGGACAGGGGTTGTGGGACCGACGATTGCAACCAAGCTCGTGGCGCTTGGGCACGAGGTGGTGATGGGCGCCCGCGACGCCACCAATGAGCGGGCCGCCGCGTGGGTCGCACAGGCCGGCGCGGGTGCGTCCGCGGGCACGTTCGCGGAC
>JBOHUE010000009.1:0-6718 GCA_050734185.1 Candidatus Dormibacteria bacterium | reverse complement strand
GCCGGGGCCACGACCACCATCGCGCTTGCGCCGCGCCCCGAGGCCGCGCCACAGGCCATCGACACCGGCGTCCGTCTCGGCACGGCCGACGCCGAGGCCGCGCACGCCGAGCTCAGCGCCGCAGGCGTCCAGGTGGACGACATCCTTCGCGTTCCCGGCGTGCCGCCAATGTTCTCGCTGCGCGATCCCGAGGGGAACCGGCTGTACATCGTGGAGAGCGCCTGACAAGATCTGCGTCCACATGGAGGCGCAGAGCGGCGAGCGCGTCGTCCTGGTCCGCAGGACCGACACGATCGCTCGCCATCAATGGACGGGCGCCGAACCCACTGGCATGTTCGAGCTGGATGAGGCCGAGGAGCTCGGCGCCCGCTGGGAGGGCGACGAGCTCGTCACCTACGACCTGCCCGGCTTCAGCTCGCTGACTACCTGATCGACAACGACTGAGCGCGGCGATGCCCGCCGCCGCCGCTATGCGGCGACGACGGACACGGCCTCGGGCACTGCGTCAACCTCGGCGACGTCGGACCGTCGCACCAGGACAGCGAGGAGCACCGAGCCGGCAAGGAACAGGAAGGCTGCGACCAGGAAGGCGGTACGGAACCCCGTGACCAGAGCGGTGACGCGCACCGCAGCGGACGCCGACGTGAGACCGGAAAGCACCGAGGTTGTCGCGTTCGCCGCGACGGTGGAGAGCACGGCGAGCCCGAGCGCGCCGCCGAGCTGCTGCGAGGTGTTCAGCAACCCCGACGCCAGGCCGGCGTCGGACTCGGCAACGTTGGTGGTCGCGATCAGCGTGAGCGGAACAAAGGTCAGCCCGAGGCCGAATGACATCAGCATCAGCCCGGGAAGCAGGTCGGTCGCGTAGCTGCCCTGCACAGGAATGCGGCTCAGCAGCACCAGCCCGCCGGCGGCGATCGCCATGCCCACGACCCCGACGTTGCGTACGCCGAAACGGCGGATCAGCTGCTGCGACAGGCCCGCGCCGGCGATGATTCCTGCCGTTACTGGCATAAACGCCAGACCGGCCTTGAGCGGGCTGTAGCCCAGCACTCCCTGGACGTACAGGGATGCGAAGAAGAACATGCCGAACATGCCGGCGGCGACGATGAGCATCACGAGGTTGGCGCTCGTCAGCGAGCGCAGGCGGAAGATGCCCAGACGGATCAGCGGCTGACGCAGGCGCAGCTCGAGCACCACGAATGCAGCGAGCAGCGCGAACGCAATTGCGGCCAGGCCCAGCGTCTCGCCCGACGCCCAGCCCGCCGACTGCGCGTTGACCAGCGCGTACACGAGCACCATGAGACCGGCGGTGATGGAGATGGCGCCCCAGATGTCGAGGCCGCTGCTCACGCCGACCGCCCTGCTCTCAGGCACGTAGCGAGCAGCCAGCAACAGAGTCACGAGCCCCACGGGCACGTTGACGAAGAACACCCACTCCCACGAGAGCAGCTGCGTGATGACGCCGCCGAGCAGCAGGCCGATGGCACCGCCGCCGACCGCCACGGCGCTCCAGACGCCGAGCGCCTGCGTGCGCTCCTTGCCCTCGGCGAACGACGTCGTGATGACCGAGAGCGCCGCCGGCGCGATCATCGCGCCGCCGAGGCCCTGCAGCGCCCGCCCAGCGACGAGCACCGCCGCCGAACCGGCGAACCCGTTCAGGAGCGATGCCAGCGAGAACACGACGACACCGATGATGAACACGCGCTTGCGGCCGAACAGGTCGCCGGCGCGCCCGCCGAGCAGCAGGAAACCGCCGAACGTGAGTGTGTAGGCGTTGACGACCCACTGCAGGCTATCGGTGGAGAAACTGAGCGCGCGCTGGATCGATGGCAGCGCCACGTTCACGATCGTCGCGTCCAGGATGACCATGAACTGAGCCAGAGCGACGATCACCAGGATCAGCCACGGGCTGGACTCTTGCCGGGGTGCTCTGGTCATTCCTGACCTCCCTCTTCTAAAATCGGACTGTCCCTCCAGATATGAGCGCAAGATACGGAAACCGGTTTCCGTTTGTCAAGATCGAGATGCATGACTGACGTGGCCCGGCCGCTTCGGGCCGACGCAAGGCGCAACCGGGAGCTGATCATCCTGGCGGCCGAGCACGAGTTCCGCGAGAACGGGGCTGAGGCGGGGGTGGAGGGCATTGCCCGGCGCGCCGGCGTGGGGATCGGCACGATCTATCGCAACTACCCGACGAAGGACGCCCTGATGCGCGCCATCCTGGAAGCAAGGATCGAGCCGCTCCTCCTGGTGGCGCGGGCGGAGCTGCTCCGGCCGGATGCTCGGGCCGGGTTCACGGGATTCGTGCGGCGTCTGCTCGCGGACTCGTGCGACTTCAAGGCGCTGGCAGAGTCGCTCGACGATGCCGGCTTCGACATGTCCGCGGCGAAAGAGGAGGTGGCCGGCGAGCTGTTCGGGTTGATCCGGCAGCTGTTCGAGCGTGCTCAGGCGGCCGGAGCCATCCGCGAGGATGTCACCGTCGACGACGTCCAGGTGCTCATCATGGGGATGTCGCACACGGCCCACGTGTCGGGTGATCAGCAGCAGGTCGCTCGCTGCGTCGAACTGCTCTGCGACGCCATCTGTGCGCCCCTCAGCGCCGGCGTTGCGCCCCGCGGGCCCTCCGCGCCGTCAGCCGGTCTGTAAGCCGTCCCAGGACCACCGCGGAACGGCGAGGCCGCTGGGCACTCGGTCTTCGGGGTTCTCGTAGCGGTTCACGTCGGTGACCGCCCACTCCATGTAGGCGCGGAGCGCTTCGCGGAACTGTGGGTCGTCAGGCAGGCCGGCGTCGTCGGCGGCGGCGACGAAACAGTCGACGAAGCGCCGGGCGAGGTCGGTCATGTCGCCGTTGCCCGAGTGCAGTCGCACCAGATACGACTGATCCGCGAGGTCACGCGAGTAGGTTGGTGGGCCCCCGAGCGCCTCGCCCCAGTAGGCGGCGAGCCGCTCGACGTGCTTCGGGTGCTGGTCGGGGTGCGAGAAGGGGTGGTTCAGCTCGGGGTCTGCCAGACAGCGCGTGTGATGGGCGCGAGCCAGCAAGAGCATGGCGGGGCCACCACCGGCGAACTCATACAGCGACGCGCGCACTGCTACCAGCGGGTGACGAGCGTCGCGAGCGGGTCGTGCGAACGCTTGCTGCGGCGCTGCGGTGGCCGCTGTGGCTTCAGCGCCAGAGCGATCACCACCACCGCGGCTCCCATCGCGCTCCCGTCGAGGACCATCAGGGGCACGGGCGGCTGCGGCGCGGCCGTCGTCGCAGGCGCCGATGTCGGCGCGACCTGGGGCACCGAGCCGCCGATGCGCCACAGCGACAGCACCTGCGGTGGCCTGCTCTGGCTGCTCGGAGGCGATACCGGCGGGACGCCGGCCGCGGGTGTCAGCGAGGGCGCCGCGGTCGGCGGCGGAGTGGACGGCGCCCGCGTCGGTGCCGGCAGAGCCGTCGGCGCACTCGTTGGCGCGGCCCCGGGGTTAGCGATGGCGGGGCTGAGCTGCACCGGTGGCGCAGCGGACGGTGACACTCCCTGATTAGCGGGCGACGGTGGCGGCGGCGGTGCGGCTGTCGCGCTCGCCGACGGCGCCGGCGGCGGTGTGACCTGGATCGGGACGCTGACCGGCGTGCCCGGGACGGGGTCGCCGTCGGATCCGGTCTGTGTCGCCACGACAACGTGCTTGCCCGGCGCCACGGAGGGAACCGCGAAGCTGAACGATATCGAGCCGACCTCGCTTGCGCGTCCGCTCCACATGCTGGGGCCGGCGGTGCTGTCGAAGTGGATCTGCACGGCGGCACCCTCGGGGCTGAAGCCGGTGCCGGTCCCTGTGAGCGTGCCGCCTGCTGCCACGGTGGCGGGGCGGACGGTCACTGTCACCCGGCCCGGCGACGCCACGGTCGTGGCGACAACAATCGTTGCGGCCGCTATCGCACTGACCGCTGCAGCGGCCAGCCGGGTCAAATGATGCCGCCAGGGATTGGTCACCGCCACCTCAGTCACGGGGGATTAGCGACTGTGCGGCGGAAGTCTACTGCCGTGGACTGTTTGGGTGGACTGGTGAGTGCGCCTTGGTCCGTGGCGTCGGGCGGAGCGCGGCCAGCAGGGCCGCGCCGCGGATGCTCCCGAGGCCGGTGCAAGCGTCCCAGCCCTTCGCCCCGCGGTAGCCGGCGACGGCGGGGCCGGGTGCGATGGCCGGGACACCGTTGTGCCCGTCGGTCACGTCGCGGAACGCGGCGAAGGCGTCGACGGGAGGCAGCCGGTAGAGCCGAGGCGCGACGGCGCCGAGCGGGCGGCCGAGCGCCTGGTTCATCAACGCCACCAAACCGGCGTACAGCGGTGCCACAGCACTTGTGCCGCCCACCTTTCGCCAGCGCCCGTGGACACGCACCCAGTAGCCCGTCCGTTTGTCGGCATTGCCGGCGACGTCCGGCACTCCGCGACCCGCGCGGCCGCCGTCGTGGTGTGGCGGCAGGGTGCGCGTTCGCTGCCACGCCGGCACGGCAAATCCGTCGCTGATGCCCCCACCGGTCGCCCAGCCGTCCCAGTCGTTCCAGACGACCTCGCTGATGATTCCGCGCGCCGTACCGACAAGCGTCGTGCCGCCGCAGGTCAGCGCGTTCGGGCTCGAGCCGGGAAAGTCGCAGTGCACATGACCATCGGGAACGCCGTCCGAGGCGCCGTGGTCTCCCGCGGCGCACAGCACGGTGACTCCCAGTGCGGCTGCGTCGGCGAGAGCGGCATCCATGACGGCGCGACCCTGCTCCGTCCAGGCTGCCTCCGGGTCGCCCCAACTGATGGACACGATGGACGGCGCGTTCTCGATGTCGTGGATCGCGGTACTGACCGCGTTGAAGAACCCCTGGTCGCTGAGGTCGCTGAAATAGACGACGAGGTCGGCGCCGGGCGCGACCGATCCGGCGACGTCGATGTCGAGCAGCACCTCGGTGTCGGCATCGCGATCCACACCCGGTTCGTTACTGCCAATTCCGACTTCAACTATGGAGATGGAGGGCACGGGGCTGCGCGCCCGCTTGAAGTACGCCACGACATCCTCGCTGTCGACGCCACCGCCGAGCTGGATCAGCGCGATCGTCTCACCGCTGCCGTCGTAGCCGGTCGGGAAATCGTAGAGGCGAGCCACCTGCGCTGCCCACAGCGGCCCGGGCCGGCCCCTCGGCGCACGCGTGGGATCGCCCAGCCGTGCGCGTCCTCGCATCCCGCCCACCCTGTGGTGCGGCCGCGCCTGCGGTCGGTTGTCGAGCCCGAGCACCGCCTCGATGACGCCGTGCATGTCGCGAGGAAGGCTCAGCGCGTCCTCGCGGCCGCGGTATGTGACGCGCCGAGCGCGGTAGCGCCCGAGACTGACCACGAACGCGGCGTTCATCTGCTCGACGGTGCCCTCGGCGGTGACCGTGCGGCGCGCAGCGTTCACCTGAATGTCGCTCATCCCGGCGCGATTCGCGAACAGGGCGACGGCGTGGAGGTCGCTCGGGTCGGCGCCGTACTCCGCCGCAAACCGATGGCGAATGGCGATGCGTTGTTCCTTCGTCTTGGGCCGGCCAAGGGGGCCGGGCGCATTGCGGCGCAGTTGCCGGCGCCTGCGCACCACCATCGTCACCGAGACGCGCTCGTCGGCAGCGGCTGGACCAAGGCGTTTGGCGCCGCGCAGCGGCTCACGCCTGCTGTGCGGCAGTTTCCGAAGGCCCACGAACGGTCACCTCTCGAGGCGCGGTCAGCACCGCGTGGCGACGGTTATACAGTGCGACCCTTA
This sequence comes from Candidatus Dormibacteria bacterium, assembly GCA_050734185.1. Lineage (GTDB taxonomy): Bacteria > Chloroflexota > Dormibacteria > Aeolococcales > Aeolococcaceae > JAFALX01. The sequence continues at coordinate 958 of JBOHUE010000009.1, read as the reverse complement.
CGCCGCCACTGTCGTGGTTCCGCCACGAGGTGTACGGTCGCGTGGCATGACCGGCGACGAGGCGCGCATCACGGCGTCGATCCAGCGGTCGCCGCTCGCTCAGTTCATCGCGTCGCGCGACGCGGCGGTGCGTGACCTGCGAGCCCAGGGAGATCTCGAGATGGCGTCGCGCATCGCGTCGTTGCGCAAGCCATCGGTGGTGCTCTGGGCACTCAACCAGGCGGGCGCGGTCGCGCGGGACGACCTGGACACGCTGCGCGACAGTGCACGCGCGCTCGAGAGCGCTCAGGAGCGCGTGTTGGGCGGCGACCGCGACGCGGCGACGGTGATGCAGCGCGCTGCCCACGACCAGCGTCAGCAGGTTGACGTGCTCACTCGCCGCCTTGGGATGGTCCTCGGTGCATCCGGGCACGCAGCACCGGAGACCACGCTGCGCCGGATCAGCGAGGGCCTGCGCGCCGCGTCGCTTGCCGATGACGAGGCGTGGCTGGCGCTTCGTGAGGGGCTCCTGACCGAGGAGCCGACGGCGGCGGGGTTTCCCATGCTCGACGTCGCCCTGGCGCCTGCCGCGCAGGCAGCCGGCGAGCAACGGGAGGCGGACGACCAGCGGAGACGGTTCGACGCCGCCGAGGCGGATGTTCAGCGGGCTGCGACTCGGCTCGGCTCGGCGCGAGAGTCCGAGGAATTGGCGACGCGTCGCCGTGAGCAGGCCGAGCTCGAGCTCGATGTCGCGCAGGCTCGCCTCGTCGAGCTCGGGCGCGACAGCTAGCAGGGTGTTGATTTTCGATCTCTGAGAGCCACCCGCGGCTGACTCGGGTATGCGAGTCTTTCGGGCAACGCCGTCAACGCCGCCTCGGAGATCCAGCATGCGTGGCACCACAGATCCGCAGACGACGATGCTGTCGACGCTGACACCGGAGAGCATGATCCCGCCGGACCATCCGATCCGACGCATCAA
>JBOHUE010000008.1:0-17481 GCA_050734185.1 Candidatus Dormibacteria bacterium | reverse complement strand
CGGCCGCACCAGACGACTCGGGCGACTGACGCCGCGGCAACGGCGCCGCATCCATATCACACCGCATGACTTTTGGCGCGGCAACGGCACGGTCTTGAGTCGACCGCTTGGCATGCGCACGGCGAGGGCATAATGGGGGAGATCCCAGCTGCCGTTAACTGACCCCTTCCACCTCCGGGGGGGCCGGCGCGGCGGAGGCCACCGTTGTACCCCTTCGAACGCTTCACCGAACGAGCCAAGAAAGTCCTCACCCTGGCGCAGGAAGAGGCTGAGCGCTCGCACCATTCGTACATCGGCACCGAGCATCTTCTGCTCGGGCTGCTGCGCGAGGGCGAGGGCCTCGCCGCCAAGGTGCTGAACAACCTGGGCGTCGAGATCAACAAAGTGCGCAGCACCATCGAGTCGGTGCTCGGCCGCAACGAGCGGATCATCATCCAGCAGATCATTCCGACGTCGCGCGTGAAGAAGGTGATCGAGATCTCCTTCGAAGAGGCGCGGCGCATGGGCAACAACTACGTGGGCACCGAGCACCTGCTGCTCGGGCTGCTGATCGAAGGCGAGGGCATCGCCGCGCACGTTTTGGAAGATCTTGGCGCGAACCTGGAGAAGGTGCGCGGCGAGATCGAGCGGTTGCTGCACGAGTCCGGCCTGGAGGAGGAGAGCAAGGAGGCGCAGAAGAAGCCCTCCAAGACGCCGCTCCTCGACCAGTTCTGCCGCGACCTCACCGAGCTGGCCGTGAAGAACCAGCTCGACCCGGTCATCGGGCGGGCGATGGAGATCGAACGGGTCGTTCAGATCCTGAGCCGCCGCACCAAGAACAACCCCGCGCTGATCGGCGAGCCCGGCGTGGGCAAGACCGCGATCGCCGAGGGCCTGGCGCAGCAGATCGTCCTGGGCAACATCCCCGAGTCGCTGATGGGCAAGCGCGTGCTCACGCTCGACATGGGCGCGCTCGTCGCCGGCACCAAGTACCGCGGCGAATTCGAGGAGCGTTTGAAGAAGATCCTCGACGAGATCCGCCAGTCGCGCGAGGTCGTGCTCTTCATCGACGAGCTGCACACGCTGGTCGGCGCGGGTGCCGCCGAGGGCGCGATCGACGCCGCCAACATCCTCAAGCCGGCGCTCGCGCGCGGCGAGATCCAGTGCATCGGCGCCACCACGATCAACGAGTACCGCAAGTACATCGAGAAGGACGCGGCGCTGGAGCGGCGCTTCCAGCCGGTGTTCGTCGACGAGCCGACGCTGCTGGAGACCATCGAGATCCTGCATGGCATCCGCCCGCTGTACGAGAAGCACCATCGCGTCAAGATCACCGACGACGCGCTGAAGGCCTCAGCCGAGCTCTCGGTGCGCTACGTCACCGACCGCTCGCTGCCGGACAAGGCGATCGACCTCATCGACGAGTCGAGCGCGCGCGTGCGCATGAAGCTCACCACCACGCCAGAAGAACTTCGCACGATGCAGCGCGACATTCGCGAGCTGCGCACGCAGAAGGAAGAGGCGATCGCGGCGCAGGACTACGAGACCGCGGCGAGCTTCCGTGACAAGGAGAAGAAGCTCCAGGACAAGTACGTGTCCCAGGAGATGAAGTGGCGTGACGAGCTCGGCGCCACCGTGCCCGAGGTCACCGAGGACCACATCGCCGAGATCATCTCGTCGTGGACCGGCGTCCCCGTGTCGCGTCTGGTGGAGGAGGAGACCTCCCGCCTGCTGCGCATGGAGGAGGAGATCCACAAGCGGCTCGTCGGCCAGGACGATGCGGTCAAGGTGGTGTCGCAGGCGGTGCGGCGTGCGCGCGCCGGACTCAAGGACGCCAAGCGACCGATCGGTTCGTTCATGTTCCTCGGGCCCACCGGTGTGGGCAAGACCGAGCTGGCTCGCTCGCTGGCTGCGTTCCTGTTCGACAACGAGGACGCGATCATCCGGCTCGATATGAGCGAGTTCATGGAGCGGCACTCCACCGCGCGTCTGGTTGGTTCACCGCCGGGATACGTCGGCTACGACGAGGGCGGCCAGCTGACCGAGGCGGTGCGCCGCCGTCCGTACTCCGTGGTGCTGTTCGATGAGATCGAGAAGGCGCACCCCGAGGTCTTCAACATGCTGTTGCAGATCCTCGAAGACGGTCGCCTCAGCGACGCCAAGGGCAAGGCGGTCAACTTCGCCAACACGATCATCATCATGACCAGCAACCTGGGCGTGTCCAACCTGCGCGCCAACATGTCGCTCGGCTTCCAGCCATCGGTTCCCGACGAGCGGACGACCGATCACGAGCACGCGAAGATGCGCGACACGATCATGGATGACCTCAAGAAGCAGTTCCGTCCCGAGTTCCTGAACCGGGTGGACGCGGTGGTCGTGTTCCAGCGGCTGTCGCCGATCCAGATGAACAGCATCGTCGACCTGATGCTGGCCAAGGTCGCCCAGCACCTCGCCGCGCAGGAGCTCACGTTCACGGTGACTGACGAGGCCAAGGAGAAGATCGTCACCGAGGGCTTCGACAAGGTCTATGGCGCCCGCCCGCTGCGGCGCGTCATCCAGCGTGTCATCGAAGACCCGCTCAGCGAGGAGCTGCTCCGTCTGAAGCACGGCCCGGGTGATGCCGTCATGGTCGACGTGACCGATGGCGAGATCAAGATGAGGCTCGTGCCGAAGACCACGCGGTCGAAGAAGGAGAAGGCGGCTCCCGAGGCGCCTCCGCCGCCGGCACCTGCTGCAGCAGGCACCGGGTCGTCGCCGGCGGCTTCCGAGTAGGGCCGTCCCGGACCCACACACACGGGCCATCCGGCTGGTGCATACTCGCCCCCTATCCCCTTCGGCAGGCACGAATAGAGGAGAGGTGCGGTGTACGGAACCATCATGCGTGGCAAGGTCAAGGCGGGGCAAAAGGCAGCGTACGAGTCGTATATGAAGCAGCTCGTCCCGAGCGCCGAAAGCTACGGTCAGGGCATGCACTCGGTCGAGGTGGGCTGGGAGGACAAGGATCCCGATCGCTTCGTGGTGATCGTTCACTTCAGGGACCGCGACAGCTACGTCGCCAACGCCGACTCGTCGGAGACGGATGCGCAGTACCGGCAGCAGCTCGAGTATCTCGACGGCCCGCCGGAGTGGATCGACGTGAACTACGGCGACTACGTCGGCAAACCCCTCGGCGAGGGCGCGGCGACCGCCTGACGGCGGACCGGTGAGCGAGGAGGCCGCGGCTCGTATTGCTGCGGCCTCCTCGGTGATCCGGCGGTTGGCACCTCCGCGGAACTGGGTAGGCTAGAACGGCCGATGCCCACAGACTCGATCGTCATCTCCGGCGCGCGCGAGCACAACCTCAAGAACATCAGCCTCACGCTGCCGCGCGACAAGCTCATCGTCATCACCGGCCTGTCCGGCAGCGGGAAGTCGTCGCTCGCGTTCGACACGATCTACGCGGAGGGACAGCGCCGCTACGTCGAGTCGCTGAGCGCGTACGCGCGGCAGTTCCTCGGGCAGATGGAGAAGCCGGACGTCGACCACATCGAGGGACTGAGTCCCGCAATCTCCATCGACCAGAAGGGAACGAGCAAGAACCCGCGGTCGACCGTCGGCACCGTCACCGAGATCTACGACTACCTGCGCTTGCTGTACGCGCGCATCGGTCACCCGCACTGCCCCACCTGCGGTCGCGAGATCGGACGTCAGTCGATCGAGCAGATCGCCGACCAGGTGCTGGCGCTGCCGCAGGGAACGCGGCTCCTGATCAGCGCACCGATGGTGCAGGGTCGCAAGGGCGAGCATCGCGAGATCCTGGAGGACGCGCGGCGCAAGGGCTTCGTGCGTGCGCGAGTCGATGGCGAGGTGCTCGACCTGTCCGAGAGCATCACGCTGGACAAGAACTTCAAGCACGACATCGAGATCGTGGTCGACCGCGTCGTCATCAACGACGAGCTGCGCTCACGACTCAACGATTCGCTCGAGACGACGGCGAAGCTGAGCGACGGTCTGATCCTGCTCATCCCGGCGGACGAGGACTCGGGCATCGAGGAGATGCTGTTCTCGCAGGAGTTCGCCTGCGTGTACGACGGCATCTCGATCGAGGAGCCCGCGCCGCGCAACTTCTCGTTCAACAATCCGCACGGCGCGTGTCCGGCGTGCACGGGGTTGGGCATGCGCATGGAGATCGACCCCGATGCGGTGGTCCCGGATCCGTCGCTGACCCTCAATGAGGGTGCGCTGTCGGGATGGACCAAGGGGCCGTCGCAGAACTGGTTGATGGAAGTGTTGGAGGCGGTCGCGAAGAAGTTCCGCATCCCGATGAACGTGCCGTGGAACGAGCTCACGACCCGGGAGCAGCGGGTGATCCTCTACGGGCTGCCCAAGGACGAGACGGTGCGCATGCGCTGGGTATCGCACAGCGGCACGACGCGCAGCTTCGAAGCCAGTTTCGAGGGCGTGATCAACAATCTGCAGCGCCGGTACCGCGAGACCGACTCCGACTGGGTGAAGCAGGACATCGAGCGGCTGATGATGCAGAAGCCGTGCCCGGCCTGCGGCGGCAAGCGTCTCAAGCCCGAGTACCTCGCGGTGACGATCGACGGCATGAGCATCGCGGACTTCACCGCGTACAGCATCGTCGCCGCGCTGGGGCGTCTCGAGCAGCTGCAGCTGAGCGAGCGCGAGCACACCATCGCGCGCCAGGCGATCAAGGAGATCAAGGAGCGGCTCGGGTTCCTCCACGACGTCGGACTCGACTATCTGACCATCGATCGCGGCGCGACGACTCTGAGTGGGGGTGAGGCACAGCGCATCCGTCTGGCGACGCAGATCGGCAGCAAGCTGATGGGCGTCCTCTACATTCTCGATGAGCCCTCGATCGGCCTGCATCAGCGTGACAACCACAAGCTGATCCGCACCCTGACGGCGCTCCGCGACATCGGCAACACGCTGATCGTGGTCGAGCACGACGAGGAGACCATTCGCGCCGCTGACTACGTGGTCGACGTAGGCCCCGGTGCGGGCGAGCACGGCGGTCACGTCGTCGCTGCGGGTTCGCTCGACGAGGTGCTCGATGTCCCCGAGAGCATCACCGCGCAATTCCTGCGCGGCGAGCGCGTCATCGCGATGCCGCTGCTGCGTCGCCCGAGCAGCGGCGAGGAGCTGGTGGTGCGCGGTGCGCAGGAGAACAACCTCAAGAACATCGACGTCACGTTCCCATTGGGAACATTCATCTGCGTCGCCGGGGTCAGCGGCAGCGGCAAGAGCACGCTGGTCAACGACATCCTGTACCGGAAGCTTGCGCAATACCTGTATCGGGCGAAGGTCCGTCCCGGTAAGCACCTGAAGATCGAGGGGCTCAAGCATATCGACAAGGTGATCGACGTCGACCAGTCGCCGATCGGTCGCACTCCGCGGAGCAACCCGGCGACGTACGTCGGTATGTTCACAGACATTCGCGATCTCTTCGCGAAGCTGCCGGATTCGCGCGTTCGCGGGTACAAGCCGGGGCGGTTCTCGTTCAATGTTGCCGGCGGGCGCTGCGAGGCCTGCGCGGGCGACGGGATGATCAAGATCGAGATGCACTTCCTGCCTGACATCTACGTGCCGTGCGACGTGTGCAAGGGCAGGCGCTACAACCGAGAGGCGCTCGACGTGCTGTTTCGCGGCAAGAGCATCGCCGATGTACTCGAGATGACGGTTGATGAGGCGGCGAAGCCGTTCGAGAACCAGCCGCGCATCCTGCGCCGGCTGCGCACGTTGCAGGACGTCGGGCTCGGCTACATCCGCCTCGGTCAGCCCGCAACGCAGCTGAGCGGCGGCGAGGCGCAGCGCGTCAAGCTCAGCACCGAGCTGAGCCGGCGTGACACCGGCCGCACGCTGTACATCCTCGACGAGCCCACGACGGGACTGCACTTCGCCGACGTCGAGCGTCTGCTAGCGGTGCTGCATCGATTGGTTGACGCGGGCAACACCGTCATCGTCATCGAGCACAACCTCGACGTGCTCAAGACGGCGGACCACATCATCGACCTCGGGCCGGGCGGCGGCGACTCGGGCGGTGAGGTGGTGGCGTCCGGATCGCCTGAGGAGGTGGCGCGCGCGCCACGCAGCGCCACCGGGGAGTACCTCGCCCGCATGGTCGGCGGGGCGCCGAGTGCTGCGGCGCCGTCGAACGGCAACGGTCGCGCCCGGGTGCGAACGAGGCGAACACCGCGTGAGCTGACGCATTCGGCGCGGGTGTGACACCATGGGTGGCCGTAGAGAGCGGCCGCGGTAGCCAAAGGAGGGCGCCTGATGACGACACTCCTGACCATCGCCGAGGTGCTCGCCGGTGAGGCACTCGTCTCGCCGGGGGGTCCCATCGATCGAGCCACTGCGCTGGGTGACGACCAAGGCCTGTGGTCATTTCCTACGCGTGCCGAGGCGGCTCCAACCCCAGCAGACGCTGCGGTTTCCGTCCTCGCCTGAACCACCGGCGCCTTTGGTGCGCTAGGGTCGGTCCATGATCTCGCCCGAGGGGGAGGAGCGACGTATACGCTTGCGCCGCCTCGACGACTGCCTCGAGCTCCTCGAACGGGCCCACGAGCTCAACCTGACCGTGGTCTCCGAGCGCATAGCCGACGCCGTGGCGGACAGGGTTCCGACCATCCATGGCGGCATGCTCATCGCCGATGCGATTGAGGAGGTGCTGCGCCACCAGGAGCCCTACATGGTGCAGATCCGTCCTGAGGTGACGCGACGAGTGCGACGGCGCCGCGAGCCGTTCGACGTGAGACTCCTGCTCCAGCGACGCTGACAACCATGCAGCGAATGCCGGGCACAGCGCCGGTACACTGCGCCGGATGAGCGCATTCGGGTTCGATCCCGAGGATCTGTTCCGCCGCCGGCCGCGCCCGCGAGTCGTGCGCGACGGTCAGGGTCCGCGACGGCGGCGGCGGTGGATCATCGCCGGCATCGTCGTCGCGATCATCCTGCTGTTGCTCCTTGGCCGCTGGCTGCTGGGACTCCGCGCCGACTACCTTTTCTTCAAGAGCCTCGATCACACCAACGTCTTCTGGACGCCGTTCGTCGCCCAGATCCTGTTGTTCCTCATCGGCTTCGCAATCACGGGCGCGCTGGTCGGCGCCAACGTGTGGGGCTGGCGCTTTGCCGCAAGTGCGCTCGACGAGCGCGGCGGGCGGTACGTCATGTGGGCCGGCATCGGCATTTCGGTCATTGCCGGCATCATCGGAGGCGCCGGGCTGGCATCCTCGTGGCAGCAGGTTCTGCTGTGGCAGCACGGCGGCGCCTTCGGAGCCACCGACCCCGCGTTTCACACCGACTACGGATTCTTCGTCTTCACGCTGCCGGTGATCGACGCGTTCATGGGCTTGGTCTGGGGCGCAGTGATCGTGGGTCTGCTCGGCGCGCTCGCCATCGCCATCGTGTCGGCAGTCCTGGAGAACTCGCCGACCGAGGTGCCGATTCCCTTGAAGCCACCGGCCGGGCTTTCGGTGCGCGACGGGCTGCGCCGGGCGCTGCGGCACGCGGGCATCGTGCTCGTCGCCATCTTCATCCTCGCTGCGGTCGGCGCACACTTCGGCGTCTATCACCTGGCCACCTCTGCGCACGGCAACTACGTCGGACTTGACGCGACGCAGCGCAACGTGATCCGGCCTGTGCTCGGTGGATTGCAGGTCGTCGCGCTCCTGTTCGCTGCCGCGACCGTCGCGGTGCTCGTGCTGCGCTGGAGCAAGACCGAGCTGCCGGTTGCCATCGCCTACGGCGGGCTGCTGTTCGGCTGGTTGATCGGCGCGGGATTGGCGCAGGGCATTCCCGCCGCGATCTACCAGGGCACAAGCGTCGGACCGAACGAGCAGTCGGCACAGCGTCCGACGATCACCGACTTTCTGTCAACGAGCAAATACGCGTGGGACCTGCAGGAAACGGGCTCCGACGCGACGATCCAGAACCGCACCTTCGGTGCTCCGCACGCGCCTTCGTTGGACGACCTCACCGCGGATCCGGGAACGCTGCGCAACGTACGCATCCAGGACTACCGCCAGCTCCCCGACACCTTCGCGCAGATCGACCGCAGCCGCAGCTATCAGACATACCCGACCATCACGGTTGACCGCTACGCGGACTCCGGCAGCGGTGGAGAGAGCGAGGTCATGCTCGGACCGCGCGAGATCGCCGAGGGTGACATCCCCAACCCGTCGTTCGTCAACAGCGCGCTCAACTACACGCACGGTTACGGCATCACCGCCGTGTCCGTGAACCAGGTCGGCGCAGAGGGCAAACCGCAGATTCTCGTCGGCCAGCAGCCGATGCAGCAGGTGGATTCGAGCGCCCCGCCGGACCTGTCCTTCAACGGCAACACGAAGGCTGACCCGGCGATCTACTGCGGGCTGGACACGACGCAGCCGGTTGTCTCCGGCACGACGCAGATCGAGTTCAACTACCCGTCGGGCGCCGGCGACAACACCGTGCACGCGGGGCCCGATCAGGCCGGCATCAAGCTGAGCAGCCCGCTGGACAAGCTCGCGGTGTCGCTCAGCGACTTCGGCAGCTTTGATCTCTTCCTGAACAATTCGCTGACCGACAACAGCCGCGCCCTGGTGCACCGTCAGATCACCAATCGCATCCAGACGCTGGCGCCATTCCTCGCCGTCGACGGCGACCCGTACGTTGTCGTTGACCCGCAGTCTGGACACCTCATGTGGATCGCCGACGCGTACGTCAAGACCAACCTGTTCCCCGAGTCGTACCAGCAGAGCGACGGCACGTCGTACATGCGCAACGCGGTCAAGGTCATCGTCGATGCCAAGACGTGCGCCACGACCCTGTACGCGGTGGACCTCAACGAGCCAATCACCGCCGCGTGGAACGCGATCTACCCGGGCCTGATGACGCCATTCGACAAGATGCCGATGTACCTCCGCTCGCACCTTCGCTACCCCGAGGACCTGTTCACCGCGCAGGCGAACGCGTTCTCCCAGGTGCACGTGGAGGATGCGACCGTGTTCTACAACGGCAGCGACCGCTACCAGATCGCGCAGGAGCTGATCAACGGCGCGCAGCAGAACACGCAGGCGTACTACGTGGAGATGACGCTGCCTGGTGACACGCAGCCGTCATTCGTGCTGCTGCAGACCTTCTCGCCGGGAGCGAGTGGGAGCGGCAGCGCGGCCAACAACATGACCGCGTGGCTGGCGGCCGAGTGTGACTACACGACCACCAACCACCCGCACCTCGTCGCGGTGCGATTGAACAACGCCGACAACGTGCTCGGGCCCCTGCAGTTCGACAACAACATCAACTCCAACCCGCAGATCAGCTCGCAGCGCACGCTGCTGTCGCAACAGGGGTCGCAGGTCGTGTTCGGCAACGTGATCGTGCTGCCGTTCAACAACGACTCCTTCCTGTACGTGCGGCCCTTCTACGTGCTCGCGACGACCAACGGTTCCTCCAGCTTCCCGCTGTTGCAGTACGTGATCGTGGGGACGCAGTCGGCAGTTGCAGACGGCACGTCGTTCGCCAACGCGTTGCAGAACCTGTTCAACACGGCCAGCCCGATCCCGGGCTTACCCACCGGCCCGAACACGCAACCGCCGGTGACGGCACCGCCGTCGCCGGGCGCAACACCCACGCCGACCCCGGCCCCGTCGCAGTCGCCGTCGGGCACCCTGTCGCAGCAGGTGCTGACAGCGCTGAACCAGCTGATCGCTGACGAGAACACGGCGCAGACCGCGCTGAAGGCCGGCAACTTCAGCGCGTTCGGAGCCGCGCAGGACAAGGTGAAGCAGGACATCACCACATTGCAGACGCTGCTGGGGCAGTCACCGAGCCCGTCGCCGACCGCACGGTGATGGAGCGGATCGCTCCCGGGATCCTTCAGCTGGACACCCGGCTCGGCGGGATCGACCAGTTGACGGCCGGGTTTCTCATCGAGGGGCCGGAGCCGGCACTGGTCGAGACCGGCTCGCAGACCAGTGCCGGCACCGTGCGTGACGCGCTCCTCGAGGTGGGTATCGGCCCCGGCGACCTCCGCTGGCTGATCGTCACGCACATCCACCTCGATCACGCCGGCGCGGTGGGCGACCTGGCGCGTGAGTTCCCGTCGGCGACGGTGGTGGTCCACGAGAAGGGCGCCCGCCACCTGGTCGACCCCAGCCGGCTCATTGAGAGCGCGGGGCGGGTGTACGGCCCGCTTCTCGACGAGCTCTACGGGCGGCTTTACCCGGTGCCGGCCGACCGTCTGCTCGCTGCAGGCGACGGCCTTCGCGTCGAGACCGGCGCGGGCGCGCTGGTGATGGTGGACTCGCCGGGGCACGCAAAACATCATCACGCCGTCCTGCACGAGCCCACGGGAACGCTGATGGTCGGCGACGCCGTCGGCGTCCGCCTTCCCGACCTGGGCGTGCTGCGCCCCGCCACGCCGCCGCCCGATTTCGATCTCGAGCAGGCGACCACCAGCCTCCACCGGTTCCGCGAGCTGCGTCCCGAGCGGGTCGTGTTGACGCATTACGGTCTCGTACCCGATCCGGAGGCGACGCTGGTGGAGGCCGAGGACGTGCTCCATCACTGGGTCGACGTTGCCGAGCGAACGCTCGCCGCCTCCGCCGACGCGGGCGTCGACGCCGTCGCATCCGCGCTGGCGGACGTCTTCGCCGAGCCGCCGGACGTCATCGCTCCGGAGAACCTGGAGAGATTCGAGATCCTGAACGGCGTGCACAGCAACGCGGCGGGGATCGTCCGATACCTGCAGAAGCGCGACGAACCCCCCCGACACCACCACGTCCCGTCGACGGTCCCGTGAAGCGACTGTCCGTGCGTCGGCCGCCACTCCTGGCGGCGGTGGTGCTCAGCGCGTGCGTCGGGCTCGTCGGCGGTTCGCTCGCCGCCTGGGCCATCTACGCGCGGTTCGGGCCGGTCGAGCGCGTGGTGACGCAGCTGGCGCCCCAGCCGGGGGGCAACGGGTCGGCGCCATCGGCTGCGCAGCTGGCCCAGGTGGCTGCCGCCTCTGTCGTCCAGATCGCCACGCGCCCCATCGACGCCCAGACTCTCCTGGCCGGTGGCACCGGGCTGGTCAACGGGTTCGCCGTCAGCTCCGACGGGCTCATCGTGACCAGCATCCACGCCATCCGCGGCGCGACCTCGCTGCGCGTGGCCACGCCTGACGGCCACGCCTACGACGCCACCGTCGTGCTGTCGGACCCCGCGCACGGGATGGCGCTGCTGCGCGCCACCGGCGCGAGCCAGCTCACCGCGCTCTCGTTCACGGGTCAGCCGGCGGTGCCGGGCGACGCTGCGATCGTCGTCGCGCGCGAACCCTTCTCGGGGGTCACCCTCAGCGCCGGCACCGTGAGCTCGACGGGCCGCCAGGTGACGCTGGGCGACGGCGAGCCACAGCTCAAGTCGGTGCTCACGGTCGACGCCACTCCCGACCCTCGTGCCGACGGCGCCCCGCTGGTGAGCGGCGCCGGACAGGTGACCGGGGTCGTGGTCGATGCGGGATCCTCGGCACCGGGTGTCGTCGCACTCTCCGCCAGCGCCGCGGCGACACTGGTGCGCCAGGCGCAGTCTGGCGGGCCCGTCGGCGTGCCGTCGTTCGGAGTGTCCGATTACGTGCTGATCGACTCGGCGACGGCCGCGGCGGCCGGGCTGCCCCCCGGGGCGCTGCTGCGGGCACTCGAACCCGGCGGACCCATGGCGGCCGCCGGCCTGCACCCCGGCGATGTGGTCACGGCGGTTGGCGGCGTCCCCATCGACTCGACGCATCCGCTCGACGCGGCCGCGCTCGGGCTCACGCCGACCCAGCAGGTCAACATCTTCGTGTGGAGCGCCGGGGCGCTGCACAATCTCACCGTCGCCGTCGGGTCCACCGCCGCGAGCGGGTAGGATCGCGCGAGTGGAGCTCACGTATCACGGGCTGTCGTGCATCCGTCTGCGCGGTCGCGACACGTCGGTCCTGCTCGATCCGCCGCAGGCGCAGCTCCCCGGCCTCGCCCGCGCCAACGTCGGCCTCGTCGTGCGGACCGAGGGCGGCACCGACCCCGACCTCCTGCGCCCGGGCCCCGGCAACGTGCAGGAGGTGAGCGGCCCCGGGGAGTTCGAGGTGCACGGCGTCAGTGTGCTCGGCGTCCCGGCCGAGGGCGTGACGGTCATGCGCGTCACCGTCGACGACGTTCGCGTGGTCAGCACCGGCAAGCTGCAGCGCCAGCTGCGCGAGGACGAAATCGACGCTCTTGGGCGGGTGGATGTCCTCGTCGTGCCGGTGGGTGGGGGAGACGCGCTGAACGCGGGCGACGCGGCCAAGCTGGTGCGCGCCCTGGAGCCCGCGATTGTCGTGCCGGCGCGCTATCGCGCAACCGGTGGCGCCACGGAGTACGAGCCGGTCGAGAAGTTCGCCAAGGAGATGGGCCTCGCCGAGGGGACGTGGGAACCGCAGCCGAAGCTGAGCCTCAGCGGCGCGTCCGGCGACAACGACGACACCAGGGTCGTGATCCTCGAGGCGCGAACCTAGCAAACAAGTAGCGAACATCGGTGCGTATCGCGCTCCGCCGGCTGGTACAATCTCCAAAACCCAGTCCGGTGGAGGCTCTGCGCATGGCGAAGTTCGTGTTCGTGACCGGCGGAGTCGTCTCCTCCCTTGGGAAGGGCATCACGGCGGCGTCGATCGGCACGATCCTCAAGGCTCGCGGCCTCCACGTCGGGATGCAGAAGCTCGATCCATATCTCAACGTTGATCCGGGCACGATGTCGCCCTATCAGCATGGCGAGGTCTTCGTCACGGATGACGGTGCCGAGACCGACCTCGACCTCGGCCATTACGAGCGGTTCGTCGACGTCGCGCTGAGCAAGGCCAGCAACGTGACCACCGGCAAGATCTACGCCTCGGTCATCGCCAAGGAGCGCCGCGGGGACTACCTCGGTGGCACGGTGCAGGTGATCCCGCACATCACCAACGAGATCAAGCACCGCATCCTGCGCGTCGCAGAGAACGAGCTCCCGGAACCCGACGTCGTCATCGTCGAGGTCGGCGGAACAGTCGGTGACATCGAGTCGCTGCCGTTTCTCGAGGCGATCCGGCAGATGAAGAACGACGTGGGACGTCACCACGTCTGCTACGTGCACCTGACGCTCGTGCCATACGTCAACGCCAGCGAGGAGCACAAGAGCAAGCCCACCCAGCACTCGGTGAACACGCTGCGCAGCATCGGCATTCAGCCGGACGTGATCGTCGCGCGCAGCGAGAGGGCGATCCCCAGCTCGCTCAAGGAGAAGATCGCGCTGTTCGGCGACGTCGAGCGCCGCGCCGTCATCAGTGTTCCGGATGCGGCCTCGATCTACCAGGTACCGCTCATGCTGGAGGAGGCCGGTCTCGGCGACTACATCGTCGAGCTCCTCGGTCTCGAGGCGCAGGCGCCGGACCTCCACGAGTGGCAGGACCTCTGCGCCCGCATCGCCGCGCCCAAGCCGCCGGTTCGCGTTGCCGTCGTTGGCAAGTACGTCGAAATGCCGGACTCGTACATCAGCGTCATCGAGTCCCTGCGGCACGCCGCGCTGCACTGCGGTGTCGACCTGCAGCTGACGTGGGTCAACTCGGAGAGCCTGGACGCGGACACCTCGCCGCTCGACGGTCAGGACGGCATCGTCGTGCCCGGCGGGTTCGGTCACCGCGGTATAGAGGGCAAGGTGCTGGCGTCGCGCTACGCGCGGCGGCACAAGACGCCGTACCTCGGGCTCTGCCTCGGCATGCAGTGCGCGGTGGTCGACATCGCGCGCGAGATTTTAGACGCTCCTGACGCAAACTCGACAGAGTTCAACGCGTTCACCTCGCATCCGATCATCGATCTGCTGCCCGAGCAGCGCGACATCGAGGAGAAGGGCGGCACGATGCGGCTCGGCGTGTACCCGTGCAAGCTGTCGCCGGGGACGCGCGCCGCCGCCGCGTACGGTGAGGCGGTGATCTACGAGCGCCACCGCCACCGGTTCGAGTTCAACAACCACTACCGCGAGCCACTGGCGGGCGCCGGCGTCGTGTTCTCCGGCACGTCGCCCAATGGCCGCCTGGTCGAGATCATCGAGCTGGCTGATCACCCCTTCTTCATGGGCTCGCAGTTCCACCCCGAATTCCGCTCGAGGCCGGGGAAGCCGCACCCGCTGTTCCGTGACTTCATGGCGGCGGCGGCGCGGCGCGCCGGCGTGGCGTCGGAGGCCGGCATCGACCGCCCGGACAGCCTGACCGCAGAGGTCGCGGTCAATGGCTCGGCGATCACCGCACCCGCCGGAACCGGCTGACCCGTCCCGCGCGTCGATAATCACCGGCGCAATGAGCACTGTCGTCCGTCCGTCCACGTCGTCCGCACGCATCAGCCGCGACCGTCATCGCGGGCTCGAGCTGCTGCGCGCCACCGAGGCGGCTGCGCTCACCGTGGGCCGCTGGCTCGGCCGCGGCGACAAGACGGGCACCCGCCAGGCGGCGCAGGCGGCGATGGAGGAGGCGCTCAGCACCATGCCCTTCGACGGCCGCATCGTCATCGGCCCCGAGGCCGAGGGCAACCCGCTCGCCGCGGGACACCGGGTCGGATCGGGTCGCGACCGTGTCGACCTCGCCGTCATGCCCGTCGACGGTGTGAGCCTCGTCGCCGGCGGGATGACGCAGGCTCTGAGCATCGCGGTCGCCGCCGAGGTGGGTGGTCTGCTGACGCCGCCGCCGGCGGCGTACATGCACAAGATCGCCGTGGGCCCGCAGGCGCGCGGTGCGGTCGACGTCACCGACACGCCGGAGAACAACCTGCGCCGCATCGCATTCGCCATGAACGTGCAGGTGCAGGACCTCACCGTGATGATGCTCGACCGGCCCCGCCACCAGACGCTGCTGGAACGTGTGCGCGCGCTCGGTGCGCGCGTCGCGCTCGCCAGCGACGGCGATGTCGGGATGGCGATGATGACGGCGTGGCCGGGCTCGGGCATTGATGCGATGCTAGGCAGTGGCGGCACGACGGAGGCGATCCTTGCGGCGTGCGCGATGCGCTGCCTCGGCGGCGAGTTGCAGTGCCGTCCGTGGGTTCGGCACGAGGACGAGGCTGCGGCCGTTCGCGCGGCCGGCTACGATCCCGACGCCGCGCTGAGCATCGACAAGCTGGTGCCCGGTAAGGAGATCAGCGTCGCCGTCACCGGCGTGAGCGGCGGTGGGCTGCTCCGCGGCGTGCTGTATCACAACTGGTGGGCCGAGACCCACAGCATCGTCATGCGCGCGCAGAGCGGCACCGTGCGCGAGATCCTGACCAAGCACCACGTGGCGCTGCCTCCCGACCAGGCGGGACGCGTGCTGTGACTCAGACCGAGGATCCGGTCACGCTGCTGAGCGAGCGTCCGGCCGCAGCCGCGCCGTCGAAGAAGACGATCGGCATGGGCTCCATGCCCAGCGCGCTGGCGCCGCCCAGCGTCCCGCTGCGCGTTGCGCTCTGGCTCGCGAGCCGCTCGCTGCTCGTGCTGGGGCGCACGCAGTACGCGTTCGCGGACGTGATCGGACTCGCGATCTACGCACGCGCGTCTCCCGAACGGCGGCAGCGCTGCGCCGAGAACCACCGCCGCCTCGATCCCACCATCACCGCGCACGAGTCGCATCGCCGCGCGCGCGGCACGTATCGCGAGTTCATGCGACTGTCGTTCGACTTCATGTGGCAGTACGCGGTGACGTCGAAACGCATGAGGCATCACTACACGGTGCGCGGGCTCGAGCACGTGTGGCAGGCGAAGGCCGCCGGCAAGGGCGGTGTGTTCGTGCTCGCGCATTACGGGTCCTGGGACGTCGCCGCCGCGATCGCGCTGTCGATGGGCGTTCCGCTCACCACCGTGATGACGAAGGTGGGCGACAGCGAGCTGGCCACGCGCATCGCGGCCTGGGCGCGCCGGCATCAGGACATGGAGGTCTTGATCGTGGGCAAGGGCGCCGCGCGTGGTCTCATCAATGCCCCGAAGCGGCAGCGATTCGCCGCGATCCTCGCTGATATCCCTGACCACGGCGGGCGCGTTGTCGTCGACTTCTGCGGCGGGCCGGTGAAGTTCAGCACCGGGCCGGTGTGGATCGCGCGCAACACCGGCGCTCCCATACTCTGCGTCGACTGCTTCCGCACCGCGGATGGCAAATTTCGCATGGTCATCCATCCGCCCGAGACCGTCGGCGCGGATGAGAGCGACCACGACGTGATGCAGCGCGTCGCGCACCGGCTCGAGCGCCAGATCCGGCGTATGCCCACGCAGTGGTATCCGTTCGGCAAGGTGTACGCCGACCAGGAACCCGTCGCCTAACCGGCGTCAGCTCCCGGCTTTCACCCCGGGGTCCATGCGCGGCCCGACCAGCGGCCGGCCCGGGCGCGTGTCGAAAACAAGCCGGTCCCATACGAGCTTCCAGAACCGACCGTAGGCACGGCGATCTTCGGGGAGCCCCTCGAGTCGGCGCAGCAGGAGCAGCACGAGGATGCCGGCGCATCCGAGTGCGACGGTCCCACCGTCGAAGAAGTACGCAACGATCGGCAGCACGCAGAACGCGCCCAGCACCGCGAGCGCGATGCGTTGGCGAAGGGCGCCGAGTGCGAAGCACGCGAGCAGGGCGATGAAGCCCGCGATCGTCAGCGGGCCCACGACGCCGGTGGCGACGGCCACGCCGCGTCCCCCGTTGAAGCGCAGATAGATGGGCCAGCCGTTGCCGGCGACCGTCGCCAGCGCGACGAACACCTGCACCAGCACGGAGAAGCCGAGCAGGCGCGTGACCAATACTGGAACCACGCCCTGCGCAAACTGCAGCGGCCCGACGATCGCCGCGAGGTCGAACCCTGCGTGGCGGTACACGTTGCTCGTGCCGATGTTGCCGGAGCCGTAGCGGCGCACATCGAGACCGAATCGTCGCGTGCGGACGATGAGCCATCCGGTGGGGATGCCGCCGACGATGTAGCCCATGAGACAGGCGGCGAAGCCATGCCAGATGGCGTTCAGGTCCACGCGCCAAGTGTCGCGCACGACACGCGTCAGGTGGCCCGAGCGGCATCATGCAGGGATGGCGCGGCCGGATGGTGAGGGAGCATGAGCGCGCGTCCGTGTGGCCTGGTGGTCGACGGCAGTGCCGCAATGGTCGAGGACCTCGAGCACGGACTCGCGGTAGTGCCGCTGCACATTCAGATCGGTGAGCACGAGTTCGTCGACGACGGGCACACCGACTCGTATGCGGCCTTCTACCGCGAGCTGCGCCAGGGCGGCACCCCGACGACATCGACGCCCGCGCCGGGCGAGTACCTCGACGCCTTCCGCCGGCTCGACGCCGACCACATCGTGTGCCTCACCATCCCGGCGCGCTGGAGCGGGATGTTCGACGCCGCCACCGTCGCCGCCGCGATGGACGCGGAGGCCTCCGGTGCTCGTCGGGTCACCGTGCTGGAGACGCCCACCGCAATCGGCGGGCTGGCACTCGTGGCGCGCGCCGTCGCGGAGGTATGCGCCGCGGGCGCGGGCCTCGACGAGGTCCTGACC
>JBOHUE010000007.1:0-40581 GCA_050734185.1 Candidatus Dormibacteria bacterium | reverse complement strand
GCGGCGGGTTTCGCGGCGGGCGGCGAAGGCACGGGGGCCGGTGACGGTGAGGCCGCGCTGGCCGGCGCGCCGTTGGTCTCCGGCGCCGACGCTGGACGCCCCGTCCGTTCCTGCAGGGCGATCCGCGGCTCGAGCATCGCCCGCAGCAGCTGCGCGGCCCGCTCCGGCGTCTCCGCCGTCTTCAGGCACACGAAGGCGACGACCTCCTTGATCTCCGGTGCGCTGTCGAATCGAACGATCGCCGTCTGCGACAGGACGGTCTCGACCTTTCCGGTTGCGCCGACCGGTTGGTTCCCGATGGGCGAACCGGTGCGCGGCCGTGTGTTCTGGATCAGGATGATCCGCTCGCCGGTCGCGAAGGGCGGCGGCGGCTCCTCGCGCGCGCTCGGCGGCCTGCCGGGTTGAGGACGCACCGGAGCGGTGACGACGGGCGCCACAACCACCGGCTTCGGCTTGGCTTCCGCCTCGCCCTCCTCCTCCTCGTCGTCGTCCTCGTCGTCCTCGTCGTCGTCTTCGTCTTCGTCGTCGTCGTCGCCCACGATCACGTCCACCACGACGTCGCCCTCGTCCCCGGACTCGTCGTCCTGGGAGGCGGTCTCAGTGGTCTTCTCTTCGGCGGTGGCTTCGGTGTCTTCCGGCATGGGGCGGCGTTCGTTCTCCCTAGACTGACTCGGCGATGATCTCGCTGCTACGAGGCGTGACCCTATCCTCTCGCACCCAGCAGCGTCTTCTCGAGATCCTACCGGGTGCGCTCACCTGGTTTGTGCTTCTGGTGCCGGTCGTCACCGCGTTTGCGATCCGCCTCAACGATCCGAGCAACCTGTGGATCCTCGGTGCCGGTGCCGTGGTCCTCGACCTGTACTGGTTCGGGCGGACCGTCTTCACCGTGCGCTGCGTGCGCCGGTCGCTGCGCACCATCGAGGCGACCCAGGCGATCGACTGGTGGGCCCGGTGCGAGGAGCTCGAGGCCGATCTTCCCGCCGGCACTCCCCGTCCCAGCCAGGTGATCCACTGCGCGCTCATACCCACGTACACGGAGCGCTACGAGGTGCTGCACGCAACGGTGGCGGCGCTCGCCGCGCAGCGGTTCCCGGCGCAGCAGCGCGTGTGCGCGATCATCACGCGCGCCACCGACGAGGGCGGCTTCGAGAACGTCGCGCGGCTGCGCGAGGAGCTCGGTGACCAGTTCCTGGCATTCATCCACATCAAGGATCCGCTGCTGCCCGGCATCGTCGTCGGCAAGTCGGCGGCGATGGCATACGGCGGTCCGGTGCTGAAGCGCCATTGCGACGAGCTTGGCCTTGATCCGCGGCTGACGATGGTCACAGACCTCGACTCCGACTTCCGCCTGCACCCTGAGTACTTCGCATACATAACGGCGCAGTTCTGCGCTGCAGACGACCGTCTCACGTCGATCTGGCAGCCGGTGCCGCTCTTCCTCAACAACCTCTGGCGCGTGCCCGCCGCGGTGCGAGTTATGGCCACCGCGGCCACGCAGTGGCAGATGTTCCTGCACCAGAACCCACATCGGCTCGTCATGTTCTCCTCGTACACGATGTCGCTCCGGTTGCTCGACGATGTCGGCTACTGGGATGCCGATGTCATCCCGGAGGACTCGCGATTCTTCTGGAAGAGCTTCTTCCGGTATGGCGCGGCGCTCAACGTGCGGCCGGCGTTCCTGCCAGTGCACGGCGACGCGCCCAAGGCGCGCGACTACGGGTCCACGCACCTGTCGCAGTACAACCAGATCAAACGCTGGGCGTGGGGCGCCACCGACATCCCCTACGTGAGCATGCGCATCCTCCGGCATCCAGAGATCCCCGCGCGGCTGCGCGCCCGCCGCTACAGCCTGCTGGTGATCAACCACCTGACCTGGGCGGCGTTGCCGCTGCTGCTCTTCTTCGGCGGCGCGCTTCCCGCGTTCATCGACCTTGACTACAGTCTGTCGACCGCGGCAACGGTCATCGGATGGACCACGTTCGGCATTCTCACCGTCACGCTGCTCAACACGCTGGCGCTGATTCAGGTGGACCGCCGCCTGTCGCCGAAGCCCGCGGAATGGCACTGGTGGCGCCGCCGCTGGGCCGACCTCCAGCTGTTCCTCTATCCCATCGTGGGGTTGGCGCTGAGCGTCATTCCGGCGCTGGAAGCGCAGACGCGGCTGATGTTCGGCGCCTACCTCGAGTACAAGGTCACCGCGAAGGAGTAGCCGGTCTACGCGCCGGCGCTGACTCCGGACGCCGCACGCTGAAGCGCGAGGTCATTGTCGACCATGACGCGCGCGAGCTCGTCGAAGGACATCCGCGGCTGCCAGCCGAGCTTCGCGTGCGCCTTCGACGCGTCACCGATGAGGGTGTCGACCTCAGCCGGGCGCATGAAGCGCGCGTCGGTAGTCACGTGGTCGCGCCACTCCAGGCCCACGTAGGAGAACGCGAGCTCGAGGAACTCGCGGATGCTGTGCGATTCGCCGGTGGCCACCACATAGTCGTCAGCCTCCGGCTGTTGCAGCATGGCGTGCATCGCCTCGACGTAGTCGCCGGCGAATCCCCAGTCACGTTTTGCATCCAGGTTGCCGAGCTCGAGTTTCTGCTGGAGACCCAGCTTGATGCGCGCGACGCCGCTGGTGATCTTCCGCGTGACGAACTCCATGCCCCGCCGTGGCGATTCGTGGTTGAACAGAATGCCACTGCACGCGAACATTCCATAGCTCTCGCGGTAGTTCACGGTCATGTGATGGCCATACGCCTTGGCCACACCGTACGGAGACCGCGGGTGAAACGGCGTGAGCTCCGTCTGCGGCGTCTCTCGCACCTTGCCGTACATCTCGCTGCTCGATGCCTGATAGAAGCGGATGCGGTCGTTCACGTTGCGGATCGCCTCGAGCATGCGCGTAACGCCGAGGCCCGTGATCTCGCCGGTGAGCACTGCCTGCTTGAACGACAGCCCGACGAAGCTGATCGCTCCGAGGTTGTACACCTCGCTGGGCTGGCACGTCTCGAGCGCCGCGATCAGCGAGGACTGATCGAGCAGGTCGCCCTCGACGAACTCGATTCCCGGCGCCAGGTCGGCGATCGTCGCGAGCCGCGGATTGTTCTGGCCGCGGACCAACCCGAACACGCGATATCCGCGCGCCAGCAGCAATTCGGCGAGGTATGAACCATCCTGACCGGTTATCCCGGTGATGAGCGCGGAGTCAGCCATGTGTTCGGCCGCCGATCATACGGCATGCGCCGGCCTACGAGAGTTGCACCACCTGGACCTGCAGCCGTGCCGATCCGCTCGTGAGGACGCTCGTCGCAACGTCTCTAATCACAAGCGGACTCGTGCGCAGCGCGTCGTCTGCCGCCGCGAACTCGTCGCCAGTGTCGCTGAGCAGCA
The DNA here is from genome assembly GCA_050734185.1 of Candidatus Dormibacteria bacterium. Lineage (GTDB taxonomy): Bacteria > Chloroflexota > Dormibacteria > Aeolococcales > Aeolococcaceae > JAFALX01. Next base: position 37,203 of record JBOHUE010000007.1, on the reverse strand, counting down.
CGAGGACGTGGACGCTGCGCGCCTCGAGGAACGCAACACTCTGCGACGTGAGCGCGGGCAGGCGGTCGGGAAGCGCGTTCAACAGGAACAGGTATTGCGCCGAGCTGCTGAGCACGAGGTGTGATGGCCGCGCCGGCAGCCACATCGCGAGACCCCCCGGGGTCTGAGCAGTTGTTGGGACGATCTTGTGCAGGCTGGTGGTCACCGCGTACTCGTCGCGCGCGGCGTCGGACGAACCGAAGAGCGCCGTTCCAAAGTCGGGTGTGACGTATGCCGCCTGATCGGGAAAAAGTGTGAATACCGGCAACCCGACGATGAGCAGTGACGGCGCAGTGACCACGACGAGCATGCTCGCGAGGCGAACCGTGAGCACCGGCACGAGTCGCGCGACGAGCACGGCGAGAGCCGGGATGACGGTGAGCGCGAACGCGGCCTTCAGGCTGAAGTGCAGCTGGTCGCGAAGAAAGCGCAGGGCGATGGGAACGGCGAGCATCGCGAGACCGACGGCCAGGGTCTGGAGGCGGCTCAGGGCTCCCGCCGACGACGCGATGCGAAACGCCGTCATCACCAGCAGCGGGACGGTGAACGCCCAGAGCATGTCGGCGTAGTACCAGTACTCGAGCGACCAGCTGTAGAGGACGAATTGGTAGATCGTGAAGAGCGCGTATGTGACGGCGGATGCCACGGCAAACCCGATCTCGACGCGCGAAGTCCTGGCCCTCGAGAAGGGCCACGCAGCGATCACCCACGCCCCCAGGACCGCGAGCGGCGCGAGCACGTAGATGTCGTCGACGAGCCACCGCCAGGTGGATGAGTGGAAGCTGTTTCTGTAGATGGCTTCTCCGAAACGGTGGAGCGCCTGCAGCTGCGGCGTGACGATGTCCGCGTTTCCCAGATACGCGCGTGCGGCGAGCGCGACCAGCGCGAACGACACAACGGTGGCAAGGGCGGCGATCGCGAGCGTCGCCACCGAACGTCGCCACTCGGCGCGCGTGGCCGCGACGATGCGGCCGGTTCCCGCGCCGAGGATTGCGACCGCCGCAACCAGCCCACTGCCCACTGCCAGCCCGAACGCGAGTCCCGCGAGAGCGCCGTACGTGACCCGCGCTCGTGTGGTCGTCGTGGGCATGAAGAGGAACGCGGCCCCCGCCATGAGGTACGAGATCGCTGCCGCGGTCGGGTAATCGGTGCTCCAGCCGGTGATCACGACCTGCGACGTCAGCACCGCGATGACGCCGACCCAGCCGGCGGCCGCACCCCAGAGCGCGCGCAGGAGCAGAAAGACGGGGACGATCGCGATCAGCGCGAGGAGATAGCGAAACCCGTAAAAGCCGCCGACCGCTCCGAACACCCTGTCGAACAGGTGCGCAGGAATGGAGAAGCCGACCCGGGTCCAATAGTATTCGTCGGTGCCGAAGCGCCTGATCAGGTCCGGGCCGTTCACGGCATACGCCGTCGACAGGTACGGATCGATCATCTCCGCGTACAGCATTCCGCGAAGCTGAAGCCCGAAGTACGCGGCGGCCGGCGCGCCGAGCAGTCCCGTTGCCGTGGCGCCGATCGTCGCGAGCGCGCGCGCGCTGCGAACTGCTCGCGGCATTTTCGGGCATCCTACGGGATCGGCAATCATTGCGCAGAGCCATGGCGAATGACGACCGCACAGGTACCCTGCGCGCGCTGCTGCGCGATGTGCCCGATTTTCCCCGCCCAGGGATCCTCTTTCGCGACATCACCGCTCTGTTGACAGACCCGGTGGGGTTCCGCGAGGCGGTCGAGGCGATGGCGGCGCCGTGGCATGGCTCCGGTGTCACCGCCGTCGCCGGCATCGAATCGCGGGGATTCATTCTCGGTGGCGCGATCGCGCGTGTCCTCGACGCCGGCTTCATCGCAGTGCGCAAGGAGGGCCGGCTTCCGCGGGCGACCGTGCGCCAGTCGTACCACCTCGAGTACGGCGACGCCGTGCTCGAGGTGCACACGGATGCCGCCGCTCCCGGGCAACGCGTGCTGGTGGCGGACGACCTCCTGGCCACCGGCGGTACCGCGGGGGCGACCGTTGCGCTGCTGCAGCGGCTCGGCGCCGATGTCGCCGGCTGCGCCTTCCTGGTGGAGCTCGAGGGGCTTGGGGGAGGCCGCGCCCTCGGTTCGATTGGGCACACTTCAGTGCTCGTCCTCTGATCACACGCAGAATGGAGAGAGCAGTGGCAGCAACGACCCGACTCCCCGCGGACATCGCCGATCCTGGGCTGGCGCCCGAGGGGCAGCGGCTCATCGACTGGGCGGCGCTGCAGATGCCGGTGCTCCGCCTGATTCGTGACCGGTTCGACAAGGAGCGTCCGCTGGCCGGGCTGCGCCTCGCCGGCTGCCTGCACATCACGACCGAGACGGCCAACCTCGCCATCACGCTCAAGGTCGGCGGCGCCGACGTGAGCCTCTGCGCAAGCAACCCGCTGTCGACGCAGGACCCGGTCGCCGCGGCGCTGACGCGCAACTACGGCATCCCGACGTACGCCGTCAAGGGCGAGGACTCGCAGCGGTACTACGAGCACATCCAGGCGGTGCTCGACACCAAGCCGCAGCTGACGATGGATGATGGCGCCGACCTCGTCGCCGAGTTGCACAAGGGACGGCGTGAGCTGCTCGACACCGTGATCGCCGGTACGGAGGAGACGACCACCGGTGTGATCCGTCTGCGCGCGATGGCACGCGACGGCGAGCTGAAGTTCCCGATCATCGCGGTGAACGAGGCGCTCACCAAGCACCTCTTCGACAACCGCTACGGCACCGGTCAGAGCACGCTCGACGGGCTCATCCGCGCCACCAACCTCCTGCTCGCGGGGCGCACCCTCGTCGTGTGCGGCTACGGGTGGTGCGGCCGCGGGCTTGCCAGTCGCGCGGACGGCATGGGGGCACACGTCATCGTCACCGAGGTCGACCCCACACGCGCGCTGGAGGCGATCATGGACGGCTACCGCGTCATGCCGCTCGAGGAAGCCGCGCCCGAGGCGGACGTCGTCATCACGGTCACCGGCGACATCAACGTCGTCGACCGCCGCCACATCGACGTGCTCAAGGACGGTGCGATTGTGGCCAACAGTGGCCATTTCAACGACGAGCTCAACCTCGCCGCATTCGATGAGCTGTCCGAATCCGTCACCATGCCGCGCCCCTTCGTGCAGTCACATCTGCTGCGCGACGGCCGCACCCTGCACGTGCTCGCCGAGGGAAGGCTGCTCAACCTGGCGGCTGCCGAAGGGCATCCCGCGGCCGTGATGGACATGAGCTTCGCCAACCAGGCACTGTGCGCGGAGTACGTCGCCAAGAACCACGACAACCTCGCCGTCGGCGTGCACGACGTCCCGCTGGACATCGACCGCCAGGTGGCGAGCCTCAAGCTGACGGCGATGGGGGTGACCATCGACACGCTCACCGAGGAACAGCAGCGGTACCTGACATCCTGGGAGGCTGGCACGAGCTGACGGCATGGCAACAGAGATCTACCAACCAACGCTGACGACCCTGCCCAACGGCGTGTCACTGCTCAACGCGCCGACACCGAGCCGCAACGTCGGGGTGTTCCTAATCGTGCGCGCGGGTTCGCGCGACGAGACGCGAGAGACGTCCGGGCTCGCGCACTACCTGGAGCACATGTTCTTCAAGGGCACGAGCAGGCGGCCAACCACAAAGAGCATCTCCGAGGAGATCGACCGGCTCGGCGCGTCGACGAACGCGTACACCGACACCGAGGAGGTCGCGTATTTCGCCGAGGGCCCGGCCACAGCGATGGCGGAGCTCGGAGACGTCATCTGCGACATGCTCAGTCACCCGCTGTTCATCGCCGAAGAGGTGGACCGCGAGCGCAACGTCGTGATGCAGGAGCTGTCGATGCGGCTCGCCGATCCCGATGGATGGATCTTCGACCGCATCGGCACCGTCGCGTTCGGCGGCGAGCAGCCGATGTCCTGGTCGGCGGCGGGGTTCGCCGAGGTCATCGAGCACGCCACACGCGAGCAGCTCGTCGACTACCACGCATCCTTCTACTCGCCCGAGTCGATGTGTCTGGTGATCGCCGGCGGCAGCACGCTGATGGCCGACGACGCGGCGCGGCTTCTTGCCGACATTCCCCATGCGACACCGAAACCACGGGTCCCCGCCCAGTGGGGGCAGGGGGAGCGCTACATCGCCGACGTGCGCCCCGATGCGGAGCCGCAGACGCGGATGCTGTTCGCCATGCCGGGCATACCCGCGCTCGATCCGCAGCGCACCGCACTGTCGGTGTTCACCCACATCCTCGGCGGCGGCATGTCGTCGCGGCTGTTTCAGACGGTTCGCGAGCGCAACGGCCTCGCCTACAGCGTGTACGCGACGCACGAGGGCTTCGACGACGCGGGGCTCTTCGCCATCTCGACGGCAACGCGGCCCAAGGACGCGCGCCGGGCGATCGAGCTGTCGTTCGACGAGCTGCGCAAGCTGGCAGCCACCCCGGTGTCGGAGGACGAGCTGTCGGTGGCCAAGTCATCGATGATCGGCCGCCTGCTCCGCTCAACGGAAACGGCGATGGCGAGCGCGCGCTTCTTCGGTTCACGGTGGCGCGCTCGGATGCCGCTGGAGACGCCGGATCAGCGAGCCGACGCCGTCGCGAAGGTCACCGTTGATGAGGTGCACGCCATCGGCCAGCAAATCCTCGCCGGGCTTCCCGATGTGCGGCTCGCGATGGTGGGACCTGAGGACCAGGGCCCCGACCTTCTCGACGCGGCACTGACACCGGCGTAACGCGCCGGTCAGCTGTCCAGCGCGCGGCGGAGCGTTGTCGCGATCCGCTCGAGATCCGCGGAGTCCAGCAGCGGATGCACCGGCAGCGACAGGCAGCGTCGCGCAGCGGATTGGGCAACCGGTGCCGGATCGATGACGACGCGCGGCTCGCTGCGGTACGCCTCGTAGTCCCACACCAGGCGCGGGTAGTACACGCCGCATTCGATGCCGGCGGTGTCCAGCGTCCCCGCAACGCGGTCGCGATCGATCCCGGGAGCAAGCACCACCGTGTACTGATGCCAGCTGTGGACGCATCCCTGTGGCTCGGCCGGCAGCGTCAGCCGCTCGTCGCCACCGAGCAGCGCTGACAGCGCCGCGGCGTTCCGCCGCCGCGCCGCCGTGCGCTCCTCCAGCCGCTGCATCTGGGGTATGGCGATGGCCGCGGCAACCTCGGTCATCCGCCAGTTCTGGCCAATGTCCACATATTCATAGCGCTGTCGCATGCCCTGGTTGCGCACGATGCGCAGGGCCGCAGCGGCGGCATCGTCATCGGTGGTCACGCAGCCGCCCTCGCCTGACGTGACGTTCTTGGTCGCGTAGAACGAGAAGCAGCCCAGGCCGGTCGCGCCCGCGCGCCGCCCGTCCCGGCTCGCGCCATGCGCCTGGGCCGCGTCCTCGACGATGGCGATGCCGCGCCCACGCGCCAGCTCCGATATCGCGCCCATGTCCGCCATGAGGCCGTAGAGGTGCACGGGCACCACTGCCCGTGTGCGCGATCCGATGAGCGGCTCGATGCGCACCGGGTCGATGGTGAGGTCGTCGCCGACATCGGCGAAGCGCACGATGGCGCCGCGGCCAAGAATCGCATTGAGCGTTGCGGCAAACGTGAAGGGAGTGGTGATCACCTCGTCGCCGGGGCCGACACCGGCGATGCGCAACGCCGCTTCGAGTGCCGCGGTGCCCGTGTTCACCGCGACCGCGTGCGCTGTGCCGGCCATCGTTGCGCAGAGCGCTTCGAAGCGCTCCACCATGGGTCCCTGGGCCAGCCGGCCGCTGCGCAGCACCTGCAGCACGAGCGCTTCGACATCGGGGCCGAGATCCGGCTGAGAGATGCGGATGCGGCGCGCCGCAGTCGCGCTCAGCGCGCTCATCGCAACCGCCCTCGCAATGCGAGCAGCCCACGCGCCATGTGCAGCGAGTCACGAACGGGCGACACCGTGGAGCTGCCGGTCGCGCTGTAGGTCACGGGGAGCTCGACGGGCGTGTGCCCGAGCGCACTCGCCCAGGAAACGATTTCCGTGCTGATCAGGTAGTCCTCGCAGCGCAGCTGCGGTGCGACCGCGCGTGCCAGGGCCGCGTCGATGAGGATCGTGCCCTGCGAGTCGCGCACGCGCAGCCCCAACAGCGCGAGCCGCAGCAGGCGGAACGCCTCGCTCATCACGCGTCGCTGCAGCGGGATGCGCGTGCGTGACCGCGCGTGCGCCTTGGATCCGATCGCGAGCCCCGGACGCGGGTCACAGGCAAGGTACGCGTCGAGGTCGGTGAAACCAAAGGGCAGGTCCGCGGCCGTGAGCACGAGCACGTCGCCGGCCGCAAGGGCGATGCCGCGTCGCAGCGCGCTGCCCATGCCGCGCGCCGACTCCGCGGCGCGCACCGGCACCGTGTCGGAACCGTGAGCCGTGGCGAGCCGCGCGCAGATCGCAGGGGAGGTGTCGCTCGATGCGTTCTCGATCAGCAGCACCTCGGACCCCGGAAAGGCGCGGAGGCGATCTCGCAAGCGCCGCACGGACTCTTCGAGGACGCGCTCCTGGTTGTGCACGGGGAGCACGTAGGAGAGCTTCGGGTTCACCGCGCGCCGTTCTCCACGAGTGCTGCGACCTCGTGCGCAGGCAGGATGCCGTCGCGCTCGGCCGCGGCATCGACGCGACCCTCGATGAGCGCCACGAAGTGGCGCAGCTGCAGCAGCAGGGGCTCACCACCGTGGCGGACGAACGGGATGTCGACCACCGTCTCCGCGCGATACGACGGCGTCGGTCCGCCGATGAGGCCGTGCGCGCGGTGCTGGTACACGGTGACGTCCTGCCGCAGCAGGTCGACGTCGTACAGCGCGGCGGGCGTCTCGATCATGTGGGTGCGCACCTTGCGCTGACTCGCACGGCTGCTCGACAGCGTCGCCACGAGCGCGCCGTCGAAGTCGAGCACGCAGTCGGCGACCTCGGTGATCTCGGTGCCCGCCTGCGTCAGCGACGACGCGACGCGTGGCAGCCGCTGTGGGCACGCATATCGCAGGGTCAGATCGATGTCGTGGATCAGGAGGTCGAAGACCACGCTGAGCGTGGTGCGCGGTGTCGCCGGCGAATGGCGCAGCGACACCATGTGCACGGGGCGTTCCACCAGGAGCCCTGCCACCGTCGTGACCGCGGGATTGAAGCGTTCGACAAAGCCACACATGAGCGGCAGGCCACGCCGCGTCGCGTCGGCGACCATCGCCCGCGACTCGTCGATGCTCGGCGCGAGTGGCTTCTCAACGAGGAGTGGCAGTCCGGCCTCGAGGAGTGCCGCTGCCTGCTCCGGGTGCGCTCGTGTCGGCGTGGCGACTACGGCGGCATCGCACCCGCGCGCCGCGTCGAGCTCGGGCGCGTAGTCGCAGTCGAAGCGGCCGGCGAGCGCGCGGCCCCGCGCCTCGTCGATGTCGATGATCACCGCGAGCTCGGCGACATCCGACTCGGCGATCACGCGGGCGTGGTTGCTGCCCATCGCGCCCGCCCCGACGAGAGCCAGCCGAGGCCTGGCCGTTGTCACAGGACATGGTGCGGGCGCCGCGATCGCTCCAGCGATCACGACCCGGCGACAGACGTGCCGCAGTCAGATGGACGCGGCGCTCAGGCCTCCGCCACCGGGGTGTTGGCCGCGAGCAGCTCCGAAGCCTCGCCGCCCGGGGCTCGACGCTGCAGCAGCGGCAGCAGGAGCGCGGTCATCACGGCCATCGTCACGACGGACCCGGCGACCAGCCCCAGCTCGACGCGGAGGAACAGGTCGCCGCCGACGGCGGTCACGAGCACAAAGGCAGCGCCCCCGGCCACCCAGCCCGCCGCGACCCGTGCGTACCCGCTGAGCGAGATCAGGGTCTGGCTCAGCACCTGCGCAACCATGAAGACCGCGCAGCTGCCGCCGAGGAGCACGAAGTCGAGATGGCCGAGTTCGAGTCCGGCGCCGAACAGGATCCTGGTCACGAGCGGGCCCAGAACCGCCATTCCGATCGTGGCTACGATCCCCAGGGCCGCGACAAGGAGCAACAGCTGCACCAGCACCTTTCGGAACTCGGCGTGCTGCCCTCGCGCAGCCAGGGCTGAGAGCTTCGGCAGCAGCGCTGCCTGCACCGCCTGAAAGAGAAAGATCGGCGAGTACGCCACGATCCGGCTGCTGAGGAACTGTCCCGGCGCCGCCTGCTGTGCCGGGCTTGCCAGCACCTTCACGGCGACGGTGCCGATGCTCAGCAGGAACTGGGTCATCACGCTGGCGATCAGCAGGAAGCCCAGCGCGTTCGACAGCTCCGACCACGCCGCGGGCGGACCGGGCTTCAACAGGCCGCGCAGGCCGGCCGAGGCCACGGCCACGGCGACCAGCGAGCCGATGACCAGAACGAGGCCGTAGGCGCCGGCGACATGAATCGCCGCCAGTGCCACGCCGGCGCCGAGGACCATGCGAGCAACACCTTCGGTTCCCAGGAGCGAGCCATACCAGGCGAAGCGGCCATTGCCGGCGAGCGTGCCCCGAGTGAGGAACTGCAGGGCGTACACGGCGAACCCGATCCCCAGCGCCCAGACAAAACCCGAATCGCCGTCGAACAGGCGCGTGGTCAGGACTCCGGAGGCCAGCCCGGTGGCGAGGATCAGCGCCGCGGCGAGGGCGCCGCCGCCGATCGTGGCCCGGATCACCAGCGGACGCCCGCCCTCGCCACGGGCGCGGCGCGCCGCGAGCGCGCGACCGACCTCCTGCTCGAGCGGCAGGAAGAACCCGGGCGCGCAGACGAAGAGCAGCGCCCAGAAGGTGGACAGCGGCGCGTACAGAGTCTTGCCCAGCGCGTGCGACGCAACGGAGAGGAACCCGTACTGGGACAGTCCCGAGAGGACGAGGCCGAGGCCGACGACGATCGTGCCGGGTGGCAGCGGCACGCGCGAGATCAGGCGCTTCGGGACGCTCACGGGCAGGAGTAGGGGAGGGGCTGAGTCACTGTCATCTCCACGGGCGTGAGCAGGTGGAAGGTGATCGACGGCTGCGCCACCTGTCCTGTGAGCTGCCAGTGCTCGGTGATGATAAAGGTGTCGTCTTTCGCGGCCACGGCGAGGCTGGACTCAGCTGACTCGACGCCGTCACTCCTCTCCCATCGGTAGGTGAGGGTGCCCTGGCCACGCACCGGACCGGCAGCGCTGGCGATGAACAGCGAGTTGCACGCGCCCCGAGCCGGCTGGATCCGGATGCTGAGCTGCTTGCCGACGATCAGGCCGCTCGGCGGCGCGGGTTGGGGGCCGCGAACAGCGGACACGACCAGGCCGGCGACGAGGCCAACGGCCACCGCCGCAGCGACGAGGCCGCCGCCGGTGAGCGCGGGCTTGAGAAAGCGCGGGGGCCTGCGGAAACGCGTCTCCGACGGCGCCGCCCTGATCAACGGGATGAGCGGCGCCGGTGGGCCGAGCTCGGGCGGCGGCGCATGGGGTGGAGGTTGCGGTGGACCGAACTCTGGTGGCGCCGCGGGCGGCGGGGCCGCGGAGGGCGCACCGGCAAGCGCCGTGATGTCGGCCGTCGCCAGCTCCCGCCAGTCGGGGCCGATGTCGTGGCGCGCCGCGGCTACCAGCGCGGTGCGCATTCCCGACGCGGTGCGGTAGCGGTGCTCGACCTTGTGCGAGGAGCCCCGGTCGATCACGGCGCGCACCTGGCGCGAGAGCTTTGCTCCCCCGAGCAGCGCGAGCATGAGCATGGTCACCGCGTAGGTATCGGTGATCCCATCTGGCGGCAGCTCGGGGTGCAGCGCTCGTCCCACCGCGAAGCCGGCGAGGCGCACCCGCGCGCCGTCGACGATGACGGCCTCGGCGCGCACGTCTCCGTGCACCACGCCCTCGCGGTGGGCATTTGCCAGCCCCAGCAGCACGGCCTCGCCGATGAAACATGCGGCCGCCGGCGACACCCCTTCCTCACCGACCACCGAGGCGAGTGCCGTGCCGGCGTACGGCGCGGTCACGACCCCGACCCGGTCGCTGGAGGCCAGGGACTCGAAGACCCTGACGACCGACGGGTGATCGAACATCGACGCCGCGCCGGCCTCGCGCGAGAGCCGCTCCCGGAACCCCTCGTCGTGCGCCAGCGGCGGTGCGATCACCTCGATGGCGACCTCGCGCTCCCCCTCCCAGTCACCGCCCACGTGCCACGCCCTGTGAATCTCGCCGGCGAGGCCGGTACCGACCACGGGGCCGACTGAGTACCCGCTGAAGCTGTTCCCCGCTCCCGGCTCAGGGGTAGATGCCACGGACCGCGGTCGCGTCGGCGACCCTCTTCACCGCGACGAGGTATGCGCCGAGGCGGAGGGAGGCCTGGTGGCGCTCCGCCTGCTGCCACATCTGACCGAACGCCTTCCGCAGGATGCTCTCGAGGCGGCGGTTGATCTCGCCCTCCTCCCAGAACAGCGACTGGAGGTCCTGCACCCATTCGAAGTACGAGACGGTCACGCCGCCTGCGTTGGCCAGGATGTCGGGGACGACGGTGATGCCGCGCTTTTCCAGGATGGTGTCGGCGTCCGGCGTCGTCGGACCGTTGGCCGCCTCGACGATCAGCCGCGCCTGAACGCGGCCCGCGTTGGACGCCGTGATCTGGTTCTCCAGCGCCGCCGGCACGAGGATGTCCACGGGCAGCTCGAGGAGCTCGCGGTTGGTCACCGGGGTCGTTCCCGGGAAGCCGGCGATCGTCTGACTGCGGTTGCGGTGAGTGAGCAGCGCCGGGACATGGATGCCGTCGGCCGAGTAGATGCCGCCGGCGACATCGGACACGGCGCACACGCGGAAGCCCGCTTCGTGCAGCTGTTCTGCGGCGACGCTGCCGACATTGCCGAACCCCTGCACCGCGACGCTCGTCGCAGCCGGGTCGATGCCCAGCTTCTCGCACGCCTCCAGCGTCACGATGTTGACGCCACGCCCGGTGGCGCTGGGGCGTCCCTCGCTGCCACCGATGTCGATCGGCTTGCCCGTCACCGCTGCCGGCACCGAGTAGCCGGCCTCCATCGAGATCGTGTCCATGATCCAGGCCATGATCTGCGGGCCGGTGTTGACGTCGGGTGCCGGGATGTCGGACTCGGGCCCGATGAGCACGTTGATCTCGCTGGCGAATCGGCGTGACAAGCGCTCCAGCTCGCGCCGGGACAGGGCCATCGGGTCGCAGACCACACCGCCCTTGGCGCCCCCGAACGGGATGTTGACGAGCGCGCACTTCCAGGTCATCCACATGGCCAGGGCCTTCACCTCGTCGAGGCTCGTCTCGGGGTGAAACCGCAGTCCGCCCTTGGCCGGGCCGCGCGTGGTGTTGTGCTGCACCCGGTAGCCCTCGAACATCCGGATCGCACCCGTGTCGAGCTTGATGGGGAAGCGCACCACGAGCTCGCGGCGCACCTCGCGCAGCACGGCTCGCAGGCCAGGGCTCAGATCGAGCATGTCGGCCGCGTTGTCGAACTGCCGCTGGGCGTTGAACCAGGGGTTCTCGGCGCCGATGGCGGGTGCCGCGGCGATCGTCATCTGCGATCGAGCGTAACAGGCCGCAATGGACCCTGAACGTATACTCAGCGCTCCATGGCGGCCGACGACGACGCGACCCCGCAGGCCGCCTACGCAGCGCTGCGCGACGACGGTGCGGTGCTCATTGATGTGCGTGAGCCCTGGGAAAACGAGCAGGCGCGCATCCCTGGTGCGGTCCTGATCCCGCTGGGCGAGGTGCCGGACCGGCTGGCCGACATCCCCGACGACCGCGAGGTCTACATCCACTGCAGAACCGGCGGACGCAGCTCGCGCGCAGTCGTTTTCCTCCGGGAGCACGGCCGCGGCCGCGTGCGGAACGTCGCGGGCGGCATCGAGGCTTGGAGGGAGGCAGGGCTGCCCGTCAGCGAGTGAGCGCAGCGGCCTCGCTGCCGACACTGGCGCCGATCGCCGGGTACCTGACGCTGCTCGAGCTCTCCATCGGCACCATCGCGGCTGCATACGTCATCGACGTGATGGGCCGCGTCGGCCGCGGCTATGTCGGCTCGACCGCGGTCATCTGCGCGCTGATCGCCGGCATCGCGCTGTGGATCGGAGTCAACGTCCCCACGGACGTAACCCTGCTGCACAGCCCCATATCGAGCGCGGCGATGGGATCGCTCATCCGCTGGAGCATCGGCTACATCGGCGCGCTGCTCGGCTTCACCTTCTTCTGCTGGGAGGGCACGGACGCCGCGCGCCGTGTCGTTGGTGTGATCACGCTCGCCGTGGGCGGTGTCTGCATCGGCAAGGCCGCGGTCGCAGTCGGCCCGGCGATCACCGGTGCACCGGCGGCCGTTGCTGTGCTGGTGCCCGCCACGCTCGTCAGCGGCGTTGCGCTCGCCGGCATGCTGCTCGGGCACTACTACCTGGTGGCGCCGAGCATGTCGTTCCGCCCGCTGCGCCAGATGGTGCGCCTGGTCCTGGGGGCGGTCGCGGTTGAGGCCGTCGTCGTGGCCGGTGTGCTGGTGGCGGCAGCGCCGGACGCGCGCACGCAGATGCTCACCACCTACGCACTGCCCTTCTGGCTGCTGGTGATCGGTGCCGGCATCGTCTTCACCGCGACGGTCTCGCTCCTCACCGGCCACTTCGCGCGCATCCGAGCCAACCAGCCGGCGACGGCGATGCTCTACGTCCTGATCATCAGTGTGCTGATGGGGACGGTTCCGGCCCACCTGCTCTTCTTCGTCACCGGAACCCCGATCTGACCCGACCGAGTGGGAACGCGCAGGACCCCCCGGTCATCCATATCATCCCGCGAGTGATCGACGAGCCGTTTCTCTCCGTCCTGATCCCGGCTCTGAACGAGGCGAGGACGCTGGCAGCCGTTCTGGACGAGGTGCTGGCGGTTCCCGAGCGACTCGAGGTGGTGCTCGTCGATGACGGGTCGACCGATGCGACGTGGGAGATCATGGCCCGCTACGCGACGCGGCACGATCGCGTTCGCGCATACCGTCACCGGTACAACGCGGGCAAGGGAGCGGCGATCCGCACGGCGCTGCGCTACGCGCGCGGCGCGTACGTGATCATTCAGGACGCCGACCTCGAATACGATCCCACGCAGTACACCGACGTGCTCGAGCCGGTGCGGCGGGGACACGCAACCGTTGTGTACGGAACGCGTGCATTCACCAGCCACGCCGCGTACTCGTACTGGTACGTCATGGGCAACCGCGCGGTGACCACTGCCGTGAACGTGCTCTACAACGTGTATCTGTCAGACATGGAGACGTGCTACAAGCTGATGCCGCTCGACGTGGCGAGAAGCCTGCATCTGGAGGCGCGCGGATTCGAGCTGGAGCCAGAGGTGACTGCGAAGCTCATCCGGCTCGGTCATCAGATCTACGAGGTTCCGGTCAGCTACCGCGCGCGCTCGCGCGCCGAGGGCAAGAAGCTGACAGCGCTCGACGGACTCAAGGCCGTGGGCACGCTGGTGCGCTACCGCCGCTGGCTGCCGGCGACCGACGAATGAGCAGGGTCGCCGTCGTCGGCACCGGGTACGTGGGCTTGACCACCGCGGCGTGCCTCGCCGACCTCGGCAACCAGGTGTGCGGGCTGGACGTCGATCCGTTGGTCGTGCAGAAGCTGCAGGGCGGCGATGTGCCCTTCTATGAGCCGGGACTGCAGGAGCTGGTGCACCGCGGTCTCGCGGCCGACCGGCTGTGCTTCACGACGGTGTACGCGGATGCGGTCCGCGATGCCGAGTTCGTCTTCCTGGCGGTGGGGACACCGATGGCGGAGAACGGCGACGCGGATCTCAGCCAGGTGCGCGAGGCGGCAACAACCATTGCGCAGCACCTCGGCGGTCCGTCGGTCATCGTCAACAAGAGCACAGTTCCGATCGGGACCGGCGACCTCGTCGGCGATCTCGTGCGCGAACACCTGCGCGAGCCGGTGCCGTTCTCGGTGGTGTCGAACCCCGAGTTCCTGCGCGAGGGCTCGGCCATCCACGACTTCATGCACCCCGATCGCATCGTCATCGGGTCACATGACGAGGCGAGCACGCGTCAGGTCGCGGAGCTGTACAAGCCGCTCGACGCGCCCGTGCTGGTGACGACTCTCTACGCCGCGGAGATGATCAAGTACGCGAGCAACGCCTTTCTGGCAACCAAGATCTCGTTCATCAACGAGATCGCGCGGGTGTGCGAGAAGCTCGACGCCGACATCGAGGTGGTGGCGCAGGGAATGGGCATGGACCGGCGCATCGGCGCGGACTTCCTCAGCGCCGGCCTCGGGTACGGCGGCTCGTGCTTCCCCAAGGACGTGCTCGCGCTGGCGCGGACGTCGGATGCAATCGGTGCGCATCCGCAGCTGCTCAACGCGGTGATGGAGATCAATGACGCTCAGGTCACGTTGCTCGCCGACAAGCTCCACGATCTGTGCGGCCCGTTGCGCGGGCTCATTGTCGGAATCCTCGGTCTCGCGTTCAAACCCAACACCGACGACATGCGCGAGGCGCCGTCGATCCGGTTGGTGCGCACGCTGCTCAAGAGGGGCGCCGTCGTCAAGGCCTACGACCCGGCGGCCATCGAGCGTGCCCGGCTGCTCATGCCGGAGGTCACGATGGAGCGCGACGCGTACGAGGTGGCGCGAGGCGCCGACGCGGTCGTCGTGGTCACCGAGTGGAACGAGTTTCGCCAGCTCGACCTCACTCGCGTCAAGAGCATGATGAGACGCCCCGTGCTGGTCGACGGGCGCAACATCTACAACCCGGCCGAGGTGACGCGGCTCGGTTTTGTGTACCGCGGAGTCGGCCGGTGAGGGTTCTTCTCGCGGGAGGGGCGGGGTTCATCGGCTTTCACCTCGCGATGAGTCTCGTGCGGCGCGGTGATGATGTGGTCATCGTCGACAACCTGCTCACCGGCGTCGAGGTGAACCTCGCGGACCTGCGCAGCGCCGGGATCGAGTTCGAGTTCATCCTGCACGACGTCAGCGAGCCGCTGCAGATCAGCGGCGCCGTCGACGCGGTGTTGCACTTTGCGTCACCCGCGTCACCGCCGGATTACGCTGCGCATCCCTTCGCGACCCTCGATGCGGGGACGATCGCGACCCGCCGGCTGGCGTCGCTGGCGAAGGAGAAGGGCGCAACGTTCATGCTCGCGTCCACATCGGAGATCTACGGCGATCCACTGGAGCACCCGCAGCGCGAGGACTACTGGGGCAACGTGAATTCCGTGGGCCCACGCAGCATGTACGACGAGGCGAAGCGCTGCGCGGAGGCGTACACCGTGGCGTTCCAGCGCGCCGGTCTGGACACGCGCATCGCGCGCATCTTCAACACGTACGGACCGCGCATGCGTCCCGAGGACGGCCGCGCGATACCGAACTTCTTCTCGCAGGCGCTGAGCGGGCGCATGCTGACGATCTACGGCGACGGCAATCAGACGCGCAGCCTCTGCTACATCGACGACCTGGTGCGCGGGCTGTTGCTGCTCCTGGAGTCCGATGAGCGGCGACCGGTGAACCTCGGCGCTCCCGACGAGGTGACCGTGCTCGAGCTCGCCGAGCGCGTCGCGCGGATCGCCGGGAGGTCGACCGCTGACGTCGAGCTGCAGGCTCCGGCGGAGGATGATCCGCAGCAGCGCTGCCCGGACATCACGCGAGCGCGCGAGGTGCTCGGGTGGTCGCCCGAGATCACGCTGGCGGACGGGCTCCTCCGCACCTCGGCATGGTTTCGAGGAGTCAGTGAGCGGTGAAGAGAGCGGCGCTCTGCTCGGGGTTGGGATAGAGGCCGCCGAAGGTCTGCACCGCGCCGCACCCGCCGCCCCCGCACGGCGCGATGCTCAGGCCGCGCGCGCTGTCGCTCGACGGGTGGTAGCTCGGTCCGGTGACGGCGGGCGCGGAGCCCACCGGGTGGACACCGCCGAAGCCGTCCAGCACGTACGCGCCGGCGCCTGACGCAGAAACCGCGACCCCACGCGCGATGTCCCAATGCGCCCAGTACGGGCCGCCGCTCAGTCCGGGGGCCGTGCCGAACGGGTGCAGGGCCCCGTATGCGTCGAGGACGTAGCCGCCGCCTCCGCTGGGCAGCAGCGCCAGCGCGCGGGCGACGTCCCATCCGTTCCACGCGGCCGTCACCTGCAGGCTGGGTGCGTTGCCGAACGCGTGCACATAGCCGTAGCCGTCGAGGATCTGCCCACCCAGTCCGTCCGCGTCGAGCGTGATGCCACGCGCGATATCCCAGTTCGGCCATGAGGGACCGTTGGCGATCGCGGGTGCACCACCGAAGGGATGCAACCCGCCGAAGGCGTCGAGCACGTACCCGCTGACTCCATCGGGGCGAACCACGATGCCCCGCGCCACGTTTGCGTTCCACGTGGCGGACGCTGTCACGGCGGGTGCGCCGCCGAACGCCGTGATGTCGCCGTGTCCGCCGACGCTGTAGCCGGACGCGCCACCGCTGCGGAGCGCGACGCCGCCCTGAGCGTTCGTCAGGGCGTCGTTGACGACCGAGACGGCCAACGGTGAACCGTTGTACGCGGCGCTGCTCACGGCGACGCACGTGTGCCCGCCGCAGGCGCCGATCGCCACGCCGCGCGCCGTGTCGACGTTGCCGTGGTACGGCGCGCCCGTCACATACGGCACGCCGGTGCCAAACGGGTGGAGCCCGCCGTAGCCGTCGAGGACGATGCCGCCGGTGCCGCCGCCGACCAGCGCGATGGCGCGCGCGATGTCCCACCCGCCCCAGCTGGTGGACGTCTGCAGCGTGGGAGCGGAACCGATCGCATGGACGCCGCCATAGGCGTCGAGGACCTGACCTCGCTGTCCGTCCCCCGTCAGTGCCAGCCCGCGCGCGATGTCGCTGCCCGACCAGTAGGCAGTACCGGTCAGGGTTGTCGCATTCCCGAAGGGATGCAGTCCCCCGTAGCCGTCGAGGATCTGCCCGCCGTTGCCGTCGGCGTCGAGCGCAACCCCGCGAGCGATGTCCCACCCAGCCCAGTAGGGGCCGCTGGTCACCGTTGGAGCGCCGCCGAAGGGGTGCAGCGTCCCGTACCCGTCGAGCACGTATCCGCTGACGCCGTCCGGGCGCAGGGCGATGCCGCGCACGATGTCGGTGCCCGGCCAGCCGGTGGGCTGCGCCACCGCCGGCGCGCCGCCGAAGGCCGTGACGTCTCCGAACCCGTCGGCGGCATATCCCGACGCGCCGTCGGCACGCAGCGCCACGCCGCCGCTGGTGTGCGGCACCTGATTGGTGATCAGAGCCGCGTCAGCGACCGTGCCGAGGAAGGCCGCCGTGCGCACCGCCACACAGATGCCGCCCGTTCCTCCGCATTGAACCAGCGCGATGCCACGGGCACTATCGGCGGCCGGGTGGTAGGGCGCGCCGTACAGCGGGTAGGCACCGGAGCCGAAGGGATGCACACCGCCGACGCCGTCGAGCACGTAGCCGCCGGACCCGGATGGCGTGAGCGCGATCCCACGGGCGATGTCCCAACCGGCCCAGTAGGTGGGATTCGACAGCAGGGCCGCGTTGCCGAACGGGTGCACGCCGCCGTAGCCGTCGAGCACCTGGCCGCCGAGTCCGTCGGCGTCGAGCGCCACGCCGCGGGCGATGTTCCAGCCGGACCAGAACGCCGAGGTGGCCAGCGTCGGCGCGTTGCCGAATGGATGGAGCCCACCGAAGCCGTCGAGGATCTGGCCGCCGAGGCCGTCTTGATCCAGCACGAGGCCGCGCGTTATGTCCCACCCCGGCCAGTACGCGGACAGGTTCAGGTCGGGTGCTCCGCCGAACGGGTGCAGCGCCCCGAACCCGTCGAGGATGTATCCGCTGGTGCCGTTGCTGCGCAGCGCGATGCCGCGCACGATGTCGGTGTAGGGCCAGGTCGCGGGTGGCGTCACTGCGGGGGCGCCCCCGAAGGCGGTGATGTGGCCGTGACCATCGACCGAGTACCCCGACTTGCCGTCGGCCCGAATCGCGATGCCGCCGCTGACGGCCGGCGGAGTGGCGCCGGTGTAGATCGGCACGTTGGGGTTGCCCTCATCGGCGTCGACGTTCCCCGCGATCCCCGGGACCGAGCCGTTGGAGGTGTACTGCCACACCTGCCACCCATTGCCGCCCCAGTTGTTTGCCGGCAGCGACGGTTGGCCGCATGCGGTGCACCAGTTGGCAACCCACAGTGGGTCGGCGGCGAAGTCGCCGGATTGCACGTTGCCGTCCCACCACGAGGGCGAGGTGTATATGGCCGGTGCGGCGCCGATGGCGCCGATCACGTCCTGGACCACGACCTTCAGGCTCGCCGCAACCTGCGCCGGGGGCAGCCCGTCGGTGGTCTCGACGTCGATCGCGGGCGGCAGCTCTCCGGGCCCGAAGCTCACCGACTTCAGCTGCTGCAGGAGCAGGTTCGCCTGCGCGTCGGGATCGACCGACGGATGGAAGAAGAGGTACGCGCCCGCGAGGATTCCCGCGCTCGTCGCGCCGTCCCAGTTCTGTTGGAACGTGGGATCGCTGTACCCGCTGCCCTCGCTGGCGCGGATGAACGCGAACGAGACACCCGACGACGCGACGGCGGCCCAGTTGATCGATCCCTGGTAGACGCTGACGTCGATGCCGCGCATCGGCGCCGACGCGTGCACGAAGCGCTCGCCCGCGAAGAGCCCGGCGACCATCGCGCTCAAAAACAGCATGGCGACGACCACGCGCCGGCGGGTGATGGTCAGCATTCCTGAACGAATTCCAAGCTCGAGGGCATCCAAGAGAGAGAGATGAGGGGGCACGGGCGGCTCGCACTCCACCGCGCGCGAGGTCGGGGCGGAGCATAGGTCCGCCGTCCGTCGAGCTTCGAGACCGTTACACGATCTTGATACCGGCCGCGAGCGCGCCGGAGATCACTCCAGCGCAGCCACCGCCTGCGTGTCAGCAGCGCCGCTGCGCAGCCCGCGCAGCGTGGCCGCGAGGCCTGCGAGGATGAGGACGCCGCCTGCAACCGTGGTGAGTGGCGGAACGCTCGCGAGCAGGATCAACGCCAGGAGCGCCGTCAGCGGGGGTTCACCCAGAAACGCGGCGGACACCGCGATGGCGGGAACACGGCGCAGCGCCAGGTTGAACGCGGTGTGTCCGCCGACGGTGCACACGATGGCGAGCGCAAGGCATGCGAGGGTGGTGCGCATCGACGGCAGGTGTGCGGTCCCGCTCGCCACCGCCGTGGCGGCACCGGTGACACTCACGACCGCGTAGACGCCGGCGGAGTACGGCACCACGGCGATCGAGCGGCGCACACCCCGCCCGATGAGGAGGTATCCGGCGAGGCAGATCGCTCCGCCGAGCGCGAGCAGGTCGCCGCCGAGCGCTCTCGGGCTGACCTGCAGGTCGCCGGCACACGTGATCACGGTGCCCGCCAGAGCCGCGACGACGCCCGCGATGGCGAGCGGCGGGACGCGTTCGCCCAGCATCCAGCGGCCCGCCGGGGCCACCACCACCGGATGCATCGAGACGAGCAGGACGCTGGCCGCGACGCTCGTCAGGCCGAGCGATGCCGTCCAGAGCAGAAAGTGGCCACCGAGCAGGACGCCACTGAACAGAACGACGGCGACGACACGAGCACCGGGTTTCGCGGCGCGGCGTGCACTCCGCAGCGCGAACGGCGCGAGCACCACGCTCGCGATTGCCATGCGCAGCCAGACCACGGTCGCAGCGGTGTCACCGGCGACGCGGATGAAGATCGCGGAGAACGATACGGCGACGGTCGCCGCCGCCAGGACCACCGCGGCGTTGCTACGCGTCGGCGAGCGCCCTCTCGCGGCGCAGGATGCGTCTCACGATCGCGAGCGATGACGCATACGTGGAGTCCAGCCCGAAGTACGAGAGTCCACGCGCCCCGAGCGTTCGCGCCTGCGTGTACGGCGTGTCCGAGGCGTAGTGGATGACGCCGAAGTCGATCGGGAGCTTCGAGAAGTTCACCGGCTCACCGCTTGGATAGCGCGAAGGCTCGCTCAGCTCGTACACCGCGGCGCAGTACGGGCCCGCCTCCATCTCCACAACGGTGAACGCCTCGCGGTAGTAGAAGTCGAGGTATCCGCGGTTCTGCAGGAACGTGCCCTTCACGCTCACCGCGCGTTGATTGTCCAGGCCGCTGCCGAAGCGCAGGAATGGTTCGATGTCCGACACGGAGAATGCGTTGTCCAGCCAGTACGTCGACCCGCTGTGCTCATCGTGGATGACGCTGCTGATCATGATGTCGCCGACATCCGCGTTGAGGGTCGCCGCCTTCCCAAGGATGTACACGCCACGGAGATCTGTCGCGGTCTCGGCCACCTCTCGCAGGATGTTGTATGCGGCGAGCCCGAGCGGGTAGTCGATGTTGACGATGACGGCGTCGGATGCGCGGAGAATGCCGGCGTCGACGGCACCGATGCGTGCGTCGAGGTTGCCGGCCGACAACCGGTCGAGCGGAATGACCTGCGCGGCGACGTCGAGCGCGGTACGGCTGGGGACGCTGACCACGCCGGCTTCACGCTCCTCGCGTCGCAGCGCGGCGCGCCCGCGATCGTCCAGCTGCCGTGCGCGCTGGCGCGCGACAAAGAAGAGAAAGTTGCTCCAGCTGCCCTCGGCCACACCATCGCGAAACTGCTGCAGCTCACCGCTCAGCTCGGCGTCGCCCTGCTCGGCCACCCATGCGACGAGCTCCTCTTCGTGTCGCGGGGCGACCCCCGTGACAAGATTCGCAAGCGAGTGCGAGTTGCTGCTCACGAAGTACAGCGGTCGCTGCAGCAGTGACTCGGAGCGCATCACGCCGGTCACCTGTTGCCACCAGCGCCGCGTGACGCGTGCGTAGCCCACCTGCGTGCCGCTGAGCATGCGCACGCGCAGGTTCAGCTTGCGGTCCGCGATCTCGCTGATCCCCTCGGTGAAGGAGCCGCCCCAGGCCTCGGCGAGCTGTTCCCAGTCGCCGGCCGCGCCCCCGAACAGGGAGACGCATTCGGCGGGCGTGAGGTCCGCGACGCGACCACGGTCGGTCGCTGCGAGGGCGGCGTGCAGCTTGTTCCACTCGATCTGGAACGCGACCATCGTCGGCACCAGGTCATCGACGTCCGAAGCGCTGGCGATGAGCACGGCGAGCGTGCCCTGGCCGTCGTCATACCAGCGGCGCCGGCGGCCCGGAGCGCCCGCCTCGGCCCAGCTGGTGACACTGTCGTGCCCGCTCTGCGCGAAGACCTCCGCAGACTGGCCCATGAGCACGAGCCGAGCGCTGCGGATCGCGCCGGGAAGCCGGCGCACCGCGTACAGGAACGCGCCGAGGTCGGGCTCCGGTGAGGCGGCGAGGGCATGCAGGCTCGACCCCATCGCTTTGTGCGACGGCTCGAGCACGCGCAGCGCCGTCTCGCCGCTGCTCCGCAGGACAGTCGTGTACGTGCGGTGATACACCTCGACCGCCTCGGCGACCTCTGCCTCGCGCTCGGTGGGGAGGGGTGCAGTGGGGTCGAGCAGCGGTGGGGCACCAGTGGGGCGGCGCAGTGCATGCAGAGCCATCGCCCGTATCGTCGCGCACTCCGCCCTACGCTATGAGGCTGATCCTCTTGACCCAGTCGCCGTCTGCGACCGGGTAGTCCTCTGACCAGAGCGGACGCATGTTGAAGGGCGACTGCGTGAGGTCGAGGGTCCGCCACGCTCCGGTCTCGATGTCGGTGTTGACCGCAGCCTGCCAGTGCACGCTCGAGATGTCATTGGTGAGCAGCGCGTACCGATACCGCCGGAGCCCGCCGCCGAGAAACCGGATGATGTCGCGGTTGCGCCAGTGTTGGAGCACGTCCTTGGCGATGAGCAGCTCCGCCGCCGGCAGCGTTTTGCGAAGCGCGTCGCGACACAGAAAGCTGATGTTCCCTGCGCCGTGGGCCAGCTCGTTGTTGCGGATCACGCCCGGCACAACGTCCACACCGACGTAGTCGATACCGCTCCAATCGACGAGCCCCGAACACTGCCAGTCGCCGCATCCGAGGTCAACCACCGACCTGATGTGCAACTCGTCGAGCACCCGGCGCAGCACCTCGCGATAGCGTTGCGTCGCCTCCGGTGCGGACCCCACGCCGCTGCCGCCCTTCCAGTGGTCGACCTCGTAGATGCGCTCGAAGACGTCACGTGGCGAGGTGCGGCGAACGATGCCCGGGAAGCGCAAGCTCCGGGAGTATAGGCCCCGGGCAGCGGCGTAAAGTCAGCGCTGGAGGCCAAACCAATGGAAGACGCAGTGATCGTCAGCGCCGTGCGGACCCCGGTCGGCACGCTTGGGGGCGTCTTCGTCGATGTCCCCGCAACAGAACTCGGGGCCACGGCCGTGCGCGAAGCGCTTCGCCGTGCGGCCGTCGACACAGTCGATGAGGTGTTCATGGGCAACGTGCTGCAGGCGGGGCTCGGACAGAACACGGCGAGGCAGTCGTCGATAGGCGCGGGGCTTCCGGACTCGGTGCCGGCGACAACCATCAACAAGGTGTGCGGCAGCGGGCTGGAGTCTGTCGTGCTTGCGGCGCAGGCGATCCGTGCCGGCGACGCGGAGTGCATCGTCGCCGGTGGCATGGAGAACATGTCGCGGGCTCCGTACCTTGTCGAGCGCGCGCGCTTCGGCTACCGGCTCGGCGACTCGGCGCTCGTCGACGAGATGATCCGCGACGGGCTGTGGTGCGCCTTCGACGACTGCCACATGGGCAGCACCGCGGAGAACATCGCGCGCGAGTACGAGGTCACGCGTGATGACCAGGACGCGTTCGCAGCGGCGTCGCAGCAGAAGGCCGAGGCGGCGATGGACAGCCGCACGTTCGACGACGAGATCATCGGTGTCACCGTGCAGCGGAAGAAGGAGCAGATCGTCATCGACACCGATGAGCATCCGCGCCGCGGCACCACGGTGGAAACGCTCTCGGCGCTCCGCGCCGCGTTTGCGAAGGACGGCACCGTCACCGCAGGCAACGCGAGCGGCATCAACGACGGCGCCGCGGCACTGGTGGTCATGAGCGCGGCGCGGGCGCAGGCTGAGTCGGCAGTGCCGATGGCCCGCATCCGCAGCTACGCGAGTGCGGGAGTGCCGCCGCGCATCATGGGCATGGGGCCTGTGCCCGCGGTGCGATCGGCACTCGAGCGCGCGAGGCTAACGCTGAAGGACATCGACCTCTTCGAGCTCAACGAGGCGTTCGCCGCGCAGTCCGTTGCAGTCGGCCGCGAGCTCGCGATCCCCGAAGAGAAGCTCAACGTCAACGGCGGAGCGATCGCGCTCGGCCACCCCATCGGCGCCAGCGGCGCGCGCGTTCTGGTGACGCTGCTGCACGAGATGGCGCGGCGTGATGTGCACCTCGGCGTGGCCGCACTCTGCATCGGCGGCGGTCAGGGGATCGCGATGGTGGTCGAGCGCGCCTGAGGGCGCGTCAGACCGGGACTGCGGCTTCCGCGACGATGCCGTCGAACAGGTCCGTCTCCTCCGCGGCCTTGTCGCCGCCGCGGGACATGACGAGCTGGTAGTACTCGACCGCGGTGTGTTCCAGCGCGATCTCGTCGGGGATCGTGAGCATCGGCCAGTCCGCCCCGATCTGGCTGCGGTGCGCGCGCAGCGCCTCGCGCTTGCGCAGGAGCCCTGCGCTGATGTCGATCGCCGTGTCCACCAGGTTGTCCTTCGTCACGAAGGGCAGATCCTCGGGGTCGTCGATGCCGAACGGTGGGTCGAGGCCGAGCTCCTTGGCAACACGGACCCAGCGCTTCAACGCGAACATCGGGAACGCGGTGTAGTACAGCTTGCGCACCAGCCACGGCTCGCCGCGGTCCGTGTATACGGGCGCGTGTGACGCCTCGACCGCGAGCAGCGTCGCGCGGTGCGCCTGGATGTGATCCGGGTGCCCGTACGCACCGTTGGCGTCATAAGTGACCACAACATGCGGCTTGAAGCGGCGGATGTGCTCGACCAGCCGGCCGGCGACCTCGTCGAGCGATGCCATCCAGAACGCATCCGGCAGCTGATTCGTCTCCGTGCCGGCCATGCCGGAGTCGCCGTAGCCGAGGAAGTGCACCTCGTTGACGCCGAGGATGCCCATGGCGGTGCGCAACTCCTCCTGACGGATCTCCGCAAGCTTGGGACGCGTCTCATCCTCGGGCATCGACGGGTCGACGATCGTCGCGAGCTTGCCGTCCGTGCAACAGATGTTGCACGTGGTGATGCCGCGATCCGCGCAGATTGCGAGCGTCCCCCCCATCGTGATGGTCTCGTCATCGGCGTGCGCGTGCACCGCCATCAGACGCAGGCCGGAGTCGCTCACGCGGCCTCTGCCACGGTGACGGACTTCATCACGTCGCCCTGACGGATCGTGCCGACGACGTCCATGCCCTTGATCACCTGACCGAACAGGTTGTACGACTTGGCGAGCTTGCTGCGGTCGTCGACCGTGCAGATGAAGAACTGCGATCCATTGGTGTTCGGCCCGGCGTTGGCCATCGCCACGGCGCCGGGGATGTACTCACCCTGGACCGGCTCGTCGTCGAACCGGTAGCCCGGACCACCGCGGCCCGACCCTTCGGGACACCCACCCTGGACGACGAAGTCGTCGACCACGCGGTGGAAGGTGAGGCCGTCGTAGAAGCCGTCACGCGCGAGGAAGACGAAGTTGTTCACGGACTTCGGCGCGCGTGACGCGTCGAGCGCGATGACGATGTCGCCCTTGTCGGTGGCGATGGTCGCCTCGTACTTCTGGGTCGGGTCGATCACCTGCTCGGCTTGTTCGTATGTAGCTGGCATGGGAAGCCAGTCTACCGGCGGCGCAGAGTCGCGGCGTCAGCCTGCGGCGGGTGTCCCTGTGCTGTGGTGCGAGCCGAGTGGCGACGACATCAGCTTCTCGAGGCGCGGCTTCGCCTTGGCAAGCAGGTCGGCCTCCTTTTCCTTGGTGATGGTGCCCTTGGTCACCGCGGCATCGAGGCGCTGCTGCAGCGCGGTCAGGACGTCGGTCTCGACTGCACCGGCCGTGCCGCCGGCGATCTGGTCGAGCGTCTGACCGGAGCGCAGGTCCTGGCGCACGGTCTTCGGCGTCACACCCGTCTCATTGGCGGTGGCGCGGACGAGCGCCGCGCCAAGGGCGAGCCCGGCGTGGTGACCCGCGACCGGCGCAGCGCCCGCCGAGGTGGTGGCGGCCAGCGTCTGCGCTGCGGTCGCGGCAGAAGGGGTGTGGGTGACAGCGAAAGCGGCGCCGCCGGCGGCGGCCCCGGTGAGGGTGAGAACGGTCGCGGCGACGGCGAAGCGTCGCGTCAGAAGGCTGGCCACGCGGGCCGGAAAACGGATCATGCTGGCAGTGTGGTCCCGCCTGGGCGGCCGGGGCCTGAGCCCGGCCTGAGAACCCCGCTGGTAAAGTTGACATCCGTATCAACTTTGCATCGCAGCACTGATGGAGGACCATGAAGGTCGTCGTCTGCGTCAAGCAGATCCCTGATCCCAACACCCCCGGGCAGCTCGAGCCCGGCACCCACTTCCTCAAACGCGAGGGCGTCGAGGCCGTGCTCGACCCCGGCGACGAGTTCGGCATCGAGGCCGGACTCCAGCTCGCCGAGAAGCACGGCGGCGAGGTGACCGTCGTCTCCATGGGCCCCGAACGCGGCCTCGACGCGGTGCGCAAGGCGCTGGCCATGGGGGCCGCCAAGGGCGTCCTCATCAGCGACGACGGATTGCGCGGCTCGGACGCGCTGACCACTGCGCGCCTTCTGGCCGCGGCGATCAAACGTGAAGGCTTCGACCTGGTGATCACGGCCACCGAATCCACGGACGGATACACGGGCGTGGTGCCGCAGGCCATCGCCGAGCTGCTCGATGTGCCCGCGCTGACGTTCGCCACCGAGGTGGACTACGACGGCGAGCTGTTGCACGTCCGGCGCCAGACCGAGGCCGGCCACGAAGCAGTCGAGTCGCCGCTGCCGGCCGTCCTCAGCGTCACCGCCGGGGTCAACGAGCCGCGCTACCCCTCGCTCAAGGGGATCATGGGCGCCAAGTCCAAGCCGATGGATCGCCTGACGGCCGCCGACCTCGGCGTGGCCGATGCGGGTGGCGCGGCCGAGGCCGAGACGATCGTCGCGGTCGAGCCCGCTCCCCAGCGCGGCGCCGGGCAGATCGTGAAGGACGACGGCGACGCGGCCAAGCGAATCGCGGACTTCCTCGTCGAGAAGAAGGTGATCTGACGATGGCACTCAACAAGACATGGGTCTTCACCGAGGTCACCGCGGGCACGCCGGCGCCGGTGGCGCTCGAGCTGCTCACCAAGGCGCGCTCCCTGGGCGGCACCGTCGAGGCGATTGCGTTCTCTGCGAGCGCGGCCGACGCCGCCACCGAGCTCGGCTCGTACGGCGCCGAGGCGCTGTACGCCGGCACCGATCCCGCCTACGACGAGGTGCTGCTCGGCGGGCCGGCCGCGGATGCGCTGGCGGTGCTCGCCACCGAGAACGTCCCCGACCTCATCCTCTTCGGCGGCACGCACACGAGCCGCGACGTCGCCGGCCGGCTCGCGGCCAAGCTGGGAGTACCGGTGATCGCCAACGGCCTGGATGTGGCGGCCAATGGGGAGATCACGGTCGGCTCGTCGATATTCGGCGCCACCCTCAATGTCACCACTCGTTTTGACGCCACGCCGCCCGCGCTAGCGCTGATCCGGCCCAAGTCGTTCGTCGCCGAGGCATCGGGCGGGGGGCCGGCGAAGGTGATCCCGGTCGACCTCCCGGTCCCAGAGAAGCACCGGAGCGCGCGCGTGGTCGATCGCGTCACCGAGGCCGCCGCCGGACCGAAGCTCGAGGAGGCCCCGGTGGTGATCAGCGGCGGTCGCGGCCTCGGAGACCCGAAGAACTTCGAGCTGCTCGAGCAGCTGGCGCAAGTAATCGGTGGCGCCGCGGTGGGGGCGAGTCGCGCCGTCGTCGACGCCGGCTGGGTGCCTTATTCGATGCAGGTGGGGCAGACCGGCAAGACGGTCAAACCGAGCGTCTACCTCGCGTTTGGCATCAGCGGCGCAATGCAGCACACAGTCGGGATGAAGGGCGCGCAGGCGATTGTTGCGGTCAACAAGGACGAGAACGCGCCGATCTTCAAGCTGGCCGACCTCGGCGTGGTCGGCGACGCGCTGAAGATCCTGCCTCAGCTGATTGAGGAGATCAAAGCCCGCAAGGGCTGATTGCAGTTCCGACTTCGGCGCCGCGCAGTGCCGCCGAGGCCGCCGCCGTCGTGGCCAAGAAACTGTAAAGACGTATTGGCTGCGCAAATACGCAGCTATACTCGGCCGAGCAATGGACGACAAGGTGATCGTCGACCTACTCGGCCAGGTCGGCAACCTCTTCACGTCCAGCCTCGAGCTGAAGGAGAACATCGACTTCATGCTCAAGGCCGCGGCTGACCTCGTGGATTGCGACGCGGCCACGGTCTTCTTGCTCGAGGACGACGGCGTCTCCCTGTCGGCCATCGCCACGTTCCCATTCAGTGAGAGCCTCGGCAAGGTCGCCCACTTCACCCTCGGAGAGGGAATCGTGGGCTGGGCGGCGGAGCGCCGCAAGATCGTCTCCGTCGCCGACGCCACCACCGACCGTCGCTTCAAGTCCCTGGATCTCTCGTACGCCCCGCGGTCGTGTTTGGTGATGCCGCTTGAGTCGCCGCAGCGGCTGGTCGGCGCGCTGACGCTGGCGCGTCGCGAGGTGCAGCCCTTCACCAACATCGAGCAGGCGCTCATGCAGATCATCGCCAGCCAGGCGGCGATCAGCATCGACAATGCGCGGCTGTATGCGGCGCAGCAGCGCCAGTTGGCGGAGATCGCGGCGAGAACACGAGAGCTCGAGGTGGCCAATGCGCAGATCGCCGAGATCTCGCGGCTGAAGAGCGAGTTTCTCGCCAACATGAGCCACGAGCTGCGCACGCCGCTGAATGCAATTCTCGGGTTCAGCGAGATTCTCAAGGACAATCTCGTCGAGCTGTCGCCGGAGCAGCGCCAGGAATGCCTCGAAAACATTCACGCCTCCGGCAAGCACCTGCTCGAGCTCGTCAACGACGTTCTCGACCTGAGCAAGATCGAGGCGGGTCGCATGGAGCTGTCGTATGACCGCTTCAGCGTGCTGTCCGCAGTGCGCGAGGTGCACAACGTCATACGTTCGCTGAGCGAGCGGCGGGAGATCGACCTGCGCATCGACGTCTCGCCCGAACAGCTCGAGGTTCGTGCCGACAAGAGCAAGTTCAAGCAGGTGCTGTACAACCTGCTGAGCAACGCGATCAAGTTCACCGCGCAGGGCGGGCATGTGTGGGTGAAGGCGCGGCGGCGCAAGGACCAGCTCACCATCGAGGTCGGCGACACCGGTGTCGGCATTCCGCGCGAGCATCACGAACGAATCTTCGACGAGTTCTATCAGCTCGACTCCATGACCACGCGTCAGGTGGAGGGCACCGGGCTCGGGCTCTCGCTGACGCGCCGCCTCGTCGAGTTGCACGGCGGCAAGATCTCGCTCGAGAGCGACCTCGGTCAGGGCTCGGTGTTCACGTTCATGCTCCCCATCTCGGGCATCGAGGTGAGCAACGGCCACCGGCACAACCGCGTCCTCCTGGTCGAGGACAATGTGAGCAACCGCGAGCTGGCTCGCATGGTGCTCGCCGGCAACGGGTTCGAGGTCGACATCGCTGTCGACGGGGACGAGGGGCTGCACAAAGCGCGATCGAGAACCTACGATCTCGTGCTCATGGACATCGAGCTCCCGGGCCTGGACGGCCTGACGGTCACGCGCATGCTCCGCGCCGACCCGAAGACGGCGACGGTCCCCATCGTCGCGCTCACGGCGAACGCCATGAAGGGCAACGAGCAGGAGGCGCTGGCCGCCGGCTGCACCGGTTACATCAGCAAACCAATAGAGGTCTCCAACTTCGTGCAACGCATCTCCACCTACCTCAGTCCCGTGCAGTCATGAGCGGCGGCGGCAAGACCATCCTCATTGTCGAGGACGACCCGCCCTCGCGCGAGATCGTGCGGCTGGCGACGAGTGCGCAGAATCACACGCTGCTCGAGGCGGCCAGCGGGGTCGACGGCCTCACCTTAGCGCGCGAGCAGAACCCCGATCTGATCATTCTCGACATCAACCTGCCGGGCATGAGTGGGCTCGACGTCTGTCGCCGCCTGCGCGCCGAGGGCTCGCGCGTCCCGATCATCATGCTGACCGCAAAGGCCGACACGATCGACGTCGTCGTCGGTCTCGAGCTCGGCGCCGACGACTACGTGACCAAGCCGTTCGAGGTACGTGAGCTGATGGCTCGCGTCGGCGCGCATCTTCGCCGCAGCGAGATCAGCGCGCAGGAGCAGCCGCGTGATCGCTTCGAGTTTCCCGGGCTGTCGATCGACCTGGGCCGGCGTCAGGTGTTCCGCGACAGCGAAGAGGTGATGCTCACGCTCACCGAGTTCAACCTGCTTGCGCTGCTCGCCTCGCGCCCCGGACAGGTGATGAGTCGCGGCGAGCTGCTGCGCCGTGTCTGGGGATACGAGGTCGAGATCGAGACGCGCACTGTTGACGCTCACGTCTACCGGCTGCGCCGCAAGATCGAGCCGGACGCGGAAAAGCCGACGTACATCCACTCGGTTCCCGGCATCGGCTACCGCTTCAGCGGCTGAGGCTCTAGTAGATGAACCCCATGATCGAGCCATCGTCGGCAGAAATCGTGCGGCGGTCGACGCGTGCCCAGCCACCGCCGTTGTCGTAGTAGTTCATCTCCGACACGAGGAAGCTGCCGTCGGGGTTGACGTGCTCGACATACGCGACGTGCCCTGCCCAGCCGACGTCGAACACCACGATGGCGCCCTCCACGGCGACGTGACCCTCGGGGCGGATCCCGGCTGCGCCCGCGTACCACGTCCACGCGTTGCCGCCCCAGGTGACGTTGCGTCGCGACGCAACGTAGTACGTGCACTGCCCGTACGGGAAGGTGTCGCCGCCGTGGTCGCCGGGGACTGACGGAACCCCGTTGCGCGCAACGTTGAACTTGTCTGCGATCAGGGCGCCGGTGGGTGCGGCGCCGTACGGCACCTGGAGGTATATGCCGTTGGGGAGTGGGTCATTCGTCTTCAACGCGTTGTAATCGAGGACGGCACTCGGGTCGAGGTGGAGACGGTCCGCGAACGCGGTCGGTGTCTCGCCTGGCTGAACCTTCACCAACGCACCGGCTCCCGGTGGCAGGAGCAGCGATGTGCCCGCCGCCGGCTCGTTTCCGCCAGTGATGTCGTTTGCCCAACGGATCGCCGCGGTGGTGCTGCCGTACTTCGACGCCAGCGCGGACACGTCCTCGCCCGACTGCATCACGACGGTTTGCGCAGGACGGCTTGCCATCAACGGCGCGGTCGCGGGCTTCTGAATGACCGCGTCGATCTGAATCGCGGCGAGGTGGTTTGCTGTCAGCGGAGACATACCGGCAAGCGTTCCCGGTTGGGTGACCAGGAAGGCCAGAACGGCGGCCGAAAGCAAGACCCATAGGTGACGCAGGAAGCGCCGGCTGTGTCCGCCCGTCTGAACCCCTCCTTGGGGAGCCGGCCATAGCCCGCACTTCGGTCCCACCTTGGCCGGCACCAAAGGTCCGCGGCAAGGTAACAAAGTGGACTCCTCAGTGTCAAAACGCTCGACAGCAGCCATGGCACTACGCAGAAGTTGATAGCTTGACTGTCAGCAATGGGGTGTCTACGATGCCGGACATGAGAAAGTACAAGCCGGTCGAGCTACCCCTCAAGGTCGTGCCGACAGAGTTCGAGGACGAGCGCGCCGTGTGCCCAAGCTGCGACAACCGCGCCGCCCACGTCATCGGCCGCTTGGGCCTACGCCTTGTCTTCCGCTGTGATCGCTGCCGCGTCCGCTTTCATCGCCCCACGGCGACCGTTCAACTCCTCTAACCCCCCTTCCCAGTCGCCGCCGCCGTGCGGCAGTCGCGGCTGCCACACTCGGCATCGAAGTGACGGCGGAATCTGGTCATCCCCTGGCCACCGCCTTCCGCGGCGACGTCGTCGAAGCGGTGTACCGCGGCCACGTCGCGGTGGTCGACGCTTCGGGCGCTCTGCTTGGCCACGCCGGCGACGCGGAGGTTGTCACGCCGCTGCGGAGTTGTGCCAAGCCATTGCAGGCGCTGCCGTTCGTCGAGATGGCGATGGACGCCGTCGGCGCCTCGAGCGTCGAGCTCGCGCTTGCGTGCGCGTCGCATAACGGCGAGGACGAGCACGTCGCGACTGCGCGCGCGCTCCTCGCGCGCGCCGGCGTGGACGAGAGCGAGCTCGCCTGCGGGCCGCAGCTCCCCGCGGACGAGACGGCCGCCCGGCGGCTTCTCGCCTCCGGTGCCGTCCCCCTGCCGATGCACAACAACTGCTCGGGCAAGCACGCAGCGATGCTGGCGGCTTGTGCGGTGGCGGGCTGGCCGCGGTCCGGGTATCTGGAGCGCGAGCACCCGATGCAGCGGGCGGTCACGGCCGCGCTCAGCAGGCACGCCGCGGCGGAGCTTTCTCAGGCTCCATGGGGGATCGATGGGTGTGGCCTGCCGACGTACGGTGTCCCGCTGCGCTCGCTGGCCCGCGCGTTCGCGTCGGCGCAGGCGTCAAGCGCCGCCTTCCATCGGTGCCAGGACGCCATGGCGGCACATCCGTTCCATGTCGCGGGCACCGGTCGCTTCGACACGGCGCTGCTCGAGGCGGCGGGCGACCGCGTCACCGCCAAGATCGGGGGCGCGGGCGTCTGGGTCGCCGTGCTCCGGCCGGCCGGGCCTGCGGTGGCGCTCAAGCTGGAGGCAGGCACCGGCGAGGCGATGCCGCCGCTGGCGATCGCGGTGCTCCGGCGCCTCGGCGCGCTTCCACATCAGCTGCCCCACGCCCTGGCACGGTTCCGCGAGCCCGTCCTGACAAACTGGGCGGGGACGACGATCGGCCGCATCCGAGTGGCCGACGATGCCCTCGCGGCGCTCGACATATGAGATGAACCGCCTCGTGGGGCTCGAGCGCTGAGCTGATACGCTCTCGGCCGAGCGCCTGTCGCGAGCGGACTGGGCTGAGCAGTGGCGAGGAAACGCACCATCACCGACCTTCCTACACGACCTGACGATCCGCGGCTGGACGGCTGGTACCACACGATCGAACTCGGTGACGGGCTCGTCAGCCGGGGCCATTTCGATCACCGGTCTGTGGTCGATCTCTATGAGCTGCCAGCGTCGCTCGAAGGCATGACCGTCCTCGATGCGGGAACGATGGACGGGTTCTTCGCCTTCGAGATGGAACGCCGAGGGGCCGAACGCGTCGTGGCCATTGACGTGCCGAGCCTGCTCGAGTTGGACATCGTTCCGGCAAATCGCTCGCGTGTCATCGACGCCGACGTTGCGCAACATTTCCGCGTCGCCCATGCGCTCCGCGGATCGAAGGTCGAGCATCACGACTGCAGCATCTACGACCTCACGCCCGAGCGTTTCGGCACCTTCGACCTCGTGTTCTGCGGTGACGTCCTGCTCCACCTGCAGAATCCCGTCAAGGCCTTGGACAACCTCCGGAGGGTGACCCGCGACGTCGCCATCATCACAACGGTCGTCCTCCCGGACATCGAGGCTGCACACCCGGAGAGGCCCTGGGTGCAGTTCGGGGCTCTCGACTACGAGACTTTTCCTGGCGAGTTCACGGGGTACTGGCTCGTGACGCGCCGCGCGTTGCAGGACATGCTGATCTACGCCGGCTTCGAGGATGCGGACATCTCGGAGCCTTTCGTAGTGCCGCCCCAAGCCGGGCCCGTTCGTCGGGTTGCGCACGCCTACGCGAGCCGCACTCCGGCGTCGGCCTTGGTCAGCGCCGAGCGCCGACTGCGGCAGGCGAGCACCGAGATCGAGCGCGCTCAGAGCGAGGTGGCGCGGCTGACAGCCGAGCTGGCCGAGACCAGGGCAAGCCTCGACGCTGTCGTCCAGTCACGCCGCTACCGGCTCGGCGAGCGCCTTGCGAACGCGAGCGCGCCCGCGCGGCAGGTTCTCCACAGGGCAGGCCGCAACCACCGCTGAACTCCGGGTCCACGCGTCCGCCGGCACTTTGACTCGCTCGGAACCCAGGCATATAGTGGCGTAGGGAATGTTGATTCTCATGTCAACTTTGGATGCGTGTGACGCGATTGCCTGACAGCAGCCACGTCGGCCGGCGATACGCGGCGCCCGGGCAGGTGATCGACCCGGAGCGCGCCGCGGCGTTCGGCGCCGCGATCGCGGGGGCGGACGGCGCCGCACCCTCCGGCGAGGTGCCACCCACGTTCGCGGCCGTGTACTGCCTGTTCCCCACGCTGGCGATGCTGTTCAGCGACCCCGACGTCGGCGTCAACCTCGCGGGCCTGATCCACGGGGAGCAGTCGTTCGAGTGGCCGGCACCGGTGCACGCCGGTGACGTCGTCGACTCCACGGCCGAGATCGTCGGCGTCGACGACAAGCGGGGGATGACGTTTCTGACCCTTGCGGTTGAGTCGACCCGCCCGTCGGACGGCCAGGTCGTCTGCAGCGGCCGTGCGCTGCTGCTCATCCGCGGTGCACCGTCGTGAGCTCGCCGGCGCTGTCCAGCCTCAAGGTCGGCGATGAACTGCAGCCGCTGAGCCGGACCGTTCCGCAGACGCAGATCGATGCGTACGCGGAGGCGTCCGGTGACCACAACCCGATCCACGTCGACGCCGAGTTCGCGCTCTCGGTCGGGCTGCCCGGAGCGATCGCGCACGGGTTGCTCGAGATGGGGATCCTGGCGGAGGCGCTGACGCGCTGGGCTGGTGGGAGCGACCTCCTGGAGTCGCTGCAGGTGCGGTTCAGCAAGCCACTGGTGGCGGGGGACACGATCACGTGCACTGGAAAGGTG
Source organism: Candidatus Dormibacteria bacterium (assembly GCA_050734185.1). Lineage (GTDB taxonomy): Bacteria > Chloroflexota > Dormibacteria > Aeolococcales > Aeolococcaceae > JAFALX01. The sequence continues at coordinate 3,385 of JBOHUE010000007.1, read as the reverse complement.
ACCGCCGTCGACGAGGCGGAGGGCGTTGCCACCATCGAGGTGGAGGCGACCTCCAACCGCGGCGAGCGGGTGTTGACCAACGGCCGTGCCGTCATCCGGCTGGCCCGGTAGGGGAAAGGAACACATGACCCTCGAGTTCACTCTCACCCGCGAGCAGGAGGAGATCCGCGACCTGGCGCACGACTTCGCCGAGAAGGAGATGCGCCCCGTCGCGCCGTACTACGACGACAACGAGGAGACCCCGTGGGACGTGATGCGCAAGGCACACGCCATCGGGCTCGGGCCGGCCGCGACCTTCCCGGAGGAGTACGGCGGCGGCGGCGTCGACCTGCTGACCTCGGTGATCCTCGAGGAGGAGCTGTCCTGGGGTGACGCCGGCATCGCCGTGTCGATCATGGCCAGCGGTCTCGCCGGCGCCGGCATTATCGCGATGGGCTCCGAGGAGCAGAAGCACAAGTACATCGGCATGCTCACCGATCCCATGGAGCTGCGCCTGGCGGCCATGGGCCTGACCGAGCCCAACTCCGGGTCGGATGCGCTGGCGCTGGAGACGACGGCAACGAAGGTCGACGGTGGCTACGTCCTCAACGGCACCAAGCAGTTCTGCACCAACGGCGGCATCGCCGACCTGCAGGTCGCCTTCGTCACCACCGACAAGTCACTCGGCCCGGCGGGCATCGCCGGCTTCGTCATCGAGAAGAGCAACCCCGGCATGCGCCAGGGTCGGAAGGAGCGCAAGCTCGGCGTGCGTGCGTCGCACACCGCGCAGGTCATCTTCGAGGACTGCTTCGTTCCCGAGGATGCGCGGCTCGGCTTCGACAAAGAGGGCAACGCCACGGGACCGGGCGCGGTCGGCGCGATGCTCATGCTCGAGGCCACCCGGCCGCTCGTCGCCGCCGGCGCCATCGGCATTGCGCGCGCAGCCTTCGAGTTCGCACGCGACTACTCGCTCGAGCGCGTGCAGTTCGGCAAGCCCATCGCGAAGCACGAGGCGATCGCGTTCAAGCTCGCCGATATGGCCACCGAGATCGATGCGGCCCGGCTGCTCACGTGGCGCGCCGGCTGGATGGCGAGCAACGGCATCCCATACGCACGTGGGGAGGGCTCGATGGCCAAGCTGTTCTCGGGTGACATGGCGATGCGCGTCACCACCGACGCCGTGCAGGTGCTCGGCGGCTACGGCTACGTCAAGGAATACCCGGTCGAGCGCTTCATGCGCGACGCGAAGATCTACCAGATCTGGGAAGGCACAGCCGAGATCCAGCGCCTCGTCATCAGCCGGTACATCCTTGGCGAGCGCCGCGCGGTGTCGCGGCCGAAGCTCGTCACGGACGATCCGCCGGAGCAGGTGGCGGCAGCGAGCTGAGCGGGCGCACGTCGCGGCGTCGCCGCGACACCGACATCGCCATCCTCGGCGCTACCGGGTTCGTCGGACGCTTGCTCGCGCGCTATCTCGCGCGCAGTGCGCCGGCGGGGCTGCGCATCGGGCTCGCGGGCCGCTCGATGGCGGCGCTGCAGGAGGTCCGCGCCGGTCTGGGTAACGGCGCCGTGGCCTGGCCGCTGCTCGAGGCAGACACCAATGACTCCGAGTCGCTGACCGCGCTGGCACGCTCGACGCGCGTCGTCGTGACCACCGCCGGTCCGTACCGCGTGCACAACGGCATCGGGGTGGTGGCCGCGTGCTGCGAGGAACGGACGGACTACGCGGACCTCAGCGGCGAGGTGCTGTTCATGCGAGACAGCGCCGATCGCTTCCACGACGCCGCCACGGCGGCGGGCGTGCGCATCGTGCACGCGTGTGGCTTCGACTCGGTGCCGTCCGACCTGGCGGCGCTGCTGCTGCATGAGCAGGCTCGCGCCGACGGCGCGGGCGCTCTCGACCGAACGACATGCGTCGTGGCGTCGCTGCGCGGCGGGTTGAGCGGCGGCACCTTCGCATCGATGCGGGGCCTGTTCGACGACCTCAAGCGCGAGCCGGCCCTGGGGAGGGTTGTCGGCGATCCCTATGCGCTGAGCCCTGACCGCGCCAACGAACCGCAGCTGGGCTACGAGTCCGACCTGAACGGGGTGGCGCACGAGAAGGACCTCGACATGTGGGTTGGGCCGTTCATCATGGCGAGAGCGAACACACGGGTCGTCCGGCGCAGCAACGCCCTGCAGGAGTGGGCGTACGGGCGCAACTTCCGATATCGCGAGGTCACCGGCTTTGGCCGTGGTCCCACGGCGCCCGCCAAGGCCTCGGCGATGAGCCTGGGACTCGGAGGTTTTGCGCTTGGTTACCAATCAGGCCCCGGGCGAGCGTTATTCGACCGCCTGCTGCCCAAGCCGGGAGAGGGCCCGAGCGAGAAGACGCAGCGCACAGGAAAGTTCCGCTTCGAGGTGCACACGACGACCTCGAGCGGGGCCCGGTACGTCGCGACCGCGGCGGCTCGCGGCGATCCCGGGTACAGCGCGACCGCCGTGATGCTCGGAGAGAGTGCCCTCAGCCTTGCCGCCGACCGTGAGCAGCTCCCCGGCGGCGGCGGTGTCCTGACGCCGGCGACTGCGCTGGGCACTGTGCTGGTCGAGCGCCTGCGCGCCGCGGGTCATACCTATTCAGTGGCGGTCGGGTCCGGCCCGCGTCGCTAGCTAGAATCGCCGACGGCGCCACGGAGAGTCGGGTCGCGCGGGAACAAGGAGCTGAGGGATGTTCGATCTGAGCGGGAAGGTTGCCGTGGTCACCGGCGGGTCGCGCGGCCTCGGTCGCGCCGACTGTCTGGCGCTTGCGCGCGCCGGTGCCGACGTGGTCGTCACGGACATCCTGATCGAGTCCGATCCCTCGCTCAGCGCCGCGGCCGAGTCGGCGCAGTCGGCGCTGGCGCAGCTGTTCACGTCGCAGCACGTCGTGTACGCGGAGCGCACCAGCCAGGAGATCCGCGATATGGGCCGGCGGTCTGCCGCGATGAAGCTCGACGTCACCGACCGCGAGCAGGTGCGCGACGTGTTCGCCGCCATCAAGAAGGACTTCGGCGCCATCGACATCCTCGTCAACAACGCGGCGACACTCGACCACGTGGCGCAGATAGAGCACCAGAATGACGAGCTGTGGGAGCGCGACCTCCGCGTCAACCTCACCGGAGCCTACAACTGCACCAAGGCCGCGTGGCCGTACATGCGCGAGCAGGGGTGGGGCCGCGTGGTGTTCATGGCATCTGTGGCGGCAACGCTCGGCGGCTTCGGCCAGGCGTCGTACGCGGCGACCAAGGCTTCGGTGATCGGCTTCGGCAAATCGATGGCGCTCGAGGGTTCGCGATTCGGCATCACGGCGAACATCGTTGCGCCCGGCGTCATCGCGACCGAGGCGTGGCGCATGACGGACGCCAAGATGCGCGACCGCATGGTGTTG
>JBOHUE010000006.1:0-20007 GCA_050734185.1 Candidatus Dormibacteria bacterium | reverse complement strand
CCGGCGCGCCGAGGGAGCCGTCACCGATGCGCACGTCGACGTCGAAGCCAAGTCTGCCGAGGCGCGTCATGGCGTCGAGGCCGAGGTCCGGGATGCGCTCGACGCTGACGACATGCGCACCGCACGCCGCCATCACCGCCGCCTGGTATCCCGAGCCCGTGCCGACGTCGAGCGCGACGTCGCCGTCGTGCAGCTCGAGCGCCTCGACGATGACCGCGACCATGAGCGGCTGGGAGATCGTCTGGCCGGCGTCGATGGGGAGCGCGCGGTCGGCATACGCGTCCCCGCGCTCTGAGTCGGTGACGAACTCCTCGCGCGGCACCGCCTCCATGGCGGCGAGGACGCGCGGGTCGCGCACTCCACCGCTGCGCAGACGATCCATCATTTCGTCGCGAGCGACGTGCGGCTCCATTACGTAGGTCTACCACTCGGGTGCGGACCGCGCCCGCGAGCTCAGTCCTGCGGAGTCAGATCGAGGTCTGGTGGGGGAGAGTCGGGCAGCTTCCAGAGGATGAACGGCTTCTTCCAGCGGCGGTGGAAGTCGTTCGCGGCGTCAACAGCGTCGTGGTAGCAGTTGCGGAAGCCATCGATGTCGCCGGCGTCGATTGCCCGTATGAGCGGCTCGAGATCGTCGGCGATCCATTCCTGCAGGTCGGCGATGTACTTCGGCCGGGTGACCATGCACATGCGCATGAGCTTGCGGAGCTCGCTGAGCTGCCAGCGCGCCATCGGCCAGTTGCCCGCCTCGGCCGCGTAGTAGCACTTCCAGAAGCGCGACCCGATCTCCGGCATGAACCGCGCCAGCCCCGGTTGCAACGAGGTCAGCTCCTCGAGCTCGAGGCGCTCGGGGTTTTTGGCCTGTTCGGGGGAGTCGCTCACAGTCACGAAGTGTATGCACGGAAACTAACGGCGCCCGCCCTCCGTTTCAATAACTAGCTGCTTCACCTGCGGCGCAGCGAGAGGAGGCTTCTGTGGCCGACGGGAGCGAGATAGCGGCATCGGCGGGGCGGCGCCGCGCGCGCTCGGCGCTGGTCGCGGTCGGGCTAATCGCCGTTGCCGGCGCCGGCGCGGGCGCGTATTTGGGGCTGCGCGGCGCGCACAGCTCTGGCTCTGGTCTAGGGGATACGCCGTCAGCGCGTGCCTACGCCGCGGCCGCGTACGACGAGGCGCGGAAGCAGGTAGTCCTCTTTGGCGGCAGCACGGCGGACGGCACAACGCTCGGCGACACATGGACGTGGGACGGATCGACATGGTCGCCGCAGCATCCGTCCGTGACGCCGCCGGCGCGCTCTGCGGCCGCGATGAGCTATGACCCGAGCAGCCGCGATGTGCTCCTGTTCGGTGGGCGCGACTCGCAGAAATCGTCGGTGCTGACCGACACATGGGAGTGGGACGGGTCCAACTGGCATGCGACCGCACGGTCAACGCCGTCGGGGCCCGGCGGGCCGGCGCCGTCAATGGCTACCGATCCCACTACGGGGCAGGTCATCCTGCTGACGCAGCAAGTTGAGGTCAAGCCACTGCCGGTCTGCTTGTATGAGGGGCCGGGGGGGCCGGCGTCCTCTCCGCTGCCGGCGCCAGGGTGCCCATCCATCCAGGGCCCCGGCACACTGCACGCATACGTGTGGAGCGGCGCTGAGTGGACGACATTGGCCGCGCAGCCGCAACAGATGCTCTCGCAGATCGCCTACGGCGCCGCCGTGTTGGTCGCGGATCCTGGGTCGGCTCATCTGCTGCTACTCCAGGTGGGCGGCCAGGTCGTCTGTCCCGGCGCGCAGGCTGGTGCCGCAATAGAAAGAGAGTGTCCGCTCGGGGGGAACACGTCAGATGCCGCCGCGCCCTCAAGCGCGCCACTAACACCGTGCTGCTTCACCGGCGAGACGAGGTGGGACGGAGCCGCTTGGGCGCAGCACCAGCCAGCAGAGGTGAACGGGCCTGCCACGACGCCGTCCGAGGTCGCGGCGGACACCTCGCACCGGGCGGTCGTCGCGTACGCCGGACAGTCAACATGGACGCGCACAGCCGGCGCCTGGACGGAACTGCATCCGAGCCCGTCGCCTGGGCTTGTGAGCGGCTCCACCGTGGTCTACGACGGTGCTATCGGACGGGTGCTCCTCTTCGGCGGGATGACCTCGGCTGTGATCCCGGTGGTCGTGACGCCGGTGCCGGTGCCCCCACCGCAGGTGAATCCGGCTTACTCGAACGAGCTGTGGTCGTGGGACGGCACCACTTGGACACAGATAGTCGGCGAGACACCGACGCGCTCGCCGTCACCGTCACCGTCACCGTCGTCGAAGCCCTCGCCGTCACCGCCGCCGTCGCCGTCGCCGGTGAACGTCGTACCCCCGGCAAGTTCGCGCGCGTCTCCGCTGCCGACCTTCGTGCCGCCCACGTCGGCGCAACCGATTCCCTGCACACCCATCGCCGTCGCCGGTGCGAAGCAGGTGTGCCCGGTCGCATTTCAGGCCGCGCCTTCGGGTTGAGGCCGCGCAATAGTCGGCGCGGGAACCAATGGTGCCCGTCGCGCGTCTCACTGACGGTGCATCATCGTGTCGCGCAGCGAGTAAGGAGGCGCGAGTGGCTGACCCGACAGTGACGCCGGCCGCCGCCGGACTGCGGCGCGCGCGCTGGGCGCTGGCGGCTGTGGCGTTCATCGCGGTCGCGGGCGGTACCGCTGGTGCGTACTTCGGGCTGCGCGGTGCGCACGGACCCGGCTCCGGGCCGGGCGATGCGCCGCCAGCGCGCGCATTTGCGGCCGCCGCCTACGACGAGGCGAGGCACCAGGTGGTCCTGTTCGGGGGGACCGCAGCGAACGGCACGGCCGACCTCGACGACACGTGGACGTGGGACGGGTCGTCATGGACGCAGCAGCACCCCTCTGTGTCGCCGCCCGCGCGCGCGTACGCCGCGATGACGTACGACCCGCACGCGCACGATGTGCTCCTGGTCGGCGGGCGGGGAGCCCAGAAAGCGGTGCAGGGCATCTGCGGCAGCGGTTCGGTGTCGTCGTCTGGTTCGGTCGGCCCGCCGTCGTCGCCGGTCTCGTCACCGCCGATCGAGCCCATCGCCCCATCGCCGCCGCCCGTGGGCGGACCGAACGGCGCCTCGATGGCCCCATGCATGGCGAGCGTGCCGTCGGTGCTGACCGACACCTGGACCTGGGATGGATCCAACTGGCACGACACGGGCCAGCCGGCACCCTCGGGGATTCTGGGCCCGGCCCCGGCAGTCGGGACAGATCCCGCCACAGGGCAGGTCCTCTTGGTGACGGAGCAGGTGCAGACGATGCCGATGCCAGCCTGTCCGATTCCCGCGTCGCCGCCGGCGGGCTCGCCGCAGCCGGTGGCGCAATCCTGCGCAGCCATCGCGACGCCGGCCGTGCTGCACACGTGGGTCTGGAGCGGATCGGCGTGGTCGGATCTGAGCGCCCAGCCTCCGCAGGGCGGGACCGGGATTCTCGGCTGGGCGGCACTCGTACCCGACCCGGCGACGGGCCACCTCGCGCTGTTCCGAGCGGGTGCGACCACGGTGTGCGGCGGGGCGGTGCCATCGACGGCGCCGCAGGTCGCTGCGCCGTGCCCGCTCGGCGGCGCGCCATCAACATCGGGAGGGAGCGGAGCCATACCGTTCGCGTGCTGCACCGCGAGCGAGACAACGTGGAATGGCACCGCCTGGTCGGAGCTCACGACGTCGTCGCCGACCGCAGTGCCGCCACTGTTCCAGCTGGTGCCCGACGAGGCAGATCGCTCGGTGGTCGCGTACTCGTCCGAGGCGACGTGGACCTGGTCCGGTCAGGCCTGGAGCCAGCACCATCCCAGTCGGACCCCTGGGATCGTGAGCGGCGCCACCATGGTCTATGACGGCTCGGCCGGACGAGTGTTGCTCTTCGGCGGGATGACCGCGCCGGTCCTTCCCCCCATGGCCGGCTCTCCCGCGGATGCGCCGATGCCCGGGATGCCCGCGTACGCCAACGCGCTCTGGTCGTGGGACGGAAGCACCTGGAGCCAGCTGAGCGGTACAGCGGCGCCCCCGGCGCCGAGCACGCCGCCAGTCAAGATCCTGCCCGCGCCCGCGTCGCCACCGGTGACGGTGGTGCCGCCGATCGTGTCGGCGTCTCCGCCTGTGCCCGAACCGTGCGTCCCCACGCCGGTGCCGGCTGCCGCGGTGGCCTGCCCCGGGAAGCCGCCCGTGCCGCTGCCGACCGCAACACCCCTCTGAGCCTTCGGCGCAACGCCCCCGGCAGAATCGGCCTCGATGGATGGCGATTCCGCACGAATCACCGAGATGGACTCCGCCGAGAGCGAGGCGGTGCGCGGCCTGCTCGTGGCGCTCACGCTCGAGGAGCAGCCGCACTTCGACCACCCGGAGGAGACGGCCGGTGAGGTCGCTGAGCGGCTGCGGATCACACCGCGCTACATCGCGGAGAACCGGTTTCTCGTGGCCCACGACGACGCCGGCGCGGCCATCGGATTCTGCTGGGTGTCGCTGTTCGACCCGGGCAACGGGCTCGAGGCCGAGGTCGTCGAGCTCTTCGTGCGGCCCGAGCATCGCGGCCGCGGCGTTGCCACACAGCTGGCCACCGCGGCGATGACGCTCATACGGGGCAGAGGGGTCACGTTCGCATCCGTCTGGACCCGCAGCGACAACCCGGCGGCGCTGGCCGTCTATCGCGCGGCCGGATTCACGCCGACGGAGCAGACGGTGCTCACGTGGCTGCCGCACTGAGCCCGCCCGGGACAGGCTGCGCCGCACCGGATAATGGCGAGCGATGACGCTCACCTCGGCAGACGTCGACCATGTCGCAACGCTCGCCCGGCTCGGCCTCGACGCGGGCGAACGCAGCCGCCTCGGCGCGGAGCTCGAGGCGATCCTCGAGCACATCTCGCGTATCCAGGCGGTCGATACGTCAGAGGTCGCCGAGACCGCGCAGGTCGGTGATCTCGTGAACGTGATGCGCGACGACGAGATCACGCCGTGCCTCGGCGCCGATCGCGCGCTGCGCAACGCGCCGGCGAGCGACGGTCAGTACTTCGTCGTCGGCGCCATCCAGGAGAACGAGCTCGACGCCTAGCAGCATTCGCGAACTGGCGGCGGCGCTGCGCAGCGGAGCGACAACGCCGCAAGCGCTGCTGGAGCAGGCGGTGGAACACGCGCGTGCACGCGAACCCCAGGTCAACGCGTACCTGCGGTTCACGCCGGAGCTGGGCATGCGTCAAGCCGGCGAGGCGGCCGCAGCCCTGCGCGATCGACCCGGCACAACGTCGCCGTTGTGCGGCATACCCATCGCGTTGAAGGACGTGCTCTGCGTCGAGGACGTCGAGACGACAGCCGGGTCGCGCATCCTCACGCCGTTCGTGCCGCCGTACACGGGCACGGCGGTGCGGCGTCTGTTCGACGCCGGCATGGTGTGCGTGGGCAAGACCAACTGCGACGAGTTCGCGATGGGGTCGTCCAACGAGAACTCGGCATTCGGCCCCGTCGGCAATCCGTGGGACGTGGAGCGCGTGCCGGGTGGCAGCAGCGGCGGCAGCGCCGCCACCGTCGCGGCCGCGAGCGTGCCGTGTTCGCTCGGCTCCGACACCGGCGGCTCGATACGTCAGCCTGCTGCGTTCAGCGGAGTCGTCGGCTACAAGCCCACGTACGGCCGCGTGTCGCGCTACGGGCTCATTGCCTTTGCCTCGTCGCTCGACCAGATCGGTCCCTTCGCGCGCACGGTCGATGACGCCGCTCTCGTGTACGCGGCAATGGCTGGGCACGATCCGCTTGACAGCACATCGGATCCGCGACCGCTCGATGACCTGACCGGCGAGATGGCGCGCGGCGTCGCCGGCATGCGCCTGGGTGTGCCCGACGAGTACTTCAGCGACGGCATCGAGGCGCCGGTGCGCGCCGCGGTCGAGGCTGCGATCCGCGTCCTCGAGGCACAGGGCGCGGTGCTGCAGCGCGTCTCGCTGCCGAGCACGGAGGTCGCACTCAGCGTCTACTACATCATCGCGCCGGCGGAATGCTCGTCGAACCTCGCGCGCTACGACGGCGTGCGCTTTGGCGTGCGTGCCGACCGTCCCTCGCTCACCGACATGTACCTGCGCACGCGCGAGGAGGGATTCGGGCCCGAGGTGAAGCGCCGCGTCATGCTCGGCACGTATGCGCTCTCGTCCGGCTACTACGACGCGTACTACCGCAAGGCGCAGAAGGTGCGTACCGTCATCGACACCGAGTTCACGCGCGTCTTCGAGGAGGTCGACGCGCTCGTGTGCCCGACCTCACCGAGCGTCGCATTCACCATGGGTGACCGCAGCGACCCGCTCTCGATGTACATGTGCGACGTTCTCACGCTCCCGGTGAACCTCGCGGGCCTGCCGGGCATCTCCGTGCCGTGTGGCTTCGTCGACAACCTGCCCATCGGGCTGCAGGTGATCGCGCCACGTTTCGCCGACAGTCAGGTCTTTCGCGTCGCGCGCGCGTTTGAGCAGGCCACCGAATGGCATGCGGCGCTGCCGCCGCTGGCGGAAGTGGCGTGACGCAGGCCGAGGCGCCGACTCGCGAGGCCGCGCTCGAGCGCTACGAGGCCGTCATCGGCCTCGAGGTGCACGCGCAGCTCCTGACCCGCAGCAAGATGTTCTGCGGCTGCAACGCGGCGTACATCGACGCCGCACCGAACGCCAACACGTGTCCGGTGTGTCTGGGCCTGCCCGGCGTGCTGCCGGTCATCAACCGGCAGGCGATCGACCACACGGTGCGCACCGCGCTGGCGCTCAACTGTGAGATCCCGCCGTTCACCAAGTTCGACCGCAAGAATTATTTCTACCCCGACCTGCCCAAGGGGTACCAGATCTCGCAATACGACATGCCCCTCTCGCGCGACGGCTGGCTCGACGTCGTCGTGGACGGCGAGACGACGCGCTGCGGCATCACGCGCGTGCATCTCGAGGAGGACACGGGCACCCTGCACCACGCCGGCGATGTGCTGCAGAGCGCGACACAGAGCCTCGTCGACTTCAATCGCAGCGGCGTGCCGCTCATGGAGATCGTCAGCGAGCCCGACCTGCGCACACCGGAGCAGGCGCGCGAGTACCTCGTGCGCGTGCGGCAGATCCTGATGTACATCGGCGTCAACGACGGCAACCTCGAGCAGGGGTCGTTCCGCTGCGACGCCAACGTCTCCCTGCGGCCGCGCGGCCAGTCCGAGTTCGGCGCCAAGGTGGAGGTCAAGAACATGAACTCGTTTCGCGCCGTGCACCGCGCGCTCGACTACGAGATCCGTCGCCAGGCGGAGGCGCTCGACGGCGGCGGCACGATCGCGCAGGAGACGCGCGGCTGGGTGGAGACCCACGCGCGCACCGTGTCTCAGCGGAGCAAGGAGCAGGCGCACGACTACCGCTACTTCCCTGAGCCGGACCTGCCGCCGCTCGCGCTCGACGACGCGTTCGTCGCCCGCGTGCGTCGCAGCCTCCCCGAGCTTCCCGCTGCTCGCGCCCGCCGCTTCCAGGAGCAGCACGAGCTGAGCGCGTACGACGCCGGCCAGGTGACGGGCTCGCGCGAGGATGCGGATGCGTTCGAGGCGCTGGTCGCGGCTGATGTTCCTGCCAAGATTGCGGCAAACTGGCTGAGCGGCGATGTCGCCGCCCTTGCCAACGAGCACCGGCGTCCGCTGGCGCAAAGCGGCATCGGGGTCGGCGGCCTGGCGCGGCTGCTGCATCTCCTCCTTAACGGTGTCATCAACGGTCTCACCGCCAAGGAGCTGCTGGCGGAGCTGTACGTGCCCGGTGGGGACGCGGAGGTCGTGGTGCGCGAGCGCGGGCTCGGCCAGGTGAGCGACACCGCTGAGCTGGCGGCGCTGGTCGACTCGGCGATCGCCGGCAATGCCGCCGCCGCGGCCGACTTCCAGGCGGGCAAGGATGCGGCGCTCGGCCGTCTCGTCGGCGCGGTGATGAAGGCGACCGGCGGTAAGGCCCAGCCGCAGCTCGTCGACCGTCTGCTGCGCGAGCGCCTGCCGCGACCGTGAGCCCGGGCCGGATGTCCGGCCCGCTGCGCTGCGAGCGGATGGTGCATGGCGGGCTGTGCATCGCCCACGACGACTCCGGCGCCACATTCATGATCGACGCCGCCATCCCCGGCGAGCTCGTCGACGCAGAGATCCGCTACCGCAAGCGCCAGACCACGTTCGCCACCGCGCGGCACATCATCGAAGCGGACGCCGACCGTGTGGCGCCGCCGTGTTCGTACGTCCCCGAGTGCGGCGGCTGTCAGCTGCAGCACATCGCGTACCCGCGGCAGCTGGCGCTGAAGCGCGAGATCCTGATCGACGCGCTGACGCGGCAGCGTGTACCGATGCCGAGCGATGTCCCCGTTCACGGCATGCCGGAGCCGTGGCGCTATCGGCGCCGCGGCGAGTTTCATGTGGTGCGCAGCGACCGTGGCGGCGTCGAGCTCGGCTTCAACCGCGCGCGGAGCTGGCGGCCGATCGCGATCGCGGACTGTCTCATCCACGCCGGCACCATCACCGACTTCCTGCCGGTGCTGCGCGAGCTCGCGGCGCACGGCGCGCAACCCGGCACGCCGCCGCTGGACACGCTGCACGTGACCGCCGGCGACGGTGGCGAGCTGCTCGTGCGCGGCAAACCCCGGCCGGCGCTCGGCGTACGAGCCGTCGACGAGATCGCGACCGCGCCCGGCAGCGAGTTGCGGGTGAGCCTGGACGCCACCACGATGTGCTGGCGGGACCACACGTACCGGGTGACGCCGGATTCGTTCATCCAGGCCAACTGGGCACAGATGGACGTGCTGTACGAGTGCGCGTTGCGTGCGCTCGGGGATGTCAGCGGGCTGCGCGTCGTCGACGCGTATGCGGGCATCGGTGTTCTGTCGGTTCACCTGGCGAGTGGTGGCACGGACGTGGTGTGCATCGAGAGCAACCGGGCAGCCGCGCGCATGGGCGTTCTCAACGCGCGGCTGAACGACGTCGCCGCGCGGGTGCGCTACGTCGCCGAACCCGTCGAACGCGTGCTGCCGCAGGTCGGCGCCGGTGCCGGCGCGGTGATCGTCGACCCACCGCGCGCCGGATGCCATAGCGCGGTCACTGCGTGGCTGGCACTCGCCGGTCCCGACCGCGTGGTCTACGTCTCATGCGACCCGGCGACGCTCGCCCGCGACCTGCATGTGCTCGTCGCCTCGGGCCCGTACGAGATCACGGCGTTGGACGTGGTCGACATGTTTCCGCAGACGCATCATGTCGAGACCGCAGTCGGCCTGCACCGGCGCGTCTCGTGACCGGTGCAGCCGCTGACGATGCACCCGTCTGTCAGTAGCCGCCGCCGCTGCTGACGCTCGTGGTGACCGGCGTTCCCGATGCGCCCATCGCGTACCACGTGCCGCCGAAGCTGGTGATGCCCTGGCCGTGCGACTGCGCCGAAGCGCTGTCGCCGGTGTACGTGTACAGCGGGTAGCCGCCATACGTGACGTACAGCTTCCCGTCGGTCGCCTTGACCGTGCTCAGCTCCCCCGACTGAATCCCGCTCCCGGCGATGGCGGATGCGGTGCCCGACGGCAGCTCCGTGTCCGGCCACACCTTCGTGCACCCGTTGCCGTCGGTACAGGTGAGCTTGCCACTCGCCTCCGAGCTGAGGGTGTAGAAGGTTCGGCCGTCGCCGTTGACAAGCACCGAGCCGAGCCCGGAGACGTTTGCGGTCGATATCGTGAATGCGGCGTTCGATCCGCCGCCGCCATTGCTGTTGGTTGTGTCGCCGCCGCACGCGGCGAGGAGGAGTCCGCCGGAAAGGGCAACGACCGGAATTGCTCGGGCGAACAGGTGACGGCCGTCAAGCATGTTCATCTCTCCCACCGTGGGCGTTTCTGCGTGTTCGACACTCGCAATCTCTTACGGTGCCGGGTTACGATGCGCCCGCCTCGCAGCGGTGTTGGCGCGCATGCCAAAGGCTACCGCCGACTGTGATAGCGTACGCCTGTTCGAGCGAGGCGGCGAGGAGAAACAGAGGCGCACGTGGTAGCGGGTGACGGTTCGTCCGAACCATTCGTCCACCTCCACACACACACCGAGTTCTCGCTGCTCGACGGCGCTGCGCGTATCAACGAGCTTGTCGAGACGGCGCGCGCGATGGGACAGCCGGCGATCGCCATCACCGATCACGGTGTGCTGTACGGCGCGGTCGATTTCTACGCTAAGGCAACCGCCGCCGGAGTCAAGCCGATCATCGGCTGCGAGATGTACATGGCGCCGCGCGGGCGCCATGACCGCGACGCGCGCACCGATCGCGATCCCAGCCACCTCGTGCTGCTCGCCGCCAGCGACACCGGATATCGCAACCTGCTGCGTCTCGTCAGCACCGCGCACCTGGAAGGCCACTACTACAAGCCGCGCATCGACAAGGAATTGCTCGCCCAGCACAGCGAGGGGCTGATCTGCCTCTCCGCGTGCCTCGGCGGTGAGCTGCCGCAGGCCATCCTGCGGGGCGACATGGCCGCGGCGGAAACGGTCGCGCGGCAGCACGCCGAGATCATGGGCACGGACGCGTACTTCCTCGAGCTGCAGGACCACGGCATGGACGAGGAGACGCAGGTCCGCGAAGGGCTCGTCGAGATCGCGCGCCGCACCGGCCTGCCGCTCGTGTGCACCAACGACTCGCACTACATCCGGCCGGACGACGCCGAGGCCCACGACATCCTCCTCTGCCTGCAGACCGGAGCGCGCCGCGAGGATGAGAAGCGCTTCAAGTTCAACGGCCCGGACTTCTTCATGACGGACGGCAGCACCATGCGGCAGCGATTCGCCGCGTACGGCGAGGCGGCCGGCAACACCCTGCGCATCGCCGAGCGCTGCAACGTGAAGCTCGAGCTGGGACGCAACCTACTACCGCGCTACGAGCCCATTCCTGACGGCCATGATGCCGACAGCTACCTGCACGAGCTGTGCCAGGCGGGGTTGCTCGAGCGCTACGGGGACGGTGTCACCGCGACGCACCGCGAGCGCCTGGCGATGGAGCTCGACGTCATCAAGCAGACCGGTTTCTCCGCCTACTTCCTGATCGTGTGGGACCTGATCCGCGCGGCACGATGCAACGAGGTGCGCGTTGGACCCGGTCGCGGCAGCGCTGCCGGCTCGATCGTCTCGTACGTCCTGCGCATCACCGACATCGAGCCACTCGGCTACGGACTGATCTTCGAGCGCTTCCTGAACCTGGAGCGCGTGCAGATGCCGGACATCGACATCGACTTCGACGATCAGCGCCGCGATCGCGTGCTCCGCTACGTGCAGGACAAGTACGGCCACGACCGCGTGGCGCAGATCATCACGTTCGGCACCATGGCGGCGCGGGCGGCGATTCGCGACGTGGGCCGCGTTCTCAACGTGTCACTCCCGGATGTCGACCGGCTCGCCAAGCTGGTGCCGCCAGTCGTGAACATCACCCTGGAGCGTGCGCTGGCGGAGAGCCGCGAGCTACGCGAGCTGTACAAGAGCGAGGAGTGGGCGACGCGGGTCATCGACAACGCGCGCCGCCTCGAGGGCATCGCGCGCAACGCGTCCACGCACGCGGCCGGTGTGGTGATCGGGTCGGAGCCGCTCGTGGGCGTGGTGCCGCTGCAACGCTCGACGAGCGGGGACGGCGTCGCCGCCATCACGCAGTTCGACATGAACGGCGTGTCGCGCATCGGCTTGCTGAAGATCGACTTCCTGGGACTGTCGAACCTCACCGTGCTCGACGAGGCGGCGGCGCACGTGCGCCGCGTTCGCGGCATTCCGTTCGACATCGACACGATCCCGCTCGACGACCGCACCACATACGAGCTGCTCGGGCGCGCCGACACGCACGGCGTGTTCCAGATGGAGGGCACGTTCGCCAAGCGCGTGCTCATGGACCTGCAGCCGCATTCGATCCCTGACATGGCGGTGGCCAACGCGCTCAACCGGCCGGGGCCGATCGAGGGGGGCGTTGTCGACATCTACATGCGGCGCAAGCGCGGCGAGGAGCCCGTCACCTATCTGCTCCCTGAGATGGAGGCGAGCCTGGCAGAAACGTACGGCACGATCATCTACCAGGACCAGGTGATGCAGATCGCTTCCGCCGTCGCGGGTTTCTCGCTCGGCGAGGCAGACGTGCTGCGCGCCGCGATGGGGAAGAAGGACAAGGCGAAGATGGCGACGCAGCGTGAGAAGTTCCTGCGCGGCGCCGCGGGCCGCGGTGTTAGCGAGGAAAAGGCGACCGAAATCTTCGACCTGATCGCGTACTTCGCCGGCTATGGCTTCAACGCGGCGCACGCCCATTGCTACGGCCTCATCGGCTATCAGACGGCGTACATGAAGGCCAACTTCCCGCTGGAGTACATGTGCGCGCTGCTCAACAGCCGCGCGGGCGATTTCGACAAGCTCAAGCTGACGATCCTCGACGCTCACGCGCGAGCGCTGATGGTGCGGCCGCCGGACGTGAACCGCAGCTCGGGACCGTTCAGCATCGGCACCAGTGAGTCCGGTGAGATCCTCTACGGGCTGCGGCACATCAAGAACGTGGGTGAGCGGATCGCCGACGCCATCGTTGATGCGCGCGCCCAGGGCGATCCGTTCGACTCGCTGCTCGATCTCTGCCTGCGCGTGAACAGCCGCGACCTGAACCGCCGTGTGCTCGAGGCGCTCGTCAAGAGCGGGGCGTGCGACTCGCTGGGTGAACGCGCGGCCCTGCTGCGCTCGCTCGACGCCGCGATGGACCGCGCGGCGATGATTCGGCGCGAGCGCGAATCCGGGCAGATCGCGCTGTTCGGCGACGCCGCCGGTTTCGGCGAGTCGTCGGCGGAGGTGACCATCGTCGGCACCCCGGTCGACCCCATCAGGGGCACCGAGCTGGTTGAAGACAACGCGGCGGTGTCCGATGAACGGCTCACCTGGGAGCGCGAGTACCTCGGGATGTACCTGAGCGATCACCCGCTGCGTCGCGTTGCCGCCGAGCTGCAGGAGCGCATCGATACGAGCATCGCCGAGCTTGGGCCGCATCTCGACGGGCTGATCGTGCAGGTGGGCGGCGCGGTGCGCGACGTGCGCAGCTTCGTCCCACGCAAGAGCACCACGGGGCAGCGAATGGCGTTCCTTCAGATCGAGGATCTCACCGGCTCATGCGAGGTTGTCGTCTTCGCACGGGCGTTCGAGGAGTGCGCGGCAGCGCTCCATCCCGACGCGGTGGTGGTGGTCCGCGGCAAGGTGGAGGCTGGCCGCCCGGCCAACGGCACAGCGCCGCCCGCAGACGACGACGAGCGCAATGATCTCGAGCCCGCGAAGATCCTCGCCGAGACCGTGTACGCGTTCGACGACGCGCGACTCACCACCTGGCGGCGGGACAGCACCGTGCACATCCGCCTCGCCGAGACGCACGCGGCGACGATCGGCCCGCTGCGGCACGCGCTCGAGCAGCACCGCGGCGACTGTCCGGTCGTGCTCCACGTGATCGGTGCGTCGAGCTTCGACGAGATCTCCCTGCCCGAGGACTACAGGGTTGCGCCCGGCCCGGCACTCGAGCGCGCGGTCGAGTCGCTCACTGGCGCGGGCTCATATCGCGTCGAGATCCGCCGCGAGCGCGCTCCGGAACGAGACCGCCGCACCGCCGCGCGAGCCCGCTAGCCCAACGCGTCCGCGCTGCGTAACCCCGCGCCCTCCGGTGCGTTTGATCGAGCATGACCCGGTGGTCATCAACAGCGAGAGGGTAGACATGCAGAGGGGCAGCCGCAGGCGCAGCGCGTCTGCGCTGGGCGTGATCCCGCTCGTCGGGATCATCGCTGCCTGCGCCCCGGGCAACATTGCGCCGGCTGCGTCGCGCCGATCAACTGCGCCGGAAGCAGCGAGCACCGCAATCGCATCGTCCGCGGCGCCGATCATCCTGATCGAGCAGCAGCAGGGGACGGACACGGTGCTGCAGGCGACCGACAGCGCGGGCGCGCCGCTCTGGGCGACGCCGAGCCATGGCGACGTTGTATCCGTGGCCGGCTCGCGGATCTACTCCGTCGACTACACGAGCAACCAGATCAGCGTCTCTGACTCGAGCGGTCATCCGATTGGGACCGGCGACCTTCCCAAGGGAGGTGCGGTTGTGTTCAGCCCGGTCGGCGCTGAGTGGGCGTGGTCGGCGATCGATTCCACGGTCCCGTCGCCCGCGCCGACCGGCAGCACCGTCGAGGTGCGTGGCTCGTTGTGGGTGGCCGGGGTCAATGAGGCGCCCCGCCGCGTGTACCAGTGGAGCGAGACCGGGCAGAGTGCGCTCGCGGGCGGTCCGTTCAACGGCCTCATCGAATGGAGCGACCAGGGGCTCGTGAGCAGTTCGTTGCCCGCGCAGAGCTGCGGGGGCTGGCAGGAGTCGGCGAGCTACATCGTCGACCCGGCGACCGGGACCAAGACGGTGCTTGCAACCGACGGACGGGCTGTGGCCGACGTGCACGGCGGTCTTGTCGCTGCGTTTGCGAAGGGCAGCCGCGAGACCATCGTGGTCAGCGGGCGGGCGTCGTTCTCGTGGACGAACACCCCGGCGTCGCCGCATGAGCTTGTCGAGCCGCCGTCGATCAGCCCCGATGGCGATGTGGTGATGGTGCCGCTGGTCGACACCGAGTGCGGCGGCATCCCGACAGTGCGGACTGCGTTCGTCAAGGTCGCGACGCACGCGGCCACGTACGTGCAGGGCGTGTACGGCCGCTTCTGGGTCGACGATTCGCACGCCATCGGCTGGACATCCGGCGGCGCCGGCCAGAACCAGGAGCTCGACCTCATCGGCTCCGATGGCAGCCGCGCCCAGTTCACGCACGGCGATGTGATGGGTGTGCTCCGGTAGCGATCGCCCGAGTCAGATGACGCCGGCGACGAGCACCTCGAACACGTACCGCACCACGAAGAACAGGATCACGTAGAGGACCAGCGTCGCAGCGGCGGGGATGTCCAGCCCGGTCAGGCGGCGCGATCCGAGGCCGCTGAAGGGCCGCACGAGCGGGTTGGTCACGGATCGGATGCCGGCGACCAGCGGATGGTACGGGTCCGCGGCGAACAACCCGACGAGCAAGCGGATCAGCACCAGGATGCCGAGGATGATGATGATGTTCTCGAGCAGTTGCGCGATCAGCGTGACGACGAGCGCAGCGATGCTCAGCTGCGCGCCGAACACGAAGTGGTCGATGGCGCCGGTGATCAGGCGGGCGAGGAAGAAGATGACGAGGATCGCGAGCAGCGGCGAGAGGTCGAGTCCCGCGATCGATGGAAGAATCCGCCGGAATGGCGCGAGGATGGGATCGACGATGATGCGCAGCCAGCGCACCAGCGGATTCCACGGATGGATGGGCAGCCACGACAGCAGGATGCGCGCGAAGATCAGGATGTAGAGAACGAGCGCGACCAGGTTGACGATGTTGTCGACGGTCTCGGCGGTGGTGATGCTCATCGCACGGTCGCCGGTTGCGCGGGTGGTGCATGTGCGGTGGTGTGCATCGCCTCGAGGCGCGACGACGTCTTCATCCACAGCAGCGTGAGCAGCGGGACGGCGAGCACCAGCATCGCAATCGCAGTCCACTGAGCTTCGCGCAGCCCGAGCGGTCCCGGCGGCTCGCTTTTGCGGAACTCGAACAGGATGAGCTGGCTGACCGCATACAGAGCGACGTAGACGATGGCGATCACGCCGTCTCGCACGCCGCGGCGCAGCAGCGCATACAGCAGCAGTCCGATGATGATGGTGCCGAGCGCCTCGTATAGAGCCGCGGGCTGGTACGCGACGCCGCAGTCGAAGCCGGGCTGCAGGATGGCGCAGTGACCGCTGCCTGCGGGGCTTTGAAATGAGTACGCCGTGGCCCAGGGGAGGTTGCTCTGACTCCCGAGGATGTCGCCGTTGATGATGTTGCCGATCCTGCCGATCGGCTGACCCACCACCGCGAACAGCACACCGCCGTCCACGACCACCCATGGGTTGAGGCGGAACCGCCACGCGCAGACGGCGAGCGTGACGAAGCCCGCGATGATCGCGCCGAAGAAAGCCATGCCGCCGTTCCAGAACGCGATGAGATTGATCGGCTGCAGCAGGTAGTTGTGCACGAAGTCGGGCTGCTGGACGTCGTAGTAGAGGCGGGCACCCAGCAGGCCGAAGATGATCGCCCAGACGGCGATTCGTTCGGTCACGGCGCGGGGAACGCCCTTGCGCAGAGCGAGCGGCAGCGCCCCGAAGCGGTACGCGCAGAAGAACGCGACTGCGTAGAAGACGCCGTACCAGTGAACGGTGAATGGCCCCAGCTGGAAGACCGGGTTGATGTTGATCGTGACAACGCCTATCAACCCGGACGCCTCAGGACTCACGCTCGCCATGATGATGGCTGGCGGCGCCCCGGCGCACCTCCAACAGGCGGTAGCCCTGCCGCGAACGCGCTCGACGGACGGCAAACCCTTGGCCGGCAAGCCATTGGGCCAGTGTGTCGGCGCCGAGGTGGCGTTGTACCACCACGTGGGCGGCGCCGTCGCGATCGAGGCGATTCAGCCACTGAGCGAGGAGCGCGTACAGCGGCTCCTTCCCCAATCGCACCGGCGGATTGGAGTAAACCGCGCTGAACGTGATGTCCTGCGGCACGTCCTCGGGCGCCGCGGCGACGACGTTGGCGACGCCGGACGCGGTCGCGTTGCGCGAGGTCAGATCGAGCGCGCGCCGGTTGACGTCAACAGCCCACACGCGGGACTCGGGTGCGAGCAGCGCGAGCGTCACGGCGATGGCGCCGTAGCCGCAGCCGAGGTCGAGCAGCTCGCCGGACGGGGGATCGGGCGCGTAGCGCAGCAGGATCTCGGTGCCACGATCGAGGTGACCGTACGCGAACACGCCGCGGTCGCTCTGCAAAGTGAGATGGACACCGCGAAGCTCGACGTCGACCGGCTTGGGCCGCGACGGCACCGACGGCTCAGCGGTGAAGTAATGCTCGTTCACGCCTCACCAAGTTCTCAGGCGGCGCCGCTCCCGGCGCTGGTAGGTTGAGCATCGATGCACACAAACCGGCGACTTCGAGCCGCGCTGGTCGCGACCGCCGGCGCGGTTGTCGTGGTCGTGTCCGCGTGCGGATCAGCCGCCGGTGGCACGAGTCCGTCCCCGACAGCGAACGGGGTCGCGGGTCAGAAGATCAAGCACGTGATCGTGATCATGCAGGAGAACCGGTCGTTCGACACGTACTTCGGCACGTATCCCGGCGCCGATGGCATCCCGATGCAGAACGGCGTTGCGTCGGTCTGTGTGCCCGACCCTGCGAGCGCGACGTGTGTGAAGCCCTATGTCGATCACGCCGACATCAATGGCGGCGGCCCGCATGGCGACACCAACGCCACGGCGGACATCGACGGCGGCAAGATGGACGGCTTCGTCACGGAGGTGGCCAAGGCGAAGACGGGCTGCGCGGATCCCAACAATCCCGCATGCGCGAACTCCGCCACACCGGACGTGATGGGCTACCACACGCAGAGCGACATCCCCAACTACTGGACGTACGCGCAGGACTTCGTGCTGCAGGACCACATGTTCGAGCCCAACGCATCGTGGAGCCTGCCCGAGCACCTGTTCATGGTGTCGGAGTGGTCGGCGAGATGCACGCAGCACGACAACCCGTCGAGCTGCACCAACCAGCTGCAGAGTCCGGGCTCGCCGCCGGATGCGAAGGGGAGCAAGGGCACGCCACCGATCTACGCGTGGACCGATATGACGTATCTCCTGCACCGGCAGGGGGTCAGCTGGGGGTATTACGTCGTCTCGGGCACGGAACCGGACTGCGCCGACGATTCCAGCGTGAGCTGCACGCCGGTGGCGCAGAGCGCCAAGACGCCGGGCATCTGGAACCCGCTGCCGTACTTCGACACCGTCAAGGACGACGGCCAGCTGAGCAA
The DNA here is from genome assembly GCA_050734185.1 of Candidatus Dormibacteria bacterium. Lineage (GTDB taxonomy): Bacteria > Chloroflexota > Dormibacteria > Aeolococcales > Aeolococcaceae > JAFALX01. The sequence goes on along the minus strand of JBOHUE010000006.1, from coordinate 2,126 downwards.
CATCCAATCGGTGGACCGGTTCTATGCGGCGGCGCGCGCGGGGACGCTGCCCGCCGTCAGCTGGGTGGTGCCCTCGGGACCCGTGAGCGAGCATCCCCCCGGGGCCGTGAGCGCGGGACAGTCGTACGTGACCAGTCTGATCAACGCGGTTATGGCCAGCCCCGACTGGAACTCGACGGCTGTGCTCCTGAGCTGGGATGACTGGGGCGGCTTCTACGATCATGTGGCGCCGCCGAGCGTGGACGCGAACGGCTACGGCCTGCGCGTGCCGGCGATGGTGATCAGCCCGTACGCGCGTCGCGGCTACATCGATCGCCAAACCCTGAGCTTCGACGCGTACGACAAGCTCATCGAGGACGTGTTCCTCAACGGGCAGCGACTCGACCCGCACACCGATGGACGACCCGATCCGCGGCCAGACGTTCGCGAGAGCGCCTCGCAGCTGGGCAGCCTCATGTCCGACTTCGACTTCAGCCAGCAACCGCACGCGCCGGTGAAGCTGCCTGTGCACCCCGTGACCACGCTCACCGGGAAGTAGCCGGCTAGCGTCGTGCCTCGGGCACCGCGACCACGGTGGCGAGCGCGTCGACCACGTGTGCTGCGGGGGCCTCGGTGCCGTACTTCGTGGTCAGAACGGCGAGACGTTCTGCGTCGGCTGGATACGAGTCGCGACGTCCGCGCGGCAGCGCGATCGGGATGCTCCGCATCGGCTGCACCACGCGCGACGCGCGTCGCAGGTAGTCGCGCTGCTCATCGCTGATCTTCGCGTTCGCGATCACGCCGGCGACGTCGCCGTGGACGCGGAGGAGACTGGCGGCCGACGCGGGCCCGACTCCGCGCAGCCCCGGGAGGCCGTCGGATGGATCGCCTCGCAGGATCGCGAAATCGGCGTAGCTCCGGCCCGGTATCGAGTACCGGCGCGTGATCTCGTCTTCATCGATCAACGCGAGCCCGCCCTTCTCCGGGTACAGCACGGAGATGCGACCCGCCTCGACAAGTCCGAAGAGGTCGCGGTCGCCGCTGGCGATCTCGATGGTGTCACCGGTGTTCGCCGTCCACGACGCGATGACGTCCTCCGCCTCGTAGTCGGAGACGCCGGCGTGGTCGACGCCGATCGCGTCGAGATGGTCCCAGATCACGGGGAACTGCGGCTCGAGCAGCGGCGGCACCGGCTCGGCCATGCGCTGCGCCTTGTACTCCGGCAGCAGCTCGACGCGCCAGTCGGGGCGCCAGTCGTCATCCGCGGCCACCGCGAGGTGCGCCGGCCGGCGGCTGGTGATGAGGCGGGCGAGCGTCTCGAGGAAGCCGCGCACCGCGTTGATCTGCTGGCCCGATGGCGTGCGCACGCTGGAGGGAACGCCGTAGAAGGCGCGAAAGATGAGGCTGGAGCCGTCGATCAGGAGCCATCCGGGAGACACGCGTGCCACGTTCCGCGTATTCTCGCGATCCATGAACAACAGTGACGCGTTCCGTCGCGCCAGCGACGGCTTCATGCAGTACGCTCAGCAGATCTCGCCGGAGCAATGGTCGGCGTCGACGCCCTGCACCGAGTGGGACGTTCGCGCGTTGGTTAACCATGTCGGCGGCGAGTATCTGTGGGTCGCCGAGTTGATGCAGGGCAAGTCGATCGCGGACGTCGGGACGAGCCTGGACGGAGATGTGCTGGGGACCGACCCGGTCGCGAGGGTTGCGGGCGCACAGAGCTCGGCCGCCAGCTCCTTCGAAGCGACGGGCGCGGCTGACAGGTCGGTGCCGCTCTCGTTCGGCGACACGCCGGCGATGGACTACGCGCAGCAGATGGCGGTCGACAGCGTCATTCACTCGTGGGACCTGGCACGCGCGATCGGCGCTGACGCGACGCTCGATGCTGAGCTCGTGGATTACACGTATCAATACCTGCAGAAGGTCGCCGCCGCGTGGCGTTCTGGCGGTGCGTTCGGACCGGAGCATGCGCCGGCTGACGACTCAACTCAGGCGAAGATGCTGGCGCTGACTGGGCGCTAGCAGGGCGTTGATGTTCGACCCGGACGGGGCTCGCGAGAACTGAGCAGCACAGGTTGGGAGGTGCAGGGCGGTATCGCCTGAGATTTCTGCGAGGTCAGAGGGCTGTCCAGCCCCTCTCCCGC
>JBOHUE010000005.1:0-14393 GCA_050734185.1 Candidatus Dormibacteria bacterium | reverse complement strand
GGACATCGGCTCGCCGGCCGCGGCGGCGGCGCCTGCGCCGTCGCTTCGCGGGCTCTGCGCCGGGCTCAGTCTCGGTGGCTTCCTCCCTCTCAGGGCGGCTGCTGCCGCGACGCCGCGACGGCTGCTGCACCAGCTCCATCGCCGACATCCAGCCGCCGGTCGACCGCGCCGCCTCGACCAGCTGCCCATACATCGACTCTTCACCGCTGCGCAGCGTTGCGCTGTCGCCGATGCAGGCAACGAGCCGCTTGGCACGCGAGATGGCGACGTTCAGGCGGTTGGGGACGCGCAGGAAACCGATGCGACCGCGCTCGTTGGAGCGCACCAACGAGATGACGACGATGTCCTCCTCGCGGCCCTCGAACGAGTCGACCGTGTCGATCTTCACCGTGCGCTTGAAGCGCCGCCGCCCCAGCGCCTGGCGCAGCCGCTCGACCTGTTCCGCGTACATGGCGATCACCGCCATCGACAGCTCGCGAGGGAGGCGCTCGTCGAGGATGCGCACCACCTGCGCAGCGACCTTGACCTCGGCCTCGTTGCGCAGCGCGCCGCCGGGACCACGACGTTCGCGCCCGCCGCGCATGCCCTCGGTGTCGACGAAGTGCAGCGCCACGGGGAATGGCTTGCGTGTCACGTACTCGTATTCGCATACCTCGGGCGCGTTCTGGAGCTGGCCGTCGTACGACGCGGCCGACACGTACGCGGCGATGTCGGGGTGCATGCGGTGCTGAATGGTCAGCAGGCATCGAGCCTTCTCGAGAAGGCCCCCGTCCCAGCACTGCTCGAACAGGCTGCGGTTGACGAGGTCCTCGAGCGCAGGGTCGATCTCGACGATGCCGTACAACGCGTCGTCCTCGACCGGCGGCAGCTGCTTGTGGTCACCCACGAGGGCCAGCGCCGACCCCAGCCGCAGCGCGGGCAATGCCTCGTCAGAGCGAGCCTTGTTCGCCTCGTCGAGGATGACGATGTCGAAGTTCATGTCAGTGATGGCAGAAGTTGCGGCGGTGGCACACGTCGCGAAGTAGCAATTGGCCTCGAGCAGCCGAGGATCGTCCTCGTCGTCCACCCGGTAGCGATCGACGGCCGGATGCACGCGCTCCGCGCGAGCCACCCGCACGGCGCGCATTCCCGGAGTTCCCGCGAGTCGCTCCAGCGCGTTGTCGACCGCGAGGTTCGAGTGCGAGGTCATGAGGATGCGCTCGTCGGGGTTGCGTTCCAGGCGACGTTTGATGGCCTCGACGATCACCGTCGTCTTGCCCGTGCCCGGCGGGCCCTGGATGAACACCGCCTGGCCCGCGCTGAGCTCGCTCACCAGGGCAACGGCGCGATTCTGCGGCGGGTTGGCGATCATGCCCGGCGTGAGCCACGAGTGGCCGTCGTCGCCGTCCTCGTCGAACCCGGGGGCGACGATGAGCTCGGGTGCCACCAGTAGCTGCGACAGCAACCCGACGCCGAAATCGCGGGTCGCGATCGCAGCCAGCACTGAGCGCTTCGCCTGGTAGAGCGCCTTGTTGAACGACGGCGTGATCGTGCCTTCGCCCCCCGCATGCTCGAACGTGCGCGTCACCACTTCGACGGTGTGCCGCTGGTGGTCGATGCGCGAGACGCGGCCGACGAAGTTGGGCTCGTCCTCGGGCTCGACAAGCACCGCCGCGTCCGCGCTGAGGTTGATCGAGTCGGTGTCGGCCACGGTGAACTCGACCTTGCCGACCTCCGGTTGCTTCAGGTCGGTGGCGGTGAACTCGCGGCCACACGACGGACACCGCTCATGCGTGTCCGGTCGCCACAGCGCGCGGCAGTTGCGGCAGCGCCAGTATTCACGCGCTGCGATGAAGCGCGTGCGCTGCGTCTGCGCTCGCTGCTTCTCCGCGCGCTCCAGGCTCTCGACGAGCTTCAGAGTCGCGTACAGCTGATCCGACTTGGCGGCATGCTGCGTCGCCTCCCGCCACTCCAGCAAGCGATGTGTGTCGCTGGTTACGCCGTTTCCCTGCGTGACGACGGCATGCCGCGCCGTGATGGTCAGCAGCTTGGCTGCCTCGGGAGTGCTCTGCGTGGGCCGGATCGAGATGACGCGCAGCCCGAGGTGGTCGCGCTGTCCCTCGTCTCCGTTCTGCGGCGACGTCTGCAGTGACAGGTCGGGAAGATCGAGGCGCAACTGGGGCGGCTCCTCGTCGCTGAAGGACACGCTAACGTGGCCCGACTCGGCGATGCGCTCAGCGAACGTTGAGCGCGGATCAGCACCGGGATGCGAGCCGTTGGCCCACGCCTCCAGGACCACCATGGCATCGCTGCCGTCGGGCACGATCAGGTGCAGACGATCAAGCGCGAGGTCTGGCGCGATCAGCTTGGAACAACCTCGACAGCCGGGCGATGTGTACGCAGCCGGCAGAACCGCTGATAACCGGGATGGATTCGGACGACCCTTCTATACGCGCGGGGCGGCGCATTGCCGTCTACCGCTGGGGCTGCCCGAAGGCTCCCGCCTGAGGCCGACTATACCGGAAATGGCGCGACTGTCCAGCACCCGGCTGTATCGCCGCAATGGTCGCGAGCGCCAACGACGCTACGATGCTGTTTGTGGGTGACGACACTTCCGGCGTCGACATCAGCGGTCTCCACTCCGAGCTGGACCGTCTCAAGGCACAGCTGTGCCGCTGCCAGCACGAGGGCACGTGCATCGCGTGCCGCGGTATCGAGGTCGTGCGCCAGCAGGTGCAGGTCGTGGTGGCTGCCGCGTCACAGCCGGTGCTCATGCAGGTGGCGCAGGAGGTGGCAATCCGCGACCTGATGACGCAATTGGGCGGTCTCCAGGAGAAGCTCGCCGAGGACCCGCAGCTGCAGGAACTGATGGCGCGGTTGTTCGAGCGAGTGTCGGACGATCTGGGCGGTCCGGAGAACCTGCAGCGCATGTTCGGCGGCCTGTTCGGTGGCGGCGAGGGATTCCCCGGCACACCGGACGAGCGTGAGCTGCCTCCGGACGACAGGCCACCGCGCGCGAAGGGACCCGACAAACCTCCCGCGCCGGACTGAGGAGCCGCGGCAGCCATGCCCACGCGACTCCGCCGCTCGGTTCTTGCCGTTCCCGGCAGTAACCCGAGGATGATGGAGAAGGCGGCTGCGAGTGAGGCCGACGAGGTGTTCCTCGACCTCGAGGACGCGTGCGCGCCGCTGGAAAAGCCCGCCGCGAGAGGCAAGGTGGTGGCCGCGCTCCGTGACCACGACTGGGGCGGCAAGACACGCGTGGTGCGAATCAACCAGGTGACGAGCCAATTCGCGTTCGACGACATCCGCGAGGTGGTGAGCGGCGCCGGTGACGTGCTCGATTGCGTGATGGTGCCCAAGGTGCGTGACGCCGGCGACGTAGCCTTCGTCGACCGTGCGCTGCTGCAGCTGGAGCAGGCGCTCGACCTGCCCGTCGGCCGCATCGGCATCGAGGCGCAGATCGAGGACGCCACCGGCCTGATGAACGCGGATCAGATCGCCTTCTCCAGCACGCGGCTGGAGACCCTGACCTACGGGCCCGCCGACTTCTCCGCGTCCATGCAGCTGCCGGCGCTGACGGTGGCCAACACCTACAACTACCCGGGCGACATCTTCCATTACGTGCTGTTCCGGCTCGCGGTGGCAGCACGCGCGGCCGGCATCCAGGTCATCGATGGGCCGTACCTGCTCATTCGCGACATCGACGGGTTCCGCGAAGCCGCGTCGCGCGCGTCGGCGCTCGGGTACGACGGCAAGTGGGTGCTGCATCCGGGTCAGATCGGGCCGGCGAACGAGGTGTTCACTCCGTCGCAGGCCGACTTCGACAAGTCCGCGCGCATTCTCGAGGCGTACCGTCAGGCGACAGACGTCGACCGGCGCGGAGCGGTGATGCTCGGCGATGAGATGATCGACGAGGCCTCGCGCAAGATGGCGGAGCAGTTCTACGCGCGCGGGCTCGCGGCAGGGTTGCGTCGGACACCAACCGAGGCGGGGCAGGCCACCGGCTGACGCCGGGCTTACGGCTCGAGCGGGTCCGTCCCGCTTGCTAGGACAGACGAGCAGCGCGCGCGCGTCAGTTCCACCGCGCCGGCGTCGATGTCCGCGCCACGAAACGAGCAACCGTGGCGCAGTGCGGCCACGGCGCTCGAACCACTGCCACAGAAGGGGTCGCACACGACGTGGCCCTCTTGCGCGCTGGCGTCGAGCATCAACTCGAAGAGCGCCACCGGCTTCTGCGTCGGGTACGACGCGTTGCGGATGCGCGGTACGCGCCACACATCGGGCAGATCGCGCCGGGTGACGCGCCGTTTGCCCTTGCTCGCGAACACGATCTGCTCGTGGCGGCGGCGGAAATAATGGCCCATGCCGATCGCGACCTTGTCCCACACGATGAGCCCCTTCACGTCGAAGCTTTCGCGGACGAGCGCCCCGAGCGAGAGCAGCGAATAGCTGTCGAACATGATGTAGATGTGCCGGTCGTTGCGCAGCACGCGGCGGCATTCGTTGAGGAACACGCGGTAGGTGTCTGGATCGTCGTGAAACTCGCGGAACCAGCGCGCATTGTCCGGCCGCCCGTAGTGCCCGACGATGCGGCCGTGGCCGAACTTCATGTGCTGGTTCATGCCCGAGTACGCGGGATCGGTGACGATGACGTCGACGCTTTCGTCAGCGAGGCCGCGGAGGAACGTGATGCAGTCCTCTTCGACCACGGTGAACCGCGGCTGCGCGAGCGGCAACGCGTCGTCGGGAAGCGCACTCATCACTGCACACCGCCGAACGCCCGTTCGCGCATGGGCCGACTATAGCGCTGAGTAGACTCGAATTGATGGCAGTCGACATGACAACGGAACAGCGCGAGATCGTCGCGATGGTGCGCGACTTCGTCGAGCGTGAGGTCATCCCGGTTGCGCACGACCTCGACCACGACGACGTGTATCCCGACGACATCGTGCGCCAGATGAAGGAGCTCGGCTTCTTCGGCTTTGCCATCTCGGAGCGCTTCGGCGGCGCGGGGCTCGACTACGCCACATACGCCATGGTCTGCGAGGAGATCGCCCGTGGCTGGATGTCGATCACCGGCATCATCAACACGCATTTCATCGCCGCGTACCTCATTGAGAACTTCGGCACCGACGAGCAGAAGGACCGGTTCCTGCCGCGCATGGCCACCGGTGAGTACCACGGCGGCTTCTCGATGAGCGAGCCCGGCGCGGGCTCGGACGTGCAGGCGATTCAGACGCGCGCCATCCGTGACAACGGCGAATACGTCATCAATGGCACCAAGATGTGGGCGACCAACGGGGAACACTCGACCGTTGTTGCCACGCTGGTCAAGACCGATCCCGACGTGAAGCCGCCGCACCGCGGCATGTCCTGCTTCCTCGCCGAGAAGCAGTATCCCGGCTTCTACTCGTCGCGCAAGATCGAGAAGCTCGGCTACAAGGGCGTGGAGACGACCGAGCTCGTCTATGAGAACAACCGCCAGCCGGCGGCCAACCTCCTGGGCGGCATCGAGGGGCAGGGGTTCAAGCAGATGATGGCGGCAATCGAGGTCGGCCGCGTGAACGTGGCGGCCCGCGGGGTCGGCGTGGCGCAACGTGCTCTCGAGCTGTCGTTGGAGTACGCGCAGGAACGGCATGCGTTCGGCAAGCCGATCGCCGACTTCGAGGCGATCCAGTTCAAGCTCGCCGACATGGCCACCAACATCGAGGCGGCCCGGCTGCTCACCAATTACGCTGCGCGCAAGAAGGACGCTGGCGAGCGCGCCGATGTCGAGTGCGGCATGGCCAAGCTGTTCGCAACCGAGACGTGCTTCGCGGCGGTCGCCGAGGCAATGCGCGTGCATGGCGGCTACGGCTTCTCCAAGGAGTACCAGGTGGAGCGGCTGTACCGCGACGCGCCGATGCTGGTCATCGGTGAGGGCACCAACGAGATCCAGCGCCTGATCATCGCCAAGGGCCTCCTGGAGCGGCACAAGCTCAAGGCGTAGCTGCTTGCAGCAGCCTCGGAATGTCGCTAGGCTCTCGCATCGAGTGCACGAGGGAGCCTCGCATTCGGGGATGGAGCGCGGCCCCGGCACGCTAGAGAGGTTGTCCGACGGGGGACACAATGGGGGGCAGTCGTCATGAGGGGTTGGTCTTTCCATAGCTGGCCGCAGGTCGCGGCTGCTGGCGCGCTCGCAGCCGCGTGCACGATGGCCGCAGCGGTGACCGCATCTGCTGCCACCTTCACATTCGCATTCGGGTCGAGCACGCCCATCCCGGCCTCGCCGTTTCATATGGCGGTGGGAGACGTGATCACGCTGACGCGGCCGGTGCCGCCGGCGCCGCCTGGTTTTCACTACAACGGACCAGGCACGCTGTCGGCTTCGTCCTCTGATGGCACGGTTCTCGCCCCGGCCGGCGCCGGTTCCGAGGCGGACGGCACCGGGTTCGCCAGCTTCAAGGCGGCGCACAGCGGCACCGCGAACGTCAGCTACAACGAAGCCAGCGCATGCCCTGTTCCGAACCCCACCATGACGCCATCGTCAATCCCGAGTGCGACACCCACCGGTGTGGTGGGGGTGTGCGCGGCGACCAGCGGCTCCTTCACCGTCATCGTCGACGCCGGTGTCCAGGGAGTCAGCACAGCGGTCCCGGCGACGGGCGCCTCAGGCAGTATCGGCGCAGGCCTCTGGCTGCTTGCCGGCGGCGGCGCCGTGTCGGGCGCGGCACTCATCCGGCTCCGCGCAGTCCGACATCGTCGCCGTCGGTAGCCGCCCCGCCATAACCGCGATCGCGTCGCGGCTTTCGTCGATCAACAGGTACCGTCGTCCGAGTTCCTCCGCGGCGGCGCCCGTCGTGCCGCTTCCGGCGCACCAGTCCACCACGAGATCTCCCGCGCGCGATGACGCCGCAACGATCCGTCGCAGGATGGCCAGCGGCTTCTGCGTCGGATAGCCGGTGCGCTCCCGCGACGCCGTGGGCACGATCGTGTTCCACCACACGTCTGTGGGGAGCTTTCCCCGCGCGGCTCGCTCTGGTGTCTGGAGCCCGGGCGCCATGTACGGCACCCGATCGACCGCATCGGTGTCGAAGTGATATGCGTTCGGGTCGGCAACGTATACGAGGATCACGTCGTGCTTCGCGGCCCAGCGCCGTGCGGAGCGGCCGCCGAAGTCGTACGCCCAGATGATCTCGTTCAGGAAGCACTCGCGTCCGAAGATCTCGTCGAGGAGCACCTTGCAGTAGTGGGACTCGCGCGGATCGACGTGCAGGTACAGCGTGCCGTGACGTGCGAGGAGCCGGCGCGACTCCACGAGCCGTGGACGCATCCACGCCATGTAGTCGTCGAAGCGGTCGGCGTAGCCCGCTGCACGCTGCACCTCGCTCTGGTAGCGCCTGCCCGCGAAGCCGCCGCGCGTGCCGTCTGCAGCGGCCCGAACCCGCGTCGTGACGCGGTCGCGCGCCGCTCCGGTGTTGAACGGCGGATCGGCGTACACGAGACCGGCGCACCCGTCCGGCAGCGTCCGCATCACCTGGAGCGCCTCGCCGAGGACGATTCGACCTGCTGCACCAGGGGTGTCAGGACGTATTGCCATCGTCGCCCCGTAGAGTAGTGCGCGGCGATGCAATTCGGACGCTACTTCGAGGAGTTCGAGGTCGGTGCAACGTACAAGCACTGGCCCGGCAAGACGATCACCGAGTACGACGACCATCTCTTCTGCCTCCTCACGATGAACCATCACCCACTGCACATCGATGCCAACTACGCAGAGACGCGGACGCAGTTCGGGCGCAACGTCGTGGTGGGTAACCTGGTGTACAGCCTGGCGCTGGGCATGAGCGTTGCCGACATCAGCGGTAAGGCGATCGCCAACCTCGAGGTCGAATCGCTGAAGCACGAGAACCCGACATTCCACGGCGACACGATCTATGCGGAGACGACGGTGCTGGACAAGCGGCCCTCGTCGAGCAAGGACGACCGCGGTGTGATCACCGTCGAAACGCGCGCGGTCAACCAGCGCGGGGAGCGCGTGTGCATCTTCCGGCGCAAGGTCCTCGTCCCCAAGCGTTCGGTCGGCGAGCTGCAGCCGCCCGACATTCCCGCGCCGTAGCACCCCGATGATCGCGCCCGCTCTCAGCGAGCGCGCCGCGGCGCGCTACAACGTACGGCCACTGCTGAGCAGCAACGCTGACGTCCTGCGCGACGAGGTCGTCGGGCTCGGCGTCGAGACGGGGCGGCTCACGGTGCTCGCGAGCCACGCGGCGATGGAGGCGCTTGCCATCGAAAACATTGACGCTGCGCAGCTGGACGCGCTGCAGCACGCGGTCGGCCAGGGTGGTGGCGCGCTGCTCACCGATGTGGGGAGGACGCGCGCGATCGTCGTCATGCCGCTGCTCACCGCCGCGGAGCTGAGCGGCCGGCTGTCCGAGTTCGGGCCGTCGCCCGCCGAGCTCGGCGCCACTGTCGCCCGCGCGCTCGTCGCACGGGGCGCGCCACCGCCGCCGGTGCACGCGGGGCCGTACCTGCTGGAGTTCGGGCGCCGCACGCTGGTCATGGGCGTGATCAACACGACACCGGACTCGTTCTCGGGCGACGGTGTGCCGGACGCCGCGACGGCGCTGGAACTCGCGCGCGCGATGGCCGACGCCGGCGCCGACGTCATCGACATCGGTGGCGAGAGCACGCGGCCCAACTCGACCCCGGTGCCCGTAGAAGACGAGCTGCGCCGCGTCATCCCCGCGGTGTCTGCGATCGCAGCTGCAGTGCCGATACCCGTGAGCATCGACACGCGCAAGCCGTCGGTGGCGGCGGCGGCGGTGGACGCAGGCGCGGTGATCGTCAACGACGTCTGGGGATTGCGCGCCGAGCCGGAGATGGCGGCGGTGGTCGCCGCCTATCCAGCGTGCGCGCTGATCGTCATGCACAACCAGCGCGGCACGGAGTACGCGAACCTGCTGAGCGACGTCTGTCGCGAGCTGCGCCAGAGTCTCGCGCTGGCGGCCGAGGCCGGCATCGCAGCCGATCGCGTGATCGTCGACCCTGGCTTCGGGTTCGCGAAGACGCCGGCCGACAACCTCGAGCTCGTGCGGCGTCTCGGCGAGCTGCGCGCGCTGGGCAGGCCTCTGCTCGTCGGCGTGTCCCGCAAGTCGACGATCGGCCTCCTCACGGACGGCGCTCCCGTTGATCAGCGAATCGAAGGCGGCCTCGCGTTGACGGCGCTCGCGATCCAAGGTGGAGCGGACATCGTGCGCACGCACGACATAGCGGCGACGCTCCGTGCCGCACGGGTAGCCGACGCCGTCGTGCGCGGCACGCCCGAAGCGGTTCGCGCGCTGCCACCTCCCGGCGCCACGGGCTGAGCGCGATGTCCGGCCCGGTCACCGACGTCGCGTGGATCGCGCTGGGCAGCAACATCGGAAACCGTGGTCGCAACCTCGAGCGCTTGCGTCAGGAGCTGGTGGCTGAGGGGTTGGTGATCGAGGCCGCGTCGAGCGAGATCCTGACCCGCGCGATCGGCCTGGTGCACCAGCCCGACTACCACAACCAGGTCGTCCGCGTGCGCAGCCCGGCACCCATGTCCCTAGACGACTGGTTGCGCGTCGTCAAGAACGCGGAGACCGGTGCCGGCCGCAAGCCGACGTATCACTGGGGACCGCGGATCGCCGATGCCGACATCGTGCTGCTCGGCGAAACCGGAGACATCCACGCCGACCTGCCCGACCTCGTGGTGCCGCACCCACGCTTGCAGGAGAGACCCTTTCTCCTGCGCTTGCTGGCAGAGCTTGGCCTGACTCCGAGCTGACCGCTCAGATCGGCAGTCTATCTGCCAACTGTGGCACCAACCTTAGCGCCGAGTCGATCTGGCGGGCGATCTGGCCGAGGTCCGGCTTCTTCTCGAAGTCGAGAAACCACGAGTGCTCAGCGGTGAACTTCTCGACGAGTGTCGTTGTCCCGAGCACGGCGATGCCGACGTGCACGCTGGGACGGTCCTCCTCGGAGAACGCCTTGCCGATCAGCGACTGCACGGTGTCGATCCACGACGACACCTCCTCCATCTCGTGCAGCTCGTAGCCGCCGTCACCCAGCACGAACTCAGCCTCGACGTCGACGAACGGCTGCGGCGTCAGCTGCTGATGCGGGCAGTCCTGCGCCTCCTCGTCGTCGTGATACAGCTCGCAATCCGCCCCTGGTCCGTACGCCGAGATGAACGTGAGCAGCGCATCCCAGGTGAAGCTCAGGTGAACGTGGTACCGGGACGGGGGATCGCCCGCGAGGCGGATCGTGCACTCGAAGCGGCGCTCGCCAAGGCCCGGCTCGACGTGATGGCGAACGTCCTCGATGCTGAGCCCCGAGGCGTCGACGGCCTCGAGAAGATCGGACGCGAACTCCTCATAGGAAGGGAACGACGCGCGCTCGGCGGCGGGGTCGGAATCAGGCTGTCCGCTCGAGGGGACCGCCATCAGCGGCCGGCGACCAGCCGGCGGGCCTGCCGGATGCCCGCGCGAAGAACGTTCAGCACCACGACGAGCGAGAACGCGAGGGTGATGCCGACCACCAGCGGCGCCTCGATGCCGGGCGTCGAATACGTGTACACGGCGAGGAAGGCCGCCACCAAGAGGCCCAGCACGATCAGCCCGAGCACGAACACGGAGAAGGCCTGGATCGGGTCCAGCCCGGTGGAGGGCTCGGTCGCCCCGTCTCGGGAGCGCAGCATCGGGGGGGTGGGCACGGGTGGAGTCTACCTGCGGGACCGGCCGCCTCTCGGCCGAGCCGGCCGTCGGCGTCAGGCGTTCGCCAGGGGGCGCACGGCCGCGAAGCGGTAGCCGATGCCGGGCACCGCGAGGATGTAGCGCGGCTGCGCCGGGTCCGGCTCGATCTTGCGGCGCAGGTTGCGCACGTGCACGTCGATCACGCGCGTTTCGATGGGATGCTCGTATCCCCACACAGAGCTGAGGATGCGTTCGCGTGACAACGCACGCCCCGCATTCGACGCGAGATACGTGAGCAGGTCGAACTCGGTGTGCGTCAACACGATGTCCTGTCCGTCACGTGACACGCGACGTTCCGCGGTATCGATCACAAGATCACGGAACACCAGCCGTGCATCCTCAAATGCCGTTTCCCCACGTGTTTCTCGCGCTTTGCGCAGTTGCGTGGCGATACGCGCGAGCAGTTCGCGCGCGCGAAACGGTTTGTTGATGTAGTCATCGGCGCCGATCTCGAGTCCGAGCACGACGTCGATCTCCTCGCTCTTTGCGCTGAGGATGACGACAGGGAATCGATGTCCCGCGGCGCGAATGTCGCGACACACATCGAAGCCCGAGAGATCGGGCAGCATCAGGTCGAGCAGCACGATGTCGGGCCGGAATGTGTCGATGCTCGGCAGCACCGACGCGCCGCGATCCGCCTCGTGGACGGTGTATCCCTCGGTCTCGCATGTCAGGCGGACGGCCCTCCTGATGAGGGCATCGTCATCGACCACGAGCACCCTTGCCTGTTGAGCGTCCACTCTTTCCTGCGCGCTTCCCTGTTGGCATTATTGCCAAATCTGGATCACCGCGGCGGCGGATTGCTATTATGCGGGCGTATTCCCGACTGCTGGCCGCGGGGGGGCGGCATGTGTCGAGCTACGAATCACGCAGGAACCTGACAGAGACAGTGCAAACTCAGGGCTCCCTGAGCGACGGAGGACTCGGGGCGCTGCTGGAGACGATGCAGGCGGAGCGTGCGACGGGCACGCTCTCGATCCAAAACGGCTCCGACAGTTGCTCGTTGTACTTCCTATTCGGCCACCTCTTCCACGCCAGCGGGCCAGCGGGCCAGGGCGAAGAGGTAGTTGTGAACGCGCTCGGATGGCATGACGGCTCCTTCCAGTTCGATCCCCGGGCGAAGCTGCCCGCGGAGGAGACGATCAAGTCCTCCCCGGCGGAGCTGATCGCTGCTGCCGACGCGCGGAAGACGGTGCAGGGGGTCTCGTACCCCGGCGAGGGGTCCTACTACTCGACACCCGACTACACGAACTCGGACTACGCCACCGCCGATCACGATCGCCGGGCGGCGTTCGAGCCGTACGTCCCGGCGAGCCCGCTGACGCCCGAGCCGGAGATCGCTGCCGAGGCAGGATCGGGCTTGGCGTCGTGGGCGGCCACCCAGGGCACCTCGATCCAGGCGCCGCCGCCCGAGCCCGCGGCCTACCCGGCTCCGGAGCCCGAGCGACCGTCTTCGCCGGCGCCTGCGCTCACGCCCAAATCGTTCCCCACGCCCGCGCCGTACACGTCGGCTGGGACCTACACCCCGCCTGAGCGCGACCGCAGCTTCGCGACACCCGACCGCGATCGCAGCTACACGTCGTCGAGCTTCACGCCAGTTCCGGCAGCAACTCCGGTGGCGACGACGTCAGCAGCCGCGGGCGCCTACGAGTCATCGACGGGCCCCGTCTTCTACCCGCTCCCGGCCGGGCGTCCGCATTACGAGGGCCTCAAGAGCGCCTTCGTCGACTTCCCGCGTCTGCTGCGCACGCTGCGCAACGATCGCCACACCGGCTACGTTCGGCTCGCGGGCGGTCCTTCGAGATACTCGGGGTTCATCCTTCTGCACGAAGGTCGCGTGCTGGAGGCGCTGTGCAGCAACGGCGAGGTCACCCAGGGCGAGACCGCGTTCCTGCAGCTGCGCCGTCACATGGACGACGGTGACGGGGTCATCGACGTCGTCGAGCTCGACGGCGCGATTGTGGATGCGCTTGCTCGTCTCAACACCGGAAGGCCGCTCTTCCTCGGCCTCCTCGGCAGGTTCGTCAACGTCGACGCCCTGCTCGACTACCTCCACGAGGAGCGTCTCGACGGGTCGGTCATCGTGTCCACCAGCGAGAGCCTGGCGATCATCCTGCTCAGCGAGGGCGGTGTCCTCGGGTCATACATCGACTCGCAGCGCCGTCTCGACCAGACGACGGGCCCGGCGGCCGCGCTGGCGCGCGACAAGTCGTCCCGGATCGACGTCAAGGGCCCGCCGGTGAAGACGGCGTCGCTCGACGTCGAAAGCGCGCTCGACCGCCCCTACTGAGCGCACCGGGCGGCTCGCGATTCCGTGTGGCCTGGCGCAACGGTGCCCGCCGGCTCGCCCGGCTGACCCTCGCCGTCATGCTGGCCGGCGTGGCGGCCTCGCTCTCCGGTTGCTTTGCCAGCCCGCCGCAGATCATCTCGCTGACGCCCAGCCGCGGCTCCATCGGCGTGCCCGCCGACACGCCCATCGCGGTCCAGTTCGATCGCCCGGTGGTGCGCGAGTCGGTCGCGGCTCGCTTCACGGTCAACCCGCCGATCCCCGGTTGTCGCCTGTCGGACGCCTTCAGTGCAGGGAGCGAAGCGCCGTGCGCGGTCGTCTGGTCCGGGGGCAACGCGGTGTTCACGCTGCTCCACCCTCGCGCCGTGCTCGCGCCGGACACGCAGTACACCTTCACGCTGCGGAATGGCTTCCGTGAACCTTCCGGCGCGGTGAACACCGTCGACCATACGTGGACGATCACGTCCGCGGGCGCGCCGCAGGTCCGCGCGGTGTCGCCGTCCGACGGGTCATCCGCCGTACCCGTGGACGGACCAATCACCGTCGATTTCAACTCCGGGATGGACGTGTCCACGACCCAGACCGCGATCTCCCTCGACCCGGCTGTCCCGGGGACCCAGGTCGTGCGCAACGAGAAGGACAAGAGCCGGTTCCTGCTTGTGCCCGGGCAGCTCCTGCTCCCGCACGTGACCTACCGCCTCAGCGTCGCGACGAGCGCGACCGACCTGCACGGCCAGCGGCTGCTCGAGAGGTTCTCGGCCTCCTTCACCACGGGCGCGGTGTCGCCGGGACCCCACGGCGTCGTGCTCGCACGTCGCGGCGACCAGCCGCCCACCGAGGTGCTGCTCACCGCGCTCGCCCCGGTCGAGGACGGCATGCCCGTCGCAGCGCAGACCGTCCTGAGCGCGCCGGTGTGCAGTGAGACACGCGGCTGCGGCGCTGCCGCGGACGACGCGCCCGTGTACACCTTCGCCGCCGCCGCGCTGTCGGCGGACAACAGCTGGCTGGCCGTGGTGGAACAGGATCGCACCGCTCCGGGCGCGCCGGCAACGTTGCTGGTGCTCGCCGCCGCCTCCGGGGCATTCCAGGCGGTGTTCCCGGGCGCGACACTTCCGTCGTGGTCTCCAGACGGCTCGCGACTCGCCTACTACCAGGGTGACGCGGTGCACCTGTTCACCCCCGCCACCAAGACCGGATCCGTCCTGCCACCGGGCGACACGCTCGTCGCGCCGCCAGTGTGGAGCCCAGCCGGCGAGCTGCTCGCCCTGGACGAGATGTCTCCCGCGGGCGAGCACATCGTGCTCGCCGACGCGGTCGCCGATGCGCGCTTCAGCGTGCCCGGTCTGAGCGGCGAGGCGACGGCCCCGGCC
>JBOHUE010000004.1:0-20856 GCA_050734185.1 Candidatus Dormibacteria bacterium | reverse complement strand
GCCCACCCGCTCGCGCAGCGGACGCGCCGGCGGCAGCGCCTCGGGGGCGCCGCGCGCTCGCTCAGCCGTTCTCGGAGGCCTCGGACGCTGCCGCGGCCAGCTCGGACTCGCCGCCCGTCGCCGCCGTGGCCTCGCCCTTCGGGGACTCCTCGGGAGCCAACTCGGGCTCGGCGCGCGCAGCTTCCTCCTCGGCATCCTCGCCGGCGTCCGAACGCAGCAGCACGACGTCGGGGCCGCCCACCGGCCGGCGCCGCTCGCGAATGCGGGCGCGCTTGCCGACCTTCTCGCGCAGGTAGAACAGCTTGGCGCGGCGAACCTGACCGTGGCGGAGCACCTCGATCCGGTCGAGCCGCGGCGAGTGCACCAGGAACGTGCGCTCGACGCCCACGCCGTGCGACACACGGCGAACCGTGAACCGCGTCCCGAGACCGACACGGCCGCGCACCGCGATGACCACGCCCTCGAATACCTGGATGCGCTCGCGCGTGCCCTCGACCACCTTGACGTGCACGCGCACGGTATCGCCGGCACGCAGCACCGGCACCTCGCGCTTCTCCTGCTCGCGCGTGATCAGATCGATGATGTTCATCTCGTCGCTTCCTCTGTCTCGGTCACCGACCGTACCAGATCCGGGCGCTGGGCTCTGGTTCGTTCAGCGGCCTGTGTCCGGCGCCATGCCGCAATCGCCTTGTGATTTCCTCCGCGCAGCACGTCGGGGACGTCGTCGCCCTCGAATGAGGCCGGCCGCGTGTACAGCGGGCCTTCGAAGCCGCCGCCCGCGCCGCTCGAGAACGACTCCTCGGCAAGCGAATCCGGCGAGCCGACCACGCCCGGGATGAGCCGCGCCGTCGCCTCGATGACGGCCATCGCCGCGACCTCGCCGCCGCTGAGGACGTAGTCACCGACGGACAGCTCCTCGCGGATCTCGTCGCGGGCGCGGGAATCGACGCCCTGGTAGCGCCCGCAGACGAGCAGCAACGCCTGCTCGTTCGCCAGCTCTCGGGCGACGTCCTGGGTGAAGACCCGCCCCTGCGGCGACAGCAGGATCGTGCGCAAGCCCGGCTCCGCCTCACGCAGCGCGCGCACGCCGCGGATCAGCGGCTCGGGCTTCAGCACCATGCCCGGCACCCCGCCGAACGCCGCGTCGTCCACCTGGTTGTGGCGGTCGTCCGTGTAGTCGCGCAGGTCGTGCGCCGCGATGCTGATGAGCCCCGCGTCGGCGGCCCGGGCGACCACGCCCACGCCGAGCGGTCCCGGGAAGACGCCGGGGAAGATCGTCAGGACGTGGAAGCGCGTCACGCGGTGTCCTCGTCCAGCGGTGTCAGCGTGATCACGCCGGTCGCGGTGTCGACCGAGCGCACGAACGCGCGAACCATCGGAAAGAGGCGCTGCGCGGTGCCGTCGTCCACGACCAGCACGTCCGCAGCCGGCGCCGCCTCGACGTCGACGACCTCGCCGAGTGGTGCGCCCTCCGCGGTGACGCAGCGCATCCCTACCAGCTGCCACACGAACCACTCGTCGGGGCCGAGCGCTCGCGCGGCGGTGGCGTCGACGCAGAGGTACGCGCCGCGCAGCGACGCCGCCTGCTGCGGTGTGTCGATGCCGGTGAAGCGCAGCAGCGTGCCCCCGTCTGACCCGGGTCGCGCCGAGCGCACGGTCAGCTCTGCGCCGTCATCCTCCACCAGCAGGCGCGTGCCGGGACGGAAGCGCGTGGGGTCACCGCCGAGGACCTCGACGGACACCTCACCGAGCAACCCGTGCGGGCGCCGCACCAGCGCGGCACGCAGCGCGCTCGGCGCCTCCGGACTTCGCGCGGTCACTTGCGATCCTTCAGCTCCACCTGGACGCGTTCGTGATGGCGCAGCCCCGCCGAGCGCACCACGGCACGGATGGCTTCGATGTTACGGCCAGTCTTGCCGATAACCTTGCCCATGTCGGGGTCGCCCACCTCGAGCTGCACGATCGTGGTCCGGCCGCGCGGCAGGGTCTCCACCACCACCGCGTCCTTGTCGGTCACGATGCGCTCGGCGATGAAGCGCGTGAGATCGGAGTAGTCGGTCACGCACTCGCCTCCACGGCCTCGCCGGCGTCTGTTGCTTGGCCGGCAGCGGCGTCAGCGGCATCAGCCGGGGCGGCGTCAGCCTCAGCAACTGCGGTTGCCGCCGGCACCGCGGCGGCCGGCTTCGCCGCCGCTCCAGGGAGGGCCGGCCGCACCGACTTGTCCAGGATGCCCTCGCGTATGAGCAGGTCGCGGGCGGTGTCGCTGGGGCGCGCGCCCTTGCGCATCCAGGAACGGACCTTCTCCTCGTCGATGCGCACGACGGCGGGGTCGGGCAGCGGGTCGTAGAACCCGATCGCCTCGATGAACCGGCCGTCGCGCGGGCTGCGCGAGTCCGCCACCACAAGGCGGTACACCGGCCGCTTCGCCGTCCCCATGCGCTTCAAGCGGATCTTGACCACAACTCCTCCTCGACGGCGACGCCGCCATTCACTTGATCGTCCTCATCCAAGTCCCAGCTGTGACGGGTCCAACCCCTGCAGCTCGCGCAGCATTTTCGCCTTGCCCCGCAAGCCCTTTCCCGGCTTGCCGCCGACGGCCTTGAACACGCTCTGCATCTGGTCGAAGCCCTTGAGCAGCTTGTTCACGTCGGCGAGCGTGGCGCCGCTCCCGGCGGCGATGCGCTTGCGCCGCGAGCCCTTGATCAGCTCCGGGTGGATGCGCTCGTGCGGCGTCATCGAGAGCACGATCGCCTCCATGCGGTTCATGTCGCGCTCCGACGGCATCAGCGCACCAGCCTGCTTCATGAGGTTCCGCCCCCCGGGCATCATGCCAAGCACGTTCTCCAACGGCCCCATGCTGCGCACCTGATGCAGCTGATCGACGAAGTCCTGCATGGTGAGGCGGCCACGGATGGATCGCTCCATCAGGTCGCGCGCGTCTTTCTCTGAGACGTGTTCCTGCGCGCGCTCGACAAGCGTCAGCACGTCACCCATGCCGAGGATGCGCGACGCCATTCGGTCCGGCGCGAACGCCTCGAGCTCGCTGACCTTCTCGCCGGTCCCCACGTACATGATCGGCTTGCCGATGGCCTCGCGCATCGACAGCGCGGCGCCGCCGCGGGCGTCGCCGTCCATCTTGGTGAGAATGACGCCGTCAATCTCGACGGCGTCATTGAATCCCCTGGCTACATTTACTGCTTCCTGTCCTGTCATCGCGTCAACGACGAGCACCGTCTCGTTGACCGTCACCTGCTTGCGGATCTGACGCAGCTCATCAAGCAGCGGCTCGTCGATCTGCAGACGCCCGGCGGTGTCGACGATGACGACGTCGCAGTTGAGACGCTTTGCCTCGTCGACGCCACGCTTTGCCAGCTGCGGCGCCTTCGCCGAACCGTGCGGCACGGCCACGGGGATGTTGTTGTCGTCGCCAAGCTTCTGCAGCTGCTCCACGGCGGCGGGGCGCTGGACGTCCGCGGCGACCAGCAGCGGCCGGTGACCCTCGCGGCGAATCGCGAGCGCGAGCTTCACCGATGAGGTTGTCTTGCCGCTTCCCTGGAGGCCGACGAGCATCACAACGGTCGGCGGCTGCGACGCGTACTGGATCTTGCGCACCTCGCCGCCGAGCAACGCTGTCAGCTCCTCGTTGACGATCTTCACGATCTGCTGACCCGGGGTCAGCGATTCGAGCACCTCGGATCCGACGGCGCGCTCACGGATGCGGTCCACAAACGCGCGCGCCACGCGGAAGTTGACGTCGGCCTCGAGCAGCGCGACGCGCACCTCGCGCAGCCCGACCTCCACGTCCTCCTTGCTCAGCTTGCCGTGCCCGCTGAAGCGCTTCAGCGCCGCCGTGAGGCGATCGGTCAGCGAGTCGAACACGGCTCAGTCACCCGCCCCGAGCGCGCGCAGCCGGTCGCGCAGGGCGTCCTCGACCATGTCGCGCCGGCGCAGCTCGGCTGCATGACCGAGGCGGTCCTCGAGCTCATCGAGCCGCACGGTGGCGCGGCGCACCAGGTCGTGCGCGGCACTGCGCGTGCAGCCGAACCGCTCCGAGATCTCGGCGAACGACCAATCCTCGTCCAGGTATAGCCGGCAGGCCTCGCGCTGATGCGAGGTGAGCAGCGGGCCGTAGACGTCGAGGAGGTGCTGGTGGCGGCGCCGGCCGGTGCCGTCGCGACCGCCCACGAGTGTCAAGGTCAAAGCCTTGACAGGCTACCAGACGGCGCACCGTCGGATGTCAACCACGCCGAGCGATAAGCATCATGTGAGCGGCATGGCGGCCCCCGCGGACGAGCCGGGCACGGCACTGCTCGCGCTGTACGACACAGCGCTCCCAGTGGTGTACGGGTACCTCCTCCCCCGCTGCGGCTCGGTGGCGCTCGCCGAAGACCTCACCTCGGAGACATTTCTCGCGGTCGTCGACGCGGCGCGCCGCAACGACGCGCCGGACGTCTCGATTCCGTGGCTCGTCGGTGTCGCGCGGCACAAGCTGGTCGACCACTGGCGCCGGAGCGCTCGCGAGGAGCGAGGCCTGCGCGCCGTAGCCGGCGACGAGCCGCCGCCGACCGATCCGTGGGACGAGCGCCTCGACACGCTCCGCGCCCAGCGAACGTTGCAACGGCTCGCGCCCCAATACCGGGCCGGCCTGACGCTGCGCTACGTCGACGACCTGCCCGTCGCCGCGGTGGCCGGCGTCATGGAGCGCACCGTTCACGCCACCGAGGCGCTGCTCGTGCGCGCCCGCGGCGCGTTCCGCGAAGCCTACCTCGACGAGGAGGACAGCGATGGCTGATCCGCTCGAGATCCTGCGCACCCCGGTTGCGCCGGTTGACCCCGACCCCGCGTTCGCCCGCCGCCTGCGCGCCCACGTGGTGCAGGCGCTCACACCCACAGGAGGACCCGCCGTGAGCAGCATCCTGACCGAGCCCGATACCCCAGCCGCGCCAGCAACGACCGCCGCCGCGGCGCCGCACGGGGTCGTTCCCTTCCTGGCCGTCGCGGACGCCCGAAGCGCAATCGAGTGGTACGTCGATGCGCTCGGCGCCGAGCTCCGCGGTGAGCCATACGTGATGCCGGACGGCCGCATCGGACACAGCGAGCTATGGATCGGTGGCGGCCCGTTCCACGTGGCCGACGAGTCGCCGGCGAGCCACGTCGCCGCCCCGCGCCCCGGTGCCGACGCCACGGTCACGCTCGGCGCCGACGTCCCCGACGTCGACGCCCTCATCACCCGGGCGGTGGAGCGAGGCGCCACCCTGGAGCGCCCGGCCGCGGACTACCCGTACGGGCGCAACGCGGTCATCCGCGATCCCGGCGGCCACCGCTGGCTGCTGTCGTCGCCCGTTGTCACCGACCGCGTGCGCACCGGCGACGTTGCGTACGCGTCGCTGTGGGTTCCCGACGTGCAGCGCGCAGAGTCGTTCTTCGCCGCAGTCCTCGGATGGACGTACGCGCCGGGGAGCGGCGAGCAGGGCCGCCAGGTGACCAACACCCCACTGCCGATGGGGCTCTGGGGCGCTGCGTCCGAGGGCGCGCTGATGCTCGCGTACTTCGTCGACAACCTCAACAGCGCAATCGACCGCGTGCGCGCGGCGGGCGGAACCGCCGAAGCGCCACAGGAGGAGAGGTGGGGTCACACCGTGGAGTGCAGGGATGACTCGGGCACCCGGTTCTCGATGGTCGAGATCGGCGCCGGAGCCACTACCTCGCGCTCCGCGCTCGCGGCACCTGCTCACGGCGCGCTGGCCTACATCACGATGCAAGTCGAGGACACCACGCGGTCGCGTGCCTTCTACGCCGGCGTCTTCGGCTGGGACTTCACCGCCGGCAACTGGCCCGACGGGTGGAACGTCGTGGAGCCGGTGCCGATGACCGGGATGACCGGCGGACGCGACCGCGTCGCCAACGTCCCTGTCTACCAGGTCGACGACCTCGATGCGGCGGTGCAGCGCGTTCGCGCCGCCGGCGGCAGCGCGCCGGATCCGGACCGCCGGCCGTGGGGTGCGATGAGCGAGTGCACGTCGCCAGACGGCGTGTCCTTCAGCCTCTTCCAGCCCTAAATCGCTGCCGCACAGCTGGTGCATAAAAAAGAGGAAGCCGCGCGGCGCGGCTTCCTCTGAGTTGCGCCGCAGCGCTACGCCGCGGCGACGGCAACCTCCTCCAGGAGTGCCGGCGCTGCCTGCAGCGCCCGCCGTCCCGGCATGAGCGCGGCGACGATCGCGCCCGAGAACACCACGGCAGCGCCGACGATGATCGCGGGCTGCAGCCCGGCGACGAACGCGACGCCCGAGGAGTAGCCGCCGGTGTGGGCGAAGATTGAAGCCAGCACGGCGACACCGAGGACGCCGCCGAGCTCGCGGATCGCGTTGTTGGCGCCCGAGGCCTTGCCCTCCTGGTCACGTCGCACCGAGCTGAGCACCAGGTTCGCCACCGGAGCGAAGAACATCCCCATGCCCGCGCCACTGAGGACGAAGGGGATGATGAACGTGCTGTACGGCGCGGCCGGCGATGTCGCCAGCCCGATCCACAGCAGCCCCACCGCCTGGAGCGCGAGGCCGACCGCGAGGATCGTGCGTCCCGAGATCCGATCCGAGAGGGCGCCGGCGATCGGCGCGACGAGTAGCGGCATCGCCGTCCACGGCAGGATGCGCAAGCCGGCGCCGAGCGGCGACAGCCCCTGCACCGTCTGGAAGTACTGCGCCAGCAGGAAGATCGAGCCGAACATCCCGAAGTACATCAGCAGCGATGCCAGATTGGCGCCGGTGAACGTGCGACTGCGGAAGAAGCGCATGGGCAACATGGGCGCCCGCGCGCGCGACTCGTAGATGACAAACGCGGCCACAACAGCCGCGCCACCGACGAGCGCGCCCACGATCTGTACGCTGCCCCAGCCCAGCGAGTTGGCGCGCACCAAACCAAAGGTGATGCCGAACAGGCCGGCGCTGCCCAGTGCGAGCCCGGGCAGATCGAGCGCGCGGTCGGGTCCGTGGCTCTCGTCCAGACGCAGCCGCGCCAGCGGCGCGAGCAGGAGGCCGATCGGTACATTGAGCCAGAAGATCCACTGCCAGCTGATGCCCTGGACGACGGCGCCACCGACGATGGGGCCGAGGGCGACGGCGAGGCCGGCGATGGCGCCCCACGCGCCGAGGGCAACGCCGCGGCGATCGGGCGAGACTGCGGCGCTGAGGAGCGTGAGCGTCAGCGGCAGCACCAGTGCACCGCCGGCTCCCTGCACGGCGCGCGCCGCAATCAGGGCGGAGGCGCTCGGCGCAAGCGCGGCGGCCGCGGAACCCACGGTGAACACGACGATGCCGATGAGGAACACGCGGCGGCGGCCAAAGCGGTCGCCGAGCGCAGCGCCGGTCAGCAGCAACACGGCGAAGGTGAGCGTGAAGGCGTTCACCGTCCACTCCAGCTGCGCCAGGTCGGCGTGCAGGCTGCGGCGGATGACAGGCAGAGCAGTCGTCACCACCAGGTTGTCGAGCGTGACCATGAACAGCGCCACCGAGGTGATGGCGAATGTCCAGAGGGTGCGAGCCTTGGCCGTCATGTCGTGTCCTCCGTCCTCTTGTGCTGTGGATTCGTCATGGGGATGTCTGTCAGACCGTATGTAGTGATCACTCACTCACTTCTTAGTGCAAATTTTTTTCGCGTTACGCGTCGCGGCCCAGGAACGTCGCCAGCGCATCCGCGGGCATCAGCTCGGCCATGCAGCCCTCGAGCAGCCGCATTGCCCACGGCTGCGGGTCCGGGAACTGGCCGATCATGGCCAAAACGTTCAGCAGCATGCCGGTCGCGAAGAACTTGGCGATCTCGCTGCTGTCCGCGCCGGTGAGGCGCCGAACCAGGTCAACCAGGTGACCGTAGTTGCGTGACACCACCTCGCGGATGGCCGGGTCCTCGCACGCCGCATACGAATGCAGCTGTGCGCGGAGATATGCGTGGTCGTTCCGGATGAGCTCCATGTACGCGAAGCCCATTGCGTGCACCGCCTCCTCGCCACCGGCCGTGCCCTGCGCCGCTCGCTCGAAGGTCGCCTCGGTCTCTGCGAAGCAGCGGTTGATTGCAGCCAGCACCAGGTCGCGCTTGGTGCCGAAGAGGCGGAAGAGATACGGCTGGGAGATGCCGGCACGGCGGGCGATCTCGTCGGTGGACGCTGCCGCATAGCCGTCCTGGGCGAAGACCGCGATCGCGGCGATGAGGATCTGCTCCCGGCGCTCCTCAGCGGAGAGCCGCTCCACCGTTCCGTGGGTCGCCTGGGGGGACATGCCACAGATGTTAGTGAGTACTCACCACCTTGTCAAGCCGGGACGCCGCGCTCTACAGAAACAGCGGGGGGCTGAACGGGATGAACCGGTCGAACTGCCCGAAGGACCGTTCGGACATAAGCACGTTGATCCACGCGTCGAAACGGAAGCCGCGGCCGGTCAGATGCCGTATCGCCACCGCGTTCGGGGCCGGCACCTGGAGTTCCAGTCGCTTGAGGCCCAGGGAGCATGCAACCCCCTCCGCATGCAAGAGGATCGCGGGCATCTGCTCCGGGTCGAGCGCGGCCATCGGCCCGGCACCGTCCGAACCGACGAAGGAGAAGCCGACCGGCTGCCCGTCCAGGCGGTACAGGTGCCCTCGTCGCTGTTCGAGGAGCCAGCGGAGCTCCTCGTCGGATCGACGATGTCCGAGCGCGGCCAGCTCGATCGCACGCTGCGACTCCATATCACCGTCGATCGGCGTGGGTTCAAGGGTGCCGATCGAGCCGGGGTCGCGAGGGATGCCGACGAGCGTATAGAGCGGGAACTGGGCGACGGTGCCCGCGGCGTAGTAGCGCGTCTGCGCGCGCACGTCCAGGGTGGCGATGATGGATCGCAAGGCATCGCGGCCGGCCGGGAACGTCCGCTCCAACAAGGCACGCCCGACCCCCCGCGCCTGCTGGTCGGACCGGACGAAGAACTCGGTGAGTTCAAGCAGCCCGTCGCGCTCGATGGAGCGCGCGAACCCGACGAGGCGCCCCGAGCCGACCTCTTCGGCGACCCACCATTCGGCCGCGATCCGGGCGAGCAGCCGGTACAGCGACTCGCTGGCGCGCCACCATTCCTCTGCGGTGCCTTCGAGGGGCGTCCCCTGCCGCCTGCCCAGGTCAGTGACCGACTCCCACATGAGCTCGTGGCAGGGCGCGGCGTCGTCCGGCGACGCGCGCCTGTATGCGACCGACGCCTCGTTGGCCATGCTCGCGCCATTATCGCGGCGCTGCGTTCAGGGTTCGTACTCGGCCGGCTGGAACGGGTTCACCTCAACTAAGGTCACCTGGCAGTTGCTAACTGCCCCTGGCAGGGTCAGTGGCACGGTCAGCCGTCCGCCGCCGAGTTCGACGCTCACCGTGGCAACAGAGTTGGCGCACCCGTCCCGCGGGTACTGCAGCGGCAGCGCGGCCTGGCCCCGCTGGCCGCCTTCAGGGAGCCGACCCGGCGCCGTCCCCTGGTCGGTCAAGGGGACCAAGCCGACGCCGTCGTTGGCGAGCGTCTTGAACATCCCGGATGGACTCTCGGTGACACTTGGAACTGTCAGCGGCCGCCCGTCGCCGCCGAGCAGCGTCACAGTGGGCGTACCACGGAGGACGCAGGGTGCCGTACCGCGATCCGTGAAGATGAGGTAGGTGTAGCCGTTGCCTCCCGCGCCGCCCTGCTGACCGAGTCGCAACTCGAGCTGCGAAGCGGAACAAGGAGGGCCGCTCGCCGGCAGATAGGCGGAAACGGCTGTCGGCGACACAGGGATTGGGGTGTTGATCGTCCCGGGGAACGGAGGGGCGATCACGGCGGGAGTTGGCTTCGGAGGCCCGCCGCTGCTGGAGTGGCGGAGCACAACAAGGCCTCCGGTGATCGCCGCGGACATGGTCACAAGTGCGGTGAGCGCCACAGCAAGGGTCCGCAAATGGTGCGGACGCTCCGTCGGGGTCGCCTCGCGTCGCGGTGGTTCGACCTGCATCAACCGGCCAAGGGCCTGACGGATCCGGGTTTCAGTGGGATCGGGCGTCTTCATAGGATCAGTGCCTCCCGCAGCTTTTCGAGGGCCCGCGAGAGGTGAGCCCGGACAGTTCCGCCGCGGCAACCGAGAATCGCGGCGACCTCGTCGAGGGAGTACCCATGGCCGTAGTGGAGAGCGACCACCTGACGCTGCCTCACACTGAGGTTGCGCAGAGCGCCGGCCATTGCGGGGTCCCACGGCATGACGGCCTCGAGGCCTGTCGATGTGTCAAACGTTGTCTCGCGGGTGAGTCGGACGAGGCGCCGCCGACTAGTGCGCCGCGCCGCGCGGACGACGATCGCGGCGAGCCATGCTCGGCGCTTAGACACCGTTCGCAGCTGGTCCCAGTGCCGGGTTGCGCTCAGCCAGGCCGCCTGATAGGCGTCTTGCGCGTCGTGCACTTCGGCCGCGATCGATAGGGCAAGACCGTACATCTCCGGGCCGAACAACTCGACTGCGGCGTCGATCTCGTCCGCCCGACCACGTTGTTGGGTCAAGGTTCGCGACATCGCAGTCACCTAATTAAGAGGCGTGGTCGGCGGTCACGGTTTACATAAACCTTCCCACTCATGGAGAGACCTTTTCGAGGTCACGCCACGAAGTTTCGTGCTCGTCGTCGGAGAGTGCGGCGCCGTTTAGCGGCGAGCTGGAATGATCACATCGACTGGCGTGGTTCGATGCGCAGAGCGGCTCAGGCTTCCTGCGGGGCCAAGACGCAGAACTCGTTGCCCTCAGGGTCGGCCATCACCACCCAGGAGACGTCGCCCTGACCGATGTCGATGCGCCACGCACCGAGCGCCTCGAGACGCGCCACCTCCTGCGCCTGATCGTCGCGGCGGAGGTCGAGGTGCAGGCGGTTCTTGACCGTCTTGGGCTCCGGCACCTCCAGAAAGAGTATGTCGGGTTTGCCCCCGCCGGGCTCCAACCACACGACGCCGTCGTCGTCCGGCCCCTGCATCGGCACCCCGAGGGCTGCACTCCAAAAACGCGCCACCGTGTCCGTGTCGTGACAGTCGACAACGACGTTTTGCCAGCGAAGCGTCACCGGGCGAGTTTAGCCAGAAGCCTTACACCGGGCCGTCCTTCCGAGAGCACTCTGCCGCCATACGCCAGGGTCCGCGAATGAGCCGGGCCGAGGCCCGCACCATGCCGCCCGCATGACTGCGCCTAATCGCTTGCGGCCGCCGTCGCTGGGTTTCTGGGAGCGCTACGTTTTTGCAGGCGGGGTGAAGGCAGCGGGCGACGGCGTAGAGGTCTCGGGTGCTGGACCCGTCGGCATATGCCACTGCGACCCGTCCCAGATCCACGTGTCGCTTGCCGACGGACCGTTCGGTTGGTGAACGCCGCCGAAGAGCACGATGTGACCTACGCGGTCGATACTCATCTGCTGGTTGCTGGTACCGAGTGGCGGCCCGTACGGCACGCCCGGGAGCTGGTTCCACCGCACGCCGTTCCACGACCAGAAGGTGTTGTCGTTGCCGGCGAGCACCGTCGCGGCTCCGGAGACTGCGTTGAGTTGCGTGTCGCCGCCGTCCGGCGCGACGGCGAGCTGCGCTCCGGCGGGCTCGGTGCCCCCACTGAGCTCCGTCCAGGTTGACCCGGTCCAACGCCAAGTGCTCGAGCTCGGCAGTTGCCTGGCCGCGAAGCTGCCCGGCGCACACGACGTGGTCATCATTCCAGTAGGAAGGAGTGCTGGTCTGGACCTGAGCACAGCAATCGCATGACCGGTCTGCGGTTCGTTGACCAGCGCTGCCAACGCCGCCGGCAGCGGCGACGGCGGTTGAGCGCGTTGCCAATCGTGACCGTCGAACGTCCACGTTTCGGTCGAACACGCTTGAAAATGCGTCTGCGATTGCGTCGTCACCATCACCACGCGGCCGCTGGCCGCGTCAAAGGCGAGCGGACCACCCACTGACTGGGTGAGGTTGTCGGCTGTCGGTGTGTGCACGGTATTTCGCCGCTGCCAACCCGTCGCAGTCCATAACCAGGTCGCGGTGAGGTCCGCTCGTTCGGACGGTCCTATGGGCGCGTCGGCATCGCCGCCGATGAGCACGAGACCGCCAAGCCGGGCGTCGTACACCATCGATCCTCCGAGCCGCGAATGCGGGCTCAGCGTGAGACTCGGGCGTATCCAACCTGTCCCATTCCAGATCCAGGTGTCGCCCAGTGCGCCATGCGCGCCCAGGCCGCCGAACATGACGACTTGCTGCGTCGCCGCATCGAAGGCGATGGCTGCGCAACACCGAGGCGCCGGGGTACCGGGAGATCCAACTAGCCCAGCGTGGGTAATTGGCTGACTCGCGCTCGGGGAGGCGGCTGGGGCGCTGCACCCCGCTGCGGCCAAGCTGGCGATCACACTCAGACAGCCAACGCCCCAGCCTGCGAGGCGCGACGACCGCGGTGCCCACACGACAGCAACCAGAATACCCTGGCCACGCCACGTTGGCTCCCGCCATCAACGACGCGAAACCGGCGCATCGAGGGTGGCACCCGTCTTTCACCCCAGGACGGTAATCACCCCTGACAGCTGCCGAACAGCGGACCATGGGGCGACGCGATCAGATGGCGGATAAAGCGGTTCGCTGGTCGTCGCATTACCTTTTCCCACGGCGCGTGGTTTTATCGGTGGCATGGCGGTCAGCGAGCGCCTACTGAGGTCCGGCAAATGCGGTCTTCGGCCAGGTCGAACCAGCGCGTGGCTTCTCAGCGCCGTATCTGTTTGGGTCGCATTCGCTGCTGCCGGTTGCCAACCGGCCAGCCGCCCGCCGACAGTGTCAGCCACACCCCAGACGACGGCAACCGCGCAACCGTTGCCGACGCAGCTACCAGCCACATCGTTCGTCGTCGACCTTACGTGGATCGACGACCACGACGGCTGGGCTCTCGCGGCCGCACCCTGCGGAACTGACTCATACTGCCCCAGGCTTGCTCGCACGAGTGACGGCGGACAAACGTGGGAACAGCTCCCTAATCCACCTGGAACGTTGCAGTCGGGATGCCTCCCCGGGGATTGCGTGTCCTACATTCGGTTCGCCTCCGCGACAATCGGCTACCTGTTCGGACCGGCGTTCTACACGACCGGCGACGGTGGCTTGACTTGGCGCGCTGGCGTTGAAGACCTTCCCGTTGAAGCTGTGGAACCCGGAGCGGGCAACGTCCTGCGCATAGTCGACAACCGAATCGGGTGCCCCGGACCTTGTGACCGCACGGTGGAAGCAGCCGTCATCGGCTCGAGCAACTGGCACCCGTTGCTGGCTCTTCCATTTGCATCGATCCCCACCCGTCAGATCTCCGCCAAAGTAATTCGCCAAGGAAGTCAGGTCATCTACGTGCCTATATTTGGTGACCCGGGTGCAGGCGGTGGGACGCAGCAGGCAATCCTCTTTCGCTCCACCGACGCGGGCGCGACATGGCAGCAGCTCACTGATCCTTGTGGCGGAAGTGGCGCAACACTCAAAGACGCTGGCGACTTTGCCGCCGGACCTGGAGGGTTCCTGGTTGCCTTACGCAATCCTCGCGCCGGAGCACCGCCATCATTCATAACGACTTCAAGCGACCGCGGATCATCATGGAGTCAGCTGCGGATGCTCCCCGGGGCAGCACAGAACGTTGCAGCGGCCAGCTCGAGCCACCTTGTCGCGACGTCGGGCTCCACGGTCGGGAGCGGCGCTGCGACGTTCATGGCGTGGGTTTCCACCGATGCTGGGCGTAATTGGCAAGTAGCGGTCGCTGACCCCGAGCAATTGGACCCGACAACGCCTCCTCGCACGTTCCTCGGGTTCGAAGACACTCTGGTAGGACGGTGGGTGGGTTATCCCCGCGCAATTTGGACGACCACCGATGCGGGAGTGCACTGGGTCCGGCGTCCGTCCATGTAGCGTCGAGCAGCGAGGACCCGGAAGCACGCCACGACACGTCAGCCTCCGCACGACGAGGACGCCCATACCGTCGGCGTCGAGTGAGCCCGGGTCTGGACGGCGGCCTCGGATGAAATCATGCTGACGGAGTGAGCGGGCTGGGTAACTCCTCCGGGTCGGCGGATGGCGCCGCTGACGAGACTCCGTTCGCCTTCGAGCCGCCCGAGTGCCCGTATTGCGGATCACGTTTCAGTCGGCTTGAGAAAGCTCGCAACGGTGACCTCGCGTTGACTGTTGCGGCACGCTGGTATTGCGAATGGTGCCGCAACCGCTGGTGGGAGATTCGCCGGGGCGACGCTTCGAGCTGATCGTCGGGCGAGCGCACGTTGGTTCACGCCAGGGTCCGTCAACCTACCCTTGGGCGGGCGGGTTAGAGCGACCACCGTGACGCCGTCGACCGCGGAGGTGATTGCCGGATGTCGCTCGACTGCCATCGCGCGGGTAGAAGCTCCGGGTTGAGCGACGTAACCCCGCAAGCACGGTGCGCGTTGCGTTCTTCACTTCTACGGTCGCGCGTGTGGCGCGGCCGAGGCAGAGGAATCATCCATGAGGACTCGACGTCTAGGGTGGCTCGCGTGCTCAATGGTCGCGATCGGCCTTGCGCTCAGCGACGCCGGCGGCGTCACGGTGGCGGCGGCAGCACCGCAGACGGATTTCGCTGGTTATCAGATTGCGCCGTCCAACCAACCGACAGAGGTCGTCAGCCTGGCGGCCGGACCGGACGGCGCGCTCTGGTTCACGTCGGCGTCTCAGACGGCGAACCGCTTCGGGCGCATCACCACCGCGGGCACGGTGACAACGATTCCGATGCCATCGACCTGGCACCTCGATGCCCCCTGCAAGTGCCAGGGCGGATTCGATCACATGATCCCCGGAGGTGGCTCGCTCTGGGTGAGCGAGCTCCACGACACCCACGCGTACATCGGCCGCTGGAGCACGTCGCGCCGACTGCTCGCGGAATACAAACTGCCGACGACTGGGGGAACCCCGCTCGCCTGGGGACCGGACGGCAACGTGTGGTTCAGCGGGTCGGTCAGCAGTTGTGAGGGCGGTGGCTGCTTCTCTGGGAGCTACATCGGTCGCCTGACACCCAAGGGATCCATCAGTCAGTTCCGCATCCCGGACCCGACGAACCGCGTGGCGGACATCACCGCTGGGCCGGATGGTGCGCTGTGGTTCACCGAGGCCCCAGGTGCGCACGTCGGCCGTATCACCACGAGCGGCACCATCACGGAGTTCGTCGTGCCGGGCGTAGCTGGGAACCTCCTGCCCACCGCGGTACAGAACATCACAGCCGGTCCAGACGGCGCCGTGTGGGCAACGCTGGATCCGGTGGGTATCGTGCGGATTGCAACCGACGGTTCCACCCAGAGCTTCGCCACACCACAGAACGTAGGTGGCTGCTGCGCCGGCTTCGGGCCCAACGCAATCAACGCCGGTCCATTGGGCAGCCTGTGGTTCACAAAGAGCCTGCAGTCATCTGTATGGATCGGCCGGCTGTCGACCAGCGGGGAGATCGCGATCTACCCCGTTCCGGCCTCGGTCGCTGCCTACGGGGGGACCGTGATCGCCGCGGGGCCCGACAACGCCGTGTGGTTCGGCGAGCAAAACATGATCGTGCGAATGTCCTCCACAGCTACTCCCGCAACGCCCCCGACCGGCGCGGGTCCGCAGGCTGCTGGCGTGCTGTTGCTTCTTTGCGGCGGTGTGCTACTGCTCCTGGCAGTGGCATTGAGATCCCGCGCGACTACTCGTCCGTGGCCGTCTCCTGGCGTAGGCCAGGACGCGCAAACCTACCCGTGAAGGTCGGGGAAGGAGTGAATGATAGGCAGCTTCAGAGCCGCGCGGGTGTCAGTGATGACAGCTTCGACGGCCCCTCGAAATACCGGCGGGTCCTCCAATAGGACAGCCAGGGCTTGCGTCTCCGTCTTCCACTCCGCGAACCAATCCCTGTCGTCGTGGATGGCGAGGAATCCAGAGAACCTGGCTGCCGCCTCGCGTCGCCGGCCCAAGAGCCCGAGAGCGAGCGCCCCGTGGTACAGCGCGTCCGCCAGGTCGGACGGCTGACGAAGATAATGGTCAGCGACGGCCTTGAGGCCGCTGAACCGCTCGCGAAAATCCGTTACGCGCTCGGCAGCCGTCGTCGCTAGGCGTTCTGCGCCGGCGGCGAACTGAGCCTTCGATTCGAAGCGCAGCCATGGCTTCCCGGGCGCGCAGATCTCGAATGCATGCGCCGGAAAGCGCCTCCACAACCACTGGACGCCGACGTTGAGGTAGCTACCCTTGGCGAATCCGCTTGGTTGAAACTCGACATTGATGAGCCACCAGTCGTGGTCATCGACCCACAGCCGAGAGCGGCCCTTCTGGATGAGCCCAAGTGGCGCCAGGTACTGATGGCCAGCCTCGGTTATGAGCGCGGAATGGATGGGCACCGGCACAACCGCATCGTAAAGTGCCGAGTGGTTTGGGGAGAGCGACGCAGCTCACGCCAGCACCCGCAAATGTTCCCGGACATCGGCCTCAGCTCATGACGCCACGCACCGTCGACCGATGAGGTACTCGGTGCCGCTCATGAGAGTTCCAGAGCATACTCATTGCCCTCGAGAGGGTCGGCGTCCCGCCAAGGCCCTCTTGGCGTTTTCGAAGGAGGCTCGCTATGCCGAAGATGGTCTTCACTCACTCGGTCGTGGACATCGACCGGTGGCTCGACGGGAAGGCTGAGCGTGCCGCCCTCCTCGGGTCAGTCGCCACGAACGTGACGGACCATGTGGCCGCCGACGGAAGCAACAACATCGCCATCACCGCCGATGTCCACGATGTGGCGGGCCTGGAGGCGATGTTGGCTTCGCCTTTGCCAGAGACAGCTGCTGCAATGGAGCGGCACGGCGTCACTCCGCCGATAACGGGCTACATGGAGAAGTAGTCGGGGCGCTCGCTTACTTCGCATCGGGCTCGGCGCAGCATGATTCGTTTCTCGCGTGTGCCAGATGCTGTACCGGTCCCATTAGGGTCCGCAAACCCACCGTCAGCGCAAGCTGCCCGCACTACGGCCATCGGGGGTCGTTAGCCAGCCGCAGAGTCGTCCGAGGGAGATGCGACAGCGGCGTAGCCACCTCCGCCCGAGGCATCAGGGTCGTGTGAGAATGATCTCGCCGTCGTGCCACTCGGGATCGCTCTCGAGCAGTGCTCGAAAACGCCGGAAGTTCGCATCCGTATCTGGCCGGTTGCTATTCGTCGCATATGCGTCCTTGCTATCCCAACTCCCCGCGACCCAGTACTCTTGCGGATCGGCATCTGACCGATAGACGCTCACGCCACGCGAGCCGGGCGGCATCTCGCGCATCAATTCGTTGAGGAGTTGCTCGAGCTCGTGCTGCTGTCCGTCTTTGACCCGCCATCGCGAGACACTGCCGTAGATGTCACGTCCTCCGTGGCCCGACTGGAGGCGTGCAGTATGAGCGGAGCGATGACGTAGCCGCTCGCCGTCCGTCCGCGTCGCCGTCACTGTCGCCGTCGCAGCGTGGCCTGGCCTGGCCACTTGAACGCGACCCTGGGTGCCTGGCTCGACCTTCGAAAGGGCACAGTCCCGCGCGCCAAATACAAACGAGATATGGATCCGCGATGCAAGCATTCCCCAACCACCCCCGAGGACCTGTTCGAGAGCAAGCCGCCCGTTCTGCTTTCAGTTGCGTGGCACTCCGTGCTACAATGTGGCACAGATGGCCAAAGATCACCTCACAATGCGCATTGCTCCCGAGACGCTCCGGGGGATCGAGCGCGAGGCCGACCGGACTGGCCGCCCGCTGACGACGTTGGCCGCCGACCTCCTCGAGGAGGGGCTGGCCATGCGGCTGTACCCAGGCATCGCATATCGGGACGGTGCCGCCGGCCGTAGACCTGCACTCGTAGGTCACCGGATCGACGTGCACCAAGTCGTTGAAACAGTCGGCGTTGAGGGTGGTGATGTCGAACGCGCTGCCAACTACTTTCGGATTCCTGCCGGTCTCGTACGTTCAGCAATGGAGTACTACGCAGACCACAAAGAAGCGGTCGATCAGTGGAGCGCACGCGAGAGGCGCTACGCTGCCGACGCCGAGCAACGGTGGAGACGCGGCCGGGATGTTGATCGCGGGTGAGGCTGCTGATCGATGAGATGTACAGTCCAGCGATTGCCGAGCAACTCCGTGCTCGCGGTCACGACGCCGTCGCGGTGCAAGACGTAACCGGTCTTTCCGGATTGTCCGACGGCGCGTTACTGACCTGGGCCCACGACGATGAGCGTGCCGTCGTCACCGAGAACGTTGCCGACTTCTTCAAACTCCATGCTGACTGCCTGCAATCCGGGGAGCGTCACTCAGGGATCGTCCTCGCATCCAACGCGACGTATCCGCGCGCCAGAGCGTCTACCTTGGGAGCGATGGTCAACGCGCTTGACCGCTTGCTTCTGCACGCTGACCGCCTGGATACCGATTTGCGCTGGCTGGACTGACGTCAATCCTGAGACTGCGGCGCGTAGGCGCCGGATTGCAATTCACATCTTGTCTGCGTTCGGCCCTGCCTCAAGGGAGATTGCCGTGAGCGCAGGCCAGCAGCGTCTCGCCAGACGTGGCGCCTTCGGTCCTCGGCTTAGGGATCGTCCGCCGGCGCAGTCCCGTCGGCGAAGAGAGCGTCGACATACGCCTCCGGATCGAACACGTTCAGGTCGTCGATGCCCTCGCCCAGACCGACGAGCTTCACGGGAACTCCGAGCTCTTCCTCTAGCGCGATCACCGTCCCGCCCCGAGCGCTCCCGTCGAGCTTGGTGAGCACGAGACCGGTGAGCGACACCGCGTCGTGAAACGCCCGGCCCTGACTCAATGCGTTCATGCCAGTTGTGGCATCAAGGACGAGCAACGTCTCCTGAGGCGCCTCGGGGATCAGACGCTGGGCAACGCGCCGCACCTTCTGCAGCTCAGCCATCAGGTTCGCCTTCGTGTGGAGACGTCCGGCGGTGTCGACGAGGACGATGTCCGCGTTGCGCGCGCGTGCTGCCTGGATGGCGTCGTAGACCACCGCCCCGGGGTCGCCGCCGGGTTGGTGCGCGACGATGTCGACGCCTGCGCGGTTGGCCCAGATGCGCATCTGATCGATGGCCGCAGCGCGGTACGTGTCGGCCGCCGCGACAAGTGGAGTCCTTCCCTCCTCCTTGAGGCGGTACGCGAACTTGCCGGTAGTGGTGGTCTTGCCGCTCCCGTTGACGCCCACCATGAGCACGACGCTCGGGACGTCATGTATGCGCAGCGTGCGGTCGCGTTGTTTGAGGAGCTCGAGGAGCTCTGCCTTGAGCGCGTCGACCGCCGCCGAACCGTCGCGGATGCCGCCGGCGCGAACGCGCTCGCGCAGCTGCTCCACGAGTCGCTCGGACGTGGCCACGCCACAGTCGGCGGTGATGAGTGCCTCGAGCACCTCGTCGTAGAACTCGTCGTCCAGGGATCGCCGGATGCGGAGCGCGCCGCGGATGCCGGAGCCCATGTGGCCCGACATGCGCCGCCACCAGCCGCGACGGCCTGGAGCCTCGACCGGTTCTTGCTCATCGACCGCTACGGGTTCGGGTTCGTGAGCGGCGGCCGGCGGTTGTGGCTCCTCAGCATCGCCGCCCGCCTTCCCGCGCCTACCCCGCAACACGGCGCTCGTCCATGCGCAGTGAGGACGACAGCGCGAGCTCTGGTGGCGCCTGGGAGTCGAAGCGGACGCCGAGAACGCTGCTCACCCCGTCGCCGTCGATCGTCACGCCCCAGAGGATGTCGGCGGCCGCCATCGTGATGTGGTTGTGCGTCACCACGATGAACTGCTGTTGCTGCCCCAAACGACGCAGCAATCGAGTGAAGCGCAGCACGTTGCTGTCGTCGAGCGCGGCATCGACCTCGTCGAAGATGTAGAACGGGCTCGGGTTCACCTGTTGCAGCGCGAGCACCGTGGCAAGCGCGGTGAGCGCTCGCTCGCCGCCCGACAGCAGACGCAGCGGGCACAGGCGCTTTCCAGGCGGCTGCGCCAGGATCTCGACGCCCGGCCGCCGCTCCGCCAGCGCCTCGACGTTGTCCTCGGTGTCGTCCTCGACGATGGATTCCTCCAGCCGCAGCGTCGCGCGGCCACCGGGGAAGAGCTCGGCGAACACGTCTTGGAAGTGCACTGACACGGCGCCAAACACCGCGTCGAAGCGGCGCTCGAGGTCACCCGCTAGGCGGCGGGTCATGCGCCGCAGGTCGTCGCAGGCGGCGCCGATGTCGTCACGTCCGGACCGAAGCCCCACCACTCGCTCTGCAAGGGATTCGTACTGCTCGGGCGCGAGCGCGTTCACCGCCCCGAGCGAGCCGATGCGCCGCTCCAGACGGACGATCTCGCGCTCCGCCTTCTCGACGGCCTTGGGATCCCATTCGGACGACTCGTCCTCCTCGCGCGCCTCGTCGACGAGGCGGTCGACCTCCGCCTCCGCCTCCTCCACCTCGGCCGACGCACCGCGGCGCTCGTCCTCGGCACGGGCCATCGCGACAGCGACCTCGGCGTGCTCCGCCTCCAGGCCGACGACGATCCGCTCCAGATCGGCGATGGGCACGCCACCCGTGTCGAGCTCGCCGCGCGCGCGGTCCACGGCGGCTTCGAGGTCGCGCGCATTGTGGCGGAGCGGGCGGGCCTGCACGATGGCGGCGAGGGCCTCGCACTCTGAAGCGCAGAGCCGCATCTCGGCTGCGTCGGCGCGCCGCCGCGCCCCGTCGAGAAGCCGGGTGACCTCGTCTCGTGTCCGCGCCGGCGCGCCGTCGCGCAAGCGGGCGACGTCGTCCTCGGCGTCGCGCTCATCCCGGCGGGCGCCGGCCAGCGCGTCGCGGTGTTGGGCGACCACCTCGGCCGCAGCCTCGCGCCGTGCCGCGGCCGCGGTGAGCTCGCC
>JBOHUE010000003.1:0-3508 GCA_050734185.1 Candidatus Dormibacteria bacterium | reverse complement strand
GCGGGCCGGCAGCGCGAGCCCAACCAGCCCCGATCCGGTGGCGCCGACGACCAGCGCCGACGCGATGGCGGCGTCGTACAGGGCTGTGGTCTGGCCGGCGATCGCGAAGCGCGCCGACCGCAGCGGCATCAGCAACACCCCGAAGCCGTGCAGGCGAATCGGCTGCTCGACGTAGCGCCAGGACACCGCCGCGATCAGCACCGTGGCACCCACCTGGATCAGCCCGCGGATGACGTGCGGACCGGTCGTGTCCACCAGCGGCGTGGTCAGGACGATGACCGGGAAGTGCCAGAGGTACACGCCGTACGAACGAACACCCAGCCAGCGCAGCGGGGCCACGCCGAGGACGCGTCTGGTCAGCGTGGCGGGGTGGCTCGCCGCGGCGATGACCGCAACCGTGGCGACCGACAGCAGCAGGAAGCCGCCGCGATAGATGAACCAGTGGTACTGATCGGTGACGACAATCAGCACGGCGATGACCGCCAGTCCGGTGAAGCCGAGGACGTCCAACGTGGCGCGCTGCCCGCCACGCAGGGGCCTGACGAGCCGCCGGCTCGGCCAGACGAACGCGAGCGCTGCCCCGAGCAGCAGCTCGAACGCGCGCGTGTCGGTGCCGTAGTACACGCGGTCGGGGTCGTGGCCTGGGGACCACATCAGCGCCATGAGCGCGGCGGACGCGGCCGCCGCAAGCACGATCAGAGTCACCGGCAGCAGGGGCCGCAGGCCCAGCGCGGGGCGCATGCGGAGGACGAGCGGCACCACCGGCTTCGGCCGCCGGGCCAGCACGTACGCACCGACCGCGAGCAGCAGCGGCCACACGAGATAGAACTGCTCCTCCACGGCCAACGACCAGAGATGCCCGAGCGGCGACGGTGGCCCGAAGCTGGCGAAGTACGCGACGTGCGACACGGCGTACCACCAGTTGCTGTAGTAGAGGAGCGCCGCGACGACGTCGCCGCGGAGCATCGGCAACCGGCTCGGCTCGCCGAGGGCCGCCCACAGGATCACCACGCCGAGCATCACCCACAGCGCCGGGAACAGCCGCCTCGCCCGGCGCCGCCAGAACTCGCCGAGCGCGATGGTCCCGGTGCGCTCGCGTTCCGCCAGCAGCAGGTTGGTGATCAGGTACCCGCTGAGCACGAAGAAGACACCGACTCCGAGAAGGCCGCCGGGCGCCCAGGTCAGGTTGAGGTGGTACGCAATGACCGCAAGCACGGCGACGGCCCGAAGGCCGTCCAGCCCTGGCATGTAGCGCGCGCGGCTCTCGAGCGGCTGCGGCATTTGCTGGGTTCCTCAGGTTCCTCGGGGGAATCCGGGTGGGCAGAACGTGTCAGCGAGGCGGAGCGTGAGTCGTGCACGCTGATTCTGCGCGAGAACGGGTCGACCTCGCCAATCGTGTGCGCAGACACAAAGGCGCGCGATCGGTACGCTGAGCCCGCGGCCCCATCGTCTAGTGGTCAGGACACCGGCCTTTCACGCCGGTAACGCCGGTTCGATCCCGGCTGGGGCTAGTGCAGCACTCCGCAGGGCGCGCCGCGGCACCGCGGCTATACTCCGGCCAGTGCCACTGCGTGAACTGTTCGGCAAGACCATCGGGTTTGGGCTCACCGCCGCGGCGCTCGCCGGCGGCGGCATCCTCGTGCTCGTCGGCGATCACGCATTCAACGACTACTTCAACATCCTGCTCGGCTGGGGACTCGTGCTGCTTGCCCTGCTCACCGCCGGGTACGGGTCGTTCGCGATCCTCGCGATCCTGTACGACGCGCGGTCGACGAAGGCAGAGCATCAGGTGCACATCACCCCGCGCGCCGGCGCTCCGGAGCCTCCGCCTCCGTGGGGCATGGGCGACATCGGCCGGCCCGGTGGCGGTGTGGTCGACGTGAGCGGGTCGCACGGCAGCGGCGGCGGGGCCCCACTCCTGATGGCGGTGCACACCTCGAACATCGACGGCGCGATGCTCGTCGTCGGGCTACTGGCCTGGACGCTCCTCACCGTCGTCTTCTTCGCCCCCGGGCATTAGCGACGCGCCGCCGCTCGCGGCTGCAGCAATGCGCACACGCTTCGCACCATCGCCCACCGGTCCGCTGCATTTCGGGTCGGTGCGCACCGCGCTGTTCGCGTGGCTTGCGGCGCGACACAGCGGCGGGCAGTTCATCCTTCGCATCGAGGACACCGACCAGGGCCGCTACATCCCCGACAGCGAGGCGCTGATTCTCGAGACGCTGCAGTGGCTCGGGCTCGAGTGGGACGAAGGACCCGAGGTCGGCGGAGCGTACGGCCCGTACGTGCAGTCATTGCGCACCGACATCTACCGCGGCTACGCCGAGGAGCTGGTAGGGCGCGATGGTGCGTACTGGTGCACGTGCACGCCCGAGCGTCTGACGGCGATGCGCGAGGAACAGCAGCGGCGCCACGAGCCCACCCGCTATGACCGCCGCTGCGCGTCGCGGCAGGACGACGTCGCGCGCGAACGCGAGTCCGGCATGAGCGCCGTGCTGCGCCTGCTGATGCCCGCCGGGACCACGGAGTGGCACGACATCGTGCGCGGGGTCGTGTCCTTCGACAACGCCAACATCGATGACCAGGTGCTGCTGAAGTCGGACGGGTTTCCCACCTATCACCTCGCAGTGGTCGTCGACGACCACCTGATGGAGATCACGCACGTCATCCGCGCCGAGGAGTGGATCCCGTCGACGCCGAAACATCTCGCGCTCTACGCAGCGTTCGAGTGGGCCCCACCGCAGTACGCGCACGTCCCCGTCGTGCTCGGCACCGACGGCCTCAAGCTCAGCAAGCGGCGCGGCGCGGGCAACGTGCTCGAGTACGGCGAGCTCGGGTATCTGTCGAGCGCGGTCGACAACGCGATGGCGCTGCTCGGCTGGTCTTCGGGCACCGGCGAGGAGGTGTTCACGCTGGACGAGCTGCGGCAGCAGTTCACCCTCGAGCGGATCCATCCATCGCCGGCGACGTTCGACCCGAAACGGCTCGACGATCTCAACGGCCTGCACATCCGGCGCCTGTCGGTCGAGGAGCTCGTGGAGGCGCTCGAGCATTTCCTGCCGGCGACGAGCAAGGACACGCGGCGGCAGCTGGCGCCGATGCTGCAGCACCGCATGGTCACGCTCACCGACGCGGAGCTGCTCGCGGCACCACTTCTGCATGACGTGGTGCTCGACGGCAGCGTGCCGTTCCCGCCCGACGGCGTGTCGCCCGAGGTCGCTCGCGCGATGGTGCAGGGCGCCATCGACATCATCGAGCGCGGAACGATCGCCGATCACGACGCGGTTCTCGAGCAGCTGCGCGCCATCGCCAAGGAGCACGGTGCCAAGGTCGGCGCCGCGTTCCGCGCGCTCTACGTCGCCATGCTCGGCAGCCAGAGCGGCGTCCCGGTGATCGAAGCGATGCAGTTCCTTGGGCCCGAGGTCAGCGGGGCCCGGCTGCGTCGCGCGCTCGCGCTGCTCGCCTGACGCCGGGCTCAGAGCCCGACGCCGGTGGTCGTCTTCTCTTT
>JBOHUE010000002.1:0-9836 GCA_050734185.1 Candidatus Dormibacteria bacterium | reverse complement strand
GGGATCTCGACGTCTCGATGGTGCGACCGTGGCTGACCGTCGGCGTCTCGCTCGCGATCACCTACCTGCTGACCACCGTGTACTTCAAGGTCGACGTCCCGATCCTTCAGCACTTCCGGTCGTACGCGGAGGTCGGGTGGTACACGCTGGCGTACAAGCCGTTCGAGGCGCTGCTGTTCATCCCGGTCACGCTCCGGTCGGTCATCTTCCCCGTGATGTCGCTGTACAACCGAGCGTCGCCGGAGCTGGTGCTGCCCACGTCGGAGCGATTCTTCAAGGCCCTGGCGTTGATCGGCTGGCCCATCACAGTCGGCGTCTTCGTGCTCACCCCGCAGTTCAACGATCTGCTGCAGCTGTACCCGCAGTCGGAGGCGTCGCTGCACATCCTTGCCATCGCCGTGTTCTTCGCCTTTGTCGACAACACGTTCGCTGCGACGTTCAATGCCGTCGACAAGCAGAAGACGTTCGCGTTCATCGCTCTGAGCGGCCTCGGGATCAACCTCGGGCTCAACATCTTCCTGATCCCTCTCTACGGCTATCTCGGCGCCAGCTGGTCCACGGTGATCACCGAGATCGCGCTGGTGGTCATCGGCTGGACCGTGCTGCGCGTCCAGGTGGGCACACTGCACGTCATCCGCAGCACGTGGCGCATCTACCCGGCGGGCGCGGTCATGGGCCTCTTCGTCTACTTCGTGCACCCGCAGGGCAGAGTGCCGCTGCTCGTGGTCACGGCCGCAGCGGCCATCATCTACGTCGTGCTGATCGTTCTGTTTCGCGTGCTCGACGCCGCTGAGCTGTCGGCGCTGCGTGGGATGGTGCGCAACCGGTTCTCATCGTGACGCCGGCCGCCACCGCATCCCTGTCGCAGGGCGTCCGTCGCGGGACGGGCGTCCCGGAACCCGATTGGGACGAACGGCTGCTGGGGCTCGGCGGTCATTTTCTGCAGAGCCGCGGCTGGGCCCGGAGCCAGACGCGGATGGGGACGCCAACGCTGTATGCGTCGGGTGACGGATGGATGTGGCTCGGCGTCATGCATCGCATCGGCCCGTTCCGGCGCCTGTACATCCCGTATGGTCCGCAGGTGCGAGACACCGACGCGCTGTGCGCGGCGCTCACCGTGGCGGTGTCGTCCGCGCGCGCGCATCGTTGTCACTTCGTCCAGTTCGAGCCGTGGAGCGCGCAGGCGCTGGATCCCGCGCGCTGCGGAGCTCGTCGCGTGCGCGCACGGCAGGCCGAGTACACGCGCGTCATCCGCCTCGATGTCGATGAGTCGGTATTGCGGGGTGCACTCAGCAAGGGCCATCGCAGCGCGATCACCGCGGCTGCGCGCAAGGGCATCGTCGTGGAGCCGTCGTCTTCCCCGGCAGCGTTCAACGACTTCCTGCGCATGCTCCGTGACACCAGCGACCGGACCGGCATGCCCGTCTATGACGACGCGTACTACCGCGCCATCGTCGATGAGCTCGGGCCGACCGGCGAGGCGGCGGTGTACGTGGCGCGGTATGGGGATCGCGCGATCGGCGCGGCGCTGGTGCTCGACCTCGGCGACACGCGGTATTACGCGTTCGCCAGCTCCGCGAGCGACGATGAGGCGCGGCGGCTCGGTCCAGGGCCGCCGCTCGTATGGCGCACGATGCTCGACGCGCGCGCCGCGGGCAGAACAGCGCTGGACTTCTGGGGCATCGCGCCACCCGACGAGCCTGACCATCCGTGGAGCGGTTTCAGCGCGTTCAAGCGCTCCTTCGGCGGCGAGGTGCTGCGGCGCAACGGTACGTGGGATCTTCCGGTGCATCGGGCCGCGTACGCCGCGTGGCGGGTGGCGCAGGCCGCGCGCCGATGAGACCGGCCACAGCGGCGGAGATCAGCGACTGGGACCGGCTCGTGCTGGCCAACCCGGACTGCGGCCACGTCCTGCAGTCGCGAGCATGGGGCGAGTTCAAGCGCGGGTGGGGGTGGGAGCCGCTGTATCGCGTTGCCCGCGCCGACGACCGCGACATCGCGATGCTGCTGCTGCGCCGCGTCGTCCCCGGACTGGGCACGCTCTGGTACGCGCCGCGCGGCCCGGGAATCTCGAATCCGCTGCAGCTCGTTGCGCTGTTCGACGACCTGCAGCGGCTGCATCCGGGGTTCGTGGTCAAGGTCGACCCTGAGCTGAACGCGGCCGCGGATCTGTCGTCCTGGTCGTGGGCTGGACTCCAGAAATCGCCGGTGGAGGTGCAGAACAGCACGGCGACGATCCTTGTCGACCTGCGCCCCTCGGAGGACGACATCATCGCGTCGTTCAAGCCGAAGACTCGCTACAACATCCGCCTGTCGGCCCGGAAGGGCGTGCGGGTCCAGCACGCCGCCGTGACCGAGGCGACGATCGACGTGATGTACCGGCTGATGGCAGCGACGCAACAGCGCGCGGGCTTCATGCTGCGCCCGCGCGACTACTTCGCCGGCTACTGGCGCCTGCAACACGCCGCCGGACAGGGGGATTTCTTCTTCGCCACGCTCGGCGATGAGGTCCTCGCCGGCTGCTTCGTCAGCCATTTCGGCGCACGCGCCTGGTACAAGGACGGCGGCTCCAGCCGCCACCACCACGAGCTGATGGCCCCGCACCTGCTGCAGTGGGAGGTGATGCGCTGGCTGCGCGACCGTGGCGTGGCCGTCTATGACCTCGTCGCAGTCCCGCGGCCGGACGACATGTCACCCGGCCACCCGTTCTACGGGCTGTACCGCTTCAAGTCAGGCTTCAACGAGCACATCACCGAGTTCGTGGGCACGTGGGACATCCCCCTGTCGCCCAGGCGATATCGCCTGTGGAACGCAGCCGGCGAGCGTGTGACGCGGCAGTGGACCTACCGTGTCCACCACGATTTCTTCTTCTGAGGCCTACGCCTTGGCGCGGCCGGTGCGTCCGCCCTTGAGCGCGGTGGCCAGGGTGGTGCTCGCCGAGAAGCGCACGACGCGGCGCGCGGGCACCTTCACCTGCTCGCCCGTGCGCGGATTGCGGCCCACACGCGCGGCGCGCTGCGACGTCTTGAACGCGCCGAACCCGTGGATGCGGACCTCGTCGCCCTTCTGCAGAGCGCCGGAGATGGTGTCGAAGAACCAGCTGACCTCGTCACGCGCAGCGGACATCGTGATCTCGGCGCGCTCCGCGAGCTGCTTGGCAAGAACGTCACGTGTTACCACAGTGGCCATGCGTCGTCTCCATGAAAGCGGTCAAGCCGCTGCATTGTAGGCAATAACCGCGCCAATTGGGCAATATCGCCGTGTTACCCGATGCAGTATGGGACAAGACGCTGCTCGCGCTGAATGGGCACGTGCTGCAGAGCTCTGGCTGGCTGCGCGTGCAGCGCGCGTTGGGACACGAGGTGCTCTGGGGTCAGGGTGACGGCTGGCAGTGGGGCGGCGCCATGCGCGCCGGCGTGTTTCCTCGCTACCTGTACGTCCCGT
Organism: Candidatus Dormibacteria bacterium; assembly: GCA_050734185.1. Lineage (GTDB taxonomy): Bacteria > Chloroflexota > Dormibacteria > Aeolococcales > Aeolococcaceae > JAFALX01. The sequence continues at coordinate 6,392 of JBOHUE010000002.1, read as the reverse complement.
ACGGCCCCGCAAGCATCGAGAACGCGCGGCAGGCGCTGGAGAACGCAGTGCGTGCAGCGGCTGAAGCCGGCCTGGACTTCGTACGTGTCGAACCCACAGGGCCGGACGGCGAACGTGCGCTCCGCGCCCTCGCCGGCGAGGTGACGCGACCCGTGCAGCCGCGCTGCACGTGGGTGCTCCACCTCGACGCCGACGAGGAGACGCTCCGGCGTGGACTCGAATCAGGGCATCGCAGCCGGATCAACGCGGCGGAGCGGCGCGGCATCAGCGTCCGGGCGAGCGACGATCCCGGCGACGTCGACATATTCCTTGCGCTGCAACGGGCAGCGGCCGATCGCGCGGGGTTTGCAGGACAGGCCGCGAACTACCACCACACGATCGCGCGCGTGCTGATGCCGCTCGGCATGGCGCGGTTGTACGTGGCCGAGGCCGACGGCACGCCGGTTGCCGCGTCGATCTGCTTCGACTTCGGCCCCACCCGCTACTACGCGCACTCGGCGTCGGATCCAGAACGAGGGCGCCGTCTTGGCGCAGGGCCTCCGTTGTTGTGGCGCATGATCCTGGACGCGCGCGCCCGAGGCGCTACGATGTTCGACTTCTGGGGCGTGCTGTGCGACGAGCAGCCGGACCATCCGTGGAGCGGTTTCAGCAGCTTCAAGCGAGGGTTCGGCGGCCGGAAGCTGGAGCGCGTGGGCACCTGGGAGATCCCGGTGCGCCGGCTGCGCCATCGCGCGTACACGATGTTGCGCACACGCTGAGTCCGCACGGCGCCTGCGATCATGGCCGGATGGCCGATGCGCCAGTACGGAAGTCACGCGACGAGCACGTGCTCACGGTCGTGATCGATCGCCAGGCGGTGCGCAACGCCATCGACGGCCCGACCGCCCGTGAGCTGAGCAAGGTCTTCCGAGCCTTCGACGCGGACGATTCTCTGCACGTTGCAGTCCTGACCGGTGCCGGCGGCACCTTCTCGGCGGGCGCCGATCTGACCACCATCGACGCCGGCGACGAGCGCGGCCTGCGCGTCCAGCTCGACGGTGATGCACCGCTCGGCATCAGCCGCATGACGCTGTCCAAGCCGGTGGTCGCCGCCATCGAGGGATTCGCCGTCGCGGGTGGGTTCGAGCTCGCGCTCTGGTGCGACCTGCGCGTCGCATCGCGCACGGCGGTCTTCGGAGTGTTCAACCGCCGCTTCGGTATTCCGCTGATCGATGGCGGCACCATCCGGCTGCCGCGGCTCATCGGTCAGGGGCGCGCGCTGGATCTGATTCTCACGGGCCGCCCTGTCGGCGCCGACGAAGCACTGAGCATGGGCTTGGTGAACCGCGTCGTGCCTGACGGGACTGCGCTGCCGACGGCACAACGGCTGGCTCGCGACCTCGCCGCGTTGCCGCAGACATGTCTGCGCGAGGACCGTCTCAGCGCATACGAGCAGTGGTCATTGAGCACCGAGCAGGCGCTGCGCAACGAGACCGAGCACGGACTTCGCGTACTCCGATCAGGAGAAACCGCCGCCGGCGCCTCACGTTTCCGCTCCGGCTCGGGACGCCACGGATCGCCTATCCGTTAGTTTGTTGGATCCCCGAGATCTCCCGACACTTGGATGACCCCCGAGTAGAGGAAAGCTGCGCATCCTTCGGAGATCGGAACCACCCAAGGGAGCGCAGATGTAGACGCGCTGCAGCTGGCGGATCGAGACCCTTCGTGAGTCACAGGCACGACCAGATCGCTACGCGTGCTGCAAGATCTCGGCAAGGGCCACGACTGAAATCACAAGTACCGCAGCTGCCACGGCAAACCTATGTGCGAGGACGAAAGACGCGGCGCCCGGATACCTGCGGTTCGCCTCGCCGGCTGTCACCGCGTCGTCAACGCAGCGGACCGGCGCGCCGAGAATTCGCTCCAGCTCAGCGATGTCGCCACGTGACCACCACTCCTCTTGGATGGACACCAGCGTGCGTCCCATGCGGTCTAGCAGGAGTATCCGCGTGAAGGGAAACCGAGGACCCAGCACGCTTATCTTGACAAATGCGACGCTTTGGACGTCGGTTACCCTGCATTTGCGCACAACACGAAGGATCCCCCGATAGCGGAGGTCATCTCCACGGATCCAAATGCGCGCGTTGATCCTCGCGAGAACGTTTGGGACTACGAAAAGGGCCCCGATCACCGCCACAGTCCAAGCCCATCCAGACAGCGAGCGGTCCCGCATGGCTCCGTAGATCAGAAGGGCCACCGCGACGAACCATGCGATCAAGGGGGCTGACCTCAAGCGTGGCCACCAGTCGGCACTCAGGATTTGGGGCGAAGGGTAGAAGGTGATGGCGGGCTGCGAGTCAGCCGGATTGCTTCGCACGCATTTGTTCCGTCGATAGGGTGGCAAAGCCGCAGGTGTGGCCCCAGACTGCGCGTCGCGGCCATTGCGGGATCATGGGAGAGGAACTCTGCAACTTTCAAATAGTGCGCGGGGGCGTCGATGAATGCGCTCGCGACAAAGGGACATCGAGCATCGCCGTCACACGATCATGGTGCGGGCGAGACGGCTCGTATCCTCGCTCGACGGCCAACTCGAAGAGGCCCGCCGCCGCCCTCAGCGCACCAAGAGCCCTATAGCGGTGTAGCCATGCTAAAAGGTGCGGCGCCATAGCATCTCCGGCAGCAGCGAGTTCCGTCAGCGCAGCGAAACCGCGGCGCACGTCGCCATAACGCATTTCATTGAGCGCTTCGTTGACGCGTTCGCTTCGGGTCGGCGCGTCTGCTCGCTCACCAGCGGCTGACGCCAATTGTTCGACGGCACGCCGCACCTCGCCTTCGCACTCTGGAAAGGCAAGGAGCGCCCCGGGATCATTGATATTGGCTTGGATAGTGCTCATGCCAAGGGTTCTCCGGATCTGTGTTCGGAAGTTCTCGACTGGCGGCGCGGGGTCCAGGGAGCCGCGCCTTGAGTCGCCCTTCTCTCCGCCCTGGTCTGCCTCGTAGCTTGGGCGACGCGCTCCCGGCGCGAGTTGCTGTGAGGTCACTAACCGATCACGGTAACGAGGCCCGGGAACGCGGCCGTTGAGCAGCGGCGGTGGCGCGCCTAGACGTCAAGCCCGTTTGGGCGGAGGGTGTGCGCCGTCAAGCGAATGCGAAGCGGCGAGACCGAGCGCGAAAATAACGCAGCCGCGCGAGGTCGAGCCGCGTAGCTCTGAGCGCAACGGCGTGCACCCTCCGCCTATCGCCAGACCCGCTTCATGATCACGCGCGCGAGCTTCTCGGGATCGTGGTGTGTCGACACTCGCGAATTGACCACGTCCGCAAGGATGTAATGCACGGGCTTCTGGGACGCGCGGTCGCGATCGAAGGTCACCTTCGTGATGCCCGCGTCCGCCGCGGAGCGGGGCAGCGGCAGGTCCATCTTGCTGTTGACCACCACGTAGTCAACGAGGCTGCCACCGATGTGCTCCTCGATGGTGTCGAGGTGGTCACTCACCGCGAAGCCCATCGTCTCACCCGGCTGTCCGGCGACGTTGCAGACGTACACCTTCACAGCGGGTGATGCGCGCAACGCCTCCACCATGCCGTCGACGAGCAGGTTGGGCAGGATCGATGTGTACAAGGAACCCGGCCCGATGATGATGAGCTCAGCGTCGAGGATCGCCGACTCCGCCTCCGGGTTGATGGGTGCGTCGGCGGGGTCCAGGTACACACGATCGATGCGGCCGTCACCGTACGGCACGCGCGATTCACCGACGCGCACCTCGGAGCCCGCAGTGGCACAGAGCGTGACATCACGCAGCGTGCTCGGCACGATCTGACCGCGCACCGCGAGGACGCGGCCTGACTCGCGAATGGCGTGCTCGAAGTCGCCGGTGATCTCTGCCATCGCGGTGATGAACAGGTTGCCGAACGAGTGGCCGCTGAGCGATCCGTCACCACCGAAGCGGTGCTGGAACAGCTCGGTCATCAGCGGCTCGGTCTCAGCGAGGGCGGTGAGGCACTGACGGATGTCGCCCGGCGGCAGCACGCGAAACTCGTCGCGCAGGCGCCCGCTGGAGCCGCCGTCATCAGCCACTGTGACGATCGCGACGATGTTGCCGGTGTACTTCTTGATGCCGCGCAGCAGCGTCGACAACCCGGTGCCGCCGCCGATCGCGACCACGCGCGGGCCCTTCGCCAGCAGGCGGAAGCGATACAGCTCGGCGACAAACCCGCGGTCCTGGTTGGCGCGGCCCAGGAGAAACGGACCGAGCAGCGACTCGCCGAGCTTCCACGTCGACAGCAACAGCAGGCCGATACCGATCACGCTGAAGATCAGCGCGCGCACGACGTAGGGAAGGAACTGTAACGTCGCCAGCTGCACCCACTCGGGAAAGCGAACGTCCGAGCGATACACGTCGCGGAGCACGTACCCGAAGCCGAGACTCAGGATCACGATGCTGCCAAACAGCAGCAGCAGCCAGCGTTTGACGTGGAGCCCGGGAGTGAACCAGAGAACGAGGTTCTGACTGGGGCGAAACTTCGCCTTCATTGCGTTCCTTAACGATTCTGACATGCCCCGTGCACAGCGACGCGCGGGTCGCGCGGCCGTCAGTGCGGCGTCAGAGCGGGGGCTCGGTGCCGTCGGCCGCGCGCATGCGCAGCTTGTCGAGATTGTGCTCCGCGTCGATGTACCGCGTGGTACCGGAGAACGACCGCATGACCAGGCTCTGCGTGTGGATGCGGTCGTCGCCCATGAACCGCACACCCTGGAGCAGCTCACCATCGGTGATCCCGGTTGCGGAGAAGAACACGTTCTCGCCGTTCACAAGGTCGTCGAGCTCGAGGACCTGTCCTTCCTTCTTCCCCTCGCCCTCGAGAATGCCGCGATCCTGGTCGCGAAGCAACCAGAGCCGGCCCTGCATGCCGCCGCCGATGCACTTGATGCCGCACGCGGCGAGCACCGCCTCGGGAGCGCCACCGATGCCCATCAGCACGTCGATGCCGGTGCGGTGCTCCATCGCAGCCATCAGGCCGGCGACAACGTCGCCGTCCATGATCAGCTTCACGCGGGCCCCGGCGCTGCGGATCTCCTCGAGCAAGGTGTCGTGGCGCGGCCGGTCGAGCACGACGACGGTGACGTCCTCCACGCTGCGGTCGAGTGCCTTGGCAATGCGCTTGAGGTTGGCCTCGGTGCTGTCGGTGATGTCGATGACGTGCGCTGCCTCGGGCCCGACGATCAGCTTCTGCATGTACGGGACGTGCGTCATGTACAGCGTCCCGCGCTCCGCCAGCGCGACGGTCGCAATCCCGCCGGGCAGGCCCTGGGCGACGAGCCTCGTCCCGTCGATCGGGTCGACCGCGACGTCCACCTCCGGCGGGTTGCCGTTGCCGACGTGCTCGCCGATGTACAGCATCGGAGCCTCGTCTTTCTCGCCCTCGCCGATCACCACGAGACCATCCATGTCGACGAACCCGAGGCTCGAGCGCATCGAGTTCACCGCTGCCGCGTCCGCAGCCTCCTTCTGATTGCGTCCCATGTAAGGGGCGGCGGCCATGGCGGCGCCCTCGGTCACGCGAACCAGCTCGAGGGCAAGGTTGCGGTCGATCGGGGTGCCCAGTTCGCGTCGCTGGGTGCGCTGCTGCACGGCCATGGTGGCGGCGATCATACGTCCGAGGGCGGTCCGGAGTTAGTAGGCGCCATCGCCAGTAGCCCGGCGGCGCCGAATGTCGACACGGCGGCGGCGGCGCAGCCGACCCCTTCGGCGAGCGCCTGCGCGTACGCGTCCTCGTCCGCACGCTCCTCGCGCGCGCAATACCCGAGGAACCCGCCGGCGAGGGCGTCACCCGCACCCGTGGGATCAACGACGCGTTCGACGTGGTCGGCGGCGAGCTCGTGCACTGCGTCGCGCGTGACGCAGGCGGCGCCGTCGGGACCCAGCTTCACCACCACGGCGCGCAGCCGGCCGCTGCCGATCAGCGACCGGGACGCCTCGCGCCAGCCGTCGACGCCGGCGAGCAGCTCGACCTCTTCGCTGTTGAGGAAGAGCACATCGGCCGCCTCCACGACGGCGCGCACGGCGTTACCACGGTCGCGCATGAACACCGTCATCGAGTCGGCGCCGATGAGGCGCGCCCGCGACTGTTGCAACACGACGCGTTGCAGGTCCGGGTCCATGCTGCCGAGGAACAGGACGGGGGCTGCCCGTGACTCGTCGTCGAGCAACGGCTGCCACTCGGGATCGCACCCTGGCTCCGCCGACTCGCTCGACGTGGCCCAGCGCTCGAAGTCGTGCACCGCGTGCCATACGAACGTCGGCGTCTCGCTCACCACGAGGCCGCGGAGATCGATGGTGATGCCGCGCAGCATCGCGCGGTAGCCCGCCTCGGTGTCGCTGCCGACGATGCCGTTCACGTGCACCGGCGCGTACCGG
>JBOHUE010000001.1:0-24222 GCA_050734185.1 Candidatus Dormibacteria bacterium | reverse complement strand
GGTCAGGGGTCAGGTGGCCGCGGGCGGCACACCCGAGCCGCTGGCCGCGGGCACGGCGACGCGCATCCTCACCGGGGCGATGCTCCCGCAGGGCGCAGACACCGTCGTGCGCCAGGAGGACACGCGGCGCGACGGCGCTGAGGTGCTCGTCACTGTGGCTTCGCCGGACGGCACCCACGTACGCCGCCGCGGTGAGGAGGTCGCAGCAGGCACCGTCGTGCTGGACGCGGGTGTCCGCCTCACCCCGGCGGATGTCGCGGTGGCCGCGGCTGCAGGCGTCGGGTCGTTGTCCGTCGGATTGCGGCCGCGCGTTGCGATCCTCGCCACCGGGGACGAGGTGCGGCCACCGGGCGCCGACCTCGCCGCCTCGGAGGTGAACGACGCCATCTCGCCGATGCTCGCCGGTGCGGCCCGTGATGCGGGAGCCGATCCAGTGCTCTGTGGGATCGTGCCGGACAGCCCGGACGCGCTCCGGCACGCGCTGAGCGGCGCGGCCGGCTCGGCGGACATGGTCGTGAGCTGCGCCGGCGTCAGCGTCGGTGACCACGACCACGTGCGAGAAGTTCTTGCCGCAATTGGCGAGATCGCGCTGTGGCGGGTGGCAATGCGACCGGGCAAGCCACTGCTCGTCGGCCGTATCGGCCGCGTCCCCTTCGTCGGGCTCCCCGGCAATCCCGTGAGCAGCTCGGTCACCTTCGAGCTCTTCGTCCGGCCCGCGCTCCTGCACATGCAGGGCGCACGCGATCCGCAGCGACGCCGGCTGCGCGTACGCCTCGGACAGACGATGAGCAAACCGCCCGGACTCGAGACGTTTGCGCGCGCTCGTCTCGTTGACTCCGCCGGCGACCTCCCCGTGGCGCTGTCGAGCGGCGGCCAGGGCTCGCACATGCTCACGGCGCTCGCCGCCGCCGATGTGCTGCTCGCTCTCCCCGCCGAGCCCGCGTCAGTGCCGCAGGGCGCCGTCGTCGAGGCGATCCCCCTGCGATGACTTTCGCAACGGCGGAATCGGTTCTGCCGAGCGTCTCCGACGCCCTCGGCAGGGCCCTCCGAGATCTGCGAGTTTCGGTCACAGATCGCTGCAACTTCCGCTGCCCGTACTGCATGCCGCGAAGCCACTTCGGCCCCGGCCATCGGTTCGTGGCGGGCGCCGGCGCACTCTCGGTCGACGAGACCACACGCCTGACGCGCGTGTTCGTGTCGCTCGGCGCCACCAAGGTACGGCTCACCGGTGGCGAGCCGCTGCTCCGCCGTGATCTCGAGTCGATCGTCGCCGGTATCGCCGCGCTGGGCATCGCCGACGTGGCGCTGACCACAAACGGCGCCCTGCTCGAGCGACGCGCGGAGGCGCTGCGGCGCGCGGGCCTGCACCGCGTCACCGTGAGCCTGGACTCCCTGCACCCGGAGATGTTCGCCGCCATGAGCGACGTCAACGTCCCGCTCGAGCGCGTGCTCGCCGGCATCAGAGCCGCGCAGCGCGCGGGGCTGGAACCGGTCAAGCTCAACTGTGTGGTGCGCCGCGGCGTCAACGACTCGGGGCTGCTCGAGCTCGTGGACTTTGCGCGCCGCGAGCGCCTGACCGTGCGTTTCATCGAGTACATGGATGTGGGCACCTCGAACGGCTGGCGTCTGCAGGACGTCGTCAGCGGCGACGAGATCCTGGCGCGCATCGGGGCGGTCCACCGTCTCGTCGCCGAGCCGGGGGCGCCGGCCGCTGTCGCGCGGTACCACCGGTTCGACGACGACGGGGAGGTCGGCGTGATCACGTCGGTGAGCCGGCCGTTCTGCGGCGACTGCACCCGGGCACGGCTCAGCGTCGACGGCCGCCTGTTCACCTGCCTGTTCGCGGCAGACGGGCTGGACCTTCGGACACCGCTGCGCTCCGGCGCGACGGACTCCGAGCTGCGCACGCTGATCGCCGAACGCTGGAGTGCGCGCGACGACCGCTACTCGGAGCTGCGAGCCTCGGCGACGACGCCGGCGCCTCGCGTCGAGATGTCGTACATCGGCGGCTGACGGCGCATGGGCGGCGACATCACGGTGCTCGTCTTCGGACCGCTGCGCGAGCGCATCGGCATCCCCGAGCTGCACGCCACCGGTGACACCGTCGCGGCCGTGTGGGAGAGCGTCGCCCGCACGCACGGGCTCGGCGCGGTTCCCGACGGCGTGCGCGCTGCGCGCAACCTCGAGTACTGCGCGTGGGACGCGCCGGTGTCAGCCGGCGACATCGTCGCGTTCCTGCCGCCAGTGGCCGGGGGCAGCGGCGCCGCGGTGGATGATCGCGTGGAGGTCGCGCTCACCGCCTCCCCCATCGACGTCGCCGCGGCGACGGACATCGCCGGCGACGCCGACGGCGCGGTCGCCGTGTTCATCGGCCGGGTGCGCGACCACAGCGACGGCCATCACGTCACCCACGTCGAGTACGAGGCGTACGCCCCGATGGCGGAGTCCGAGACGCGCCGCATCGCCGCAGTTCTGGTAGAAGGTGGCGGCATCTCGCGGATCCGGATCATGCAGCGCACCGGTTCGCTCGCGGTCGGTGAACCGAGCATCGTGATCGCGGTCGCCGGGCCGCACCGTGCGGCGGCGCTCGCGGCCTGTACCGCGGCGATCGACATGGTCAAGGAATCGGTACCCATCTGGAAACGGGAGCACCGCGACGACGGAGCGCACTGGGTCGACGCCCGCAACGACGGGGGCACCTCGCGTCAATGAGTGACGCCGAGCTCACCCACGTCGCCGACTCCGGGCAGGCGCGAATGGTCGACGTGTCGGGCAAACCGGCAACGCTGCGCACCGCTCGCGCTGCGGGAATGGTTCGCTGCAGCGACGAGGCGCTCGAGCTGATCGCGACCAACTCCCTGGCGAAGGGCAGCGTGATCGAAACCGCGCGGCTCGCGGGCATCATGGCCGCCAAGCGAACCGCGGAGCTCATCCCGCTGTGTCACCCGCTGCCACTGCGCCACGTGGACGTCGAGATCGGGCTGGACCGCATCGTGCCTGCGGTGATGATCGAGGCGTCGGCGCGCGTGGAAGGTCCAACGGGTGTCGAGATGGAGGCGCTGACTGCCGTCGCCGTCGCGGCGCTGACGGTGATCGACATGATCAAGGCGGTTGACCGCTGGGCGACCATCGACAGCATCCGGCTTCTGACCAAGGACGGTGGCCGCAGCGGCAGCCTGCGGCGTCCTCTGGATCAACCGGGGACGGATCCGCCCGGCGGCTGAGGCGCGTGCGCGGTCTCGCCGCGCAGCAACGCCAGCGCGTGCGGTAGCGCGGGCTGGACGGCGTCGAGGCACTCGGCGACGGCCCGTGCGCTGCCCGGAAGCGCGAGCAGCAGCCGCCCGCGGACGACGCCGGCGACCTGTCGCGAGAGCATCGCATGCGGGGTGTGCCGCAGCCCGCGCGCCCGCATCGCCTCGGCCATGCCCGGCACCGCGTAGTCGAGCAACGGCACCACGGCCTGCGGGGTGACGTCGCGCGGCCCAAGGCCGGTGCCGCCGGTGAGCACGACGCAGTCGGCGACGTCGAGCGCGCCGCGGACCGCGGCCTGGATGTCCTCCACGCTGTCGGCCACAACAGCCCGGCTCACCACCTCGCCCGGCAGTGCCGCCATGCGCGCCGCCACCAGGTCGCCCGCGCTGTCCTCGCGACCTCCGGCCGCCGCGGTGTCGCTGACGGTGATCACCGCGACACGCGGGAGGGGCGCCTCGGTCACGGAGCCATTCTGTATGACAGCCGTGCGGCGCCCGACGGCCACGCCCAAGTGCGGCGTCATACTCAGACGGAGATGGCACCCTGCGCCGCCGCGGCGAGCATCGCGCTGTCGTGAACACCACCGCAGTCGGTCACCTGCGTCACAGCCGCTACCGGCGCACGTTCCGCGTGGGCCGCCTCAGCGACCTGCACTGCCTGCGCTCGGTGATTCCCCCGGCGATCGGGGTCGCCGCAATTGCGGCCCTGGTGCTCGCCATCGACCCGCGCAGCTTCGGGCTGGCGGTGCAGCGATTCAACGTGCTGCTGCTGCCCGCGATCCTCGCCGTGTCCATCGGCTATTACGTCGTCCAGGGAATCCGCTGGCATTTCCTGCTGGTCGACGTGGGCGTCCGGCTGCGTCTGCGAGACACCGTGCTGCTCACTGTTGCGGGCCAGGCAACCTCGTTGCTCCCTCTCGGCGAGCTGACGCGCGCGATGTTCGTCGCCGAGGCGGCGAAGGCGGAGTTCGGCGCCGCCGTTGCGGCCGAGACAGTGCAGGAGCTCCTCTACATGTTCGTGCTGTTGCTGTTCGCGATCCCCGGGCTGCTCGCGATCCCGCATGCGTGGGGCGGCATCGTTGTGGTGCTCGTCTTCATCGTCGGCGTGCTCGCCGGCATGACGTGGTGCCCGCTGTACCGCTGGCTGCGGCTCGCTGTGGCCCGAACACCACTGCTCAAGCGCGTGCTGCATCAGGTCGACGAGGTACACAACGACCTGACGCTGCTCATGCGCAAGCCGGGGACTCTCGGCTGGTCGTGGTTGAGCGCGCTGCAGGCGGCGGCGATGATCAGCACGCTGTGGTTGGTGGCGCAGGCGGTCGCGCCCGGTCAGCTCAGCTGGCAGAACGCCGCCCTCGTTTTCGCGGTGTCCAGCGTGGCCGGCCTCCTCAGCCTGATCCCAGGCGGCATCGGCGCCTACGAGGGCAGCATCATCGGGCTTCTGGTCAGCCTTGGCATCAACCCGGGCGTGGCGGCAGCGATCGCCGTGCTGCAGCGCCTCTCCAGCCAGGGCATCGCGACCGGCGTCGGCTTCGTGGCCTATGCTGTTGCACGGCGCACGCTCCACATCAGCGGCCTGGGAACACTGCCGGTCCGCTCGGAGCAGCCCACGCAGCCGGCGATCGCATCCGCATGACACGACGTCTCCTTGCACTCCTGACGCTCGCCACGGCGTTGCTCGCCGCCTGTGGCGGGGCCACGTCGTCGAGCTCGCCGGCCGGCTACTACTGGACGGGTGGGGTGCTGCAGCACGCGCTGGCCAAGCCCGAATTCACGCTGACCGATCAGCAGGGGCAGCCATACGATCTCCAGCAGAAGACCGCGGGCAAGGTGGCGCTCGTGTACTTCGGCTACACGCATTGCCCCGACGTCTGTCCCGAGGACATGACAATGCTCGCGATCGCGCTGAAGCAGATGCCGGATTCGGCACGCAACAAGGTCGTCGTCCTGTTCATCACCACCGATCCGGCACGCGACACCTCGGCGGTGCTCGGTCCGTACCTGAGCCAGTTCAACCCGACTTTCGTCGGTCTCACCGGCACCAAGGCGCAGGTCGACCTGGCGCAGGCGGCGGCGCAGGTCACCATCGCGTCGCCGGAGCCGGCGACGCCGGGCTCGACGTACTACGTCGACCACTCGGCGCAGATCATCGCGTACACACCGGACAACCTCGCGCACGTCGCGTTCTTCCAGGGCATGCCGACGGCCAATATCGCGCACGATCTGACTCGGCTCGCAACGCAGGGGTTCAGCGCGAGCTGATCGCGGCGAGCACGCTGCGCACCTGCGCTGCGATCTCGAGGTCCTCGCGTGCCGTGATGACGAAGGTGCGCACCGCCGCACCGTTGGCGCCGATGTCGAGGTCGGCGTGCGCGCCGTGGTCGCGCGCGTCGTCGAGCCGCACACCGAGAAACGCGAGTCCGGCGCATGCCCGGCCGCGCACCCCTGCCGACCCCTCACCCACCCCACCGGTGAACACGAGGACGTCGACGCCCTGCATCGCGGCGGCCATCGCGGCGATCCCCGCGCGCAGGCGGTGCACGTAGACGTCGAGCGCGAGCGCGGCCGACTCGTCGCCTCTGCTCGCGCGCTCGACGAGCTCGCGCATGTCGGCGGTGCCCCCGAGCCCGAGGATGCCGGAGCGCTCCTCGAGCGTCTCGCTCAGCTCGTGCGCCGACAGATGCTCGTGCTCCTGCAGCCACAGCACGAGCCCTGGATCGACGCTCCCGGAGCGCGTCGCCATCACCAGCCCGTCGAGCGGCGTGAATCCCATGGTGGTGTCCACCGACCGGCCGTGAAGCACGGCACACAGCGATGCACCGGCTCCGAGATGACAGGTGACGATGCGAAGTTCCTCACGTGGCGTGTGCAAGAGCGATGCAACGCGCGTGCTCGCCCACGCATGAGAGAGACCGTGGAACCCGTACCGACGAACCGCCCATCGCGTGCGCCACTCGGCGGGCAGCGCGTACGTCGCGGCCGCATCCGGCATATGCGCGTGGAAAGCCGTGTCGAAACAGGCGACGGCCGCGATGTCAGGGAGCGCGCGGGCGACGACATCGACGCCGTACAGTGACTTCGGCTGGTGCAGCGGCGCCAGATCGGTCAGCGCGCGGATGCGCGCCAGGTTCTCGCGGTCCAGCAGCACCGGGCCGGTGAAATCCCGGCCGCCGTGCACGATGCGGTGTCCGACGGCGTCGACCGGTCCGTGAGTAGCGATGAGCCGGCGAATCGCCGCATCGGTGTCCGCGCCGTCGGCGCCGTCGATGTCTTCGTTGCAGACGAGCCGGTCGCCGTCATCGATGACGGACAGCTTCAGGCTGCTCGACCCCACGTTCACGACGAGGATGCGCACCCGCTGCAATCTAACGCGCCGCCCCGGTAACGACACGGCGACGTTCCACTCGTTGACCGTCGCACACACCGGTGGTACCTTCAGCCTGCCTTCAACTTTCCAAACGTCTCACCACGGGGGCACTGGATCCTGGTTTCTCGATTCGGCCGGTTTGTGGCCGCCGTGGCGGTGGCCATCACCGCCGTCCTGTCGCCCCTCGGACAGCAATCGTCCAGCGCTGACGGTTTCGACGACCAGATCAGCGCACTCCAGGGCACGGCCGGCACGCTGACGGAGCAGATCGGCGCGGCGCAGCAGGGCAGTTCGGCCGCGACACAGCAGGCGGTGGCGGTGGCGCAGCAGCTGGCCCAGACGCAGGCACAGGCCGCGATCGCGCAGCATCAGCTCGACGACGCGAATGCCCGGCTCGCCGCCACGACCGAATCGCTCGTGGCGACGCAGGCACAGCTGGCCAGCGACAAACAGCAGCTCGCCGACATCGTCGTGACGCTGTATCGCATCCGCGCCGACGGGTCGGTGACCCGCGCCATCGTCGACAGCAAGAGCTTCGCGGACACGATGGCGACGATCACGAGTGTCGCCCAGGTCAGCGACCGCATGAAGTCCCTGGTCGGCGATGTCCAGTCCCGCGAGCAGCAGCTCGTGGCGTTGCAGGCGCAGCAACAGGTCGAGTACCAGCAGGCGGCGCAGGCCGTGGCGAACCTGCAGGCGCTCGCGGCGCAGCAGGCGGCGTTGCAGCAGGAGCTGCGGACCGAGGCCGCGGCATTCAGCGGACAGGCGGCGTCTCTCGCCGGCCAGCTGCAGGGCGTCGAGGGCAAGATCACCCAGGTGCGTGCCGCACAGGCTGCGGCCCGCGCGGCGGCCGCCGCCGGGTCAGCCCACATCCTCAATGGAGCGATCCCGCCGTTCGCAAACGGTGCTCGCGCCGATGACTTTCCCTGGGGGCAGTGCACGTGGTATGTCGCGTCGCTGCGCGACGTCTCATGGAACGGCGACGCGTGGCAGTGGGCCGGAACCGCGGCCGCGCAGGGGATGTCCGAGGGGATGCAGCCGGCGGTCGGCGCACTCGTCGTCTTCGCGCGCGGTGGCGCCTACAGCCAGCTGGGTCACGTGGCCTACGTGGACACCGTGAACGGGCCGTACAGCTTCACCGTCGACGAGGCGAACATGTATGGGCTCGGCGTCGTCGACCGGCGCTACATCCCATCGCTCGCCGGCGTCGAAGCGTTCATCTACTGAGGGCGCGTCGCGCCCTCATCGGTCAGACGGGCTGGATCGCGAGTCCGGTCTTGACGAGCTCGATCAGCACCTGGCCCGGTGCCACCGGCGCCGGCGCCCCGCCGGCGAGCGTCAGCTGCGGAGGCCCCGAAGCGCCCTGGTTGAACGTGATGGGGAACAGCTGGCCGCCGACCAGCAGCTGCCCCGGCCCGCTCGCCGCAATCGCGAAATCGAGCCCGTGCGCGCCGGACGAGTCCTCGACCTCGGGTCCCATGGTCACGGCCACCGGGAGCACGAGGATGTTCTTGGCCTCCCACGGCTGCTGGGTGTCGTTGTCGTTGAGCACCCCGGTATCCGACTCGGTGCGCTGATAGCCTCCGGTGGCCGGGTCGTACGCGTAGGTCGGCGCTTCGGAATCCGACACGGGCACCGAGAACTTCGCGGCGGGCGTGCCGCCCTTCGGCAGCGCCGCCACCGGTGTCCGCGTCCACAGCTGGTAGGGCACCGTCTGCGCACCCACCTTCGTCTGGAGCGGCGCCAGATGCGAGCCGTCAGTGAACAGGTTGTGGGGCGCCGCCTTGTTGTTGTCGCGGAAGAGCGCGCCCGCCGCGCTCGTCTCGTTGTACTTCCGCGCACCGCTGTCGCTGCTGAGCTGCTGCTCGACGTAATCGCTGCCGCCCGAGTACAGCAAGGTGCCCTTGTACGTGTCGAGGAGCTTGATCGACACCAGTCGCGCGCTGCGCACCGGGCCGATCGCTGGTGACGGCGTCCCGAAATACACGGCGGTGAAACGGCTGATGCCGCCCTCGGTCTCGTACTCGTAGACGATGTCCGCGGCGCCGAGCCCCGCCTGCGGTCGCGCGTCGTTCAGGTTCTCGACCTGAACCATCCACGGCGCTGCGAGCGGCGGCACCGGGGTCGGCGTCGGCTTGGCCACGCTGCTCTGCTGTACGCCGGATGACGCGGTCCCACCGCATGCAACACCGACGACGGCACACAGTGCGGCGACAGCAAACAGACGAACGTTTCGGTGTGTCGTTCTCATGGGCTCGGGGCAGGGTAACGGACGTGCACCGTTGGACAGCGAGTGCGCTCGGAGCCCGCGCGGAGGCTCAGCCGGGCTGGATGCCGCGCCCGGTCTTGACCAGCTCGATCAGCACCTGACCCGGCGCCACCGGCGCCGGCGCCCCGCTGGCGAGCTTCAGCTGCGGCGGCCCCGAGCCGCCCTGCGCGAAGGTGACGGGAAACAGCTGGCCACCCACCAGGAGCTGCCCCTGCCCGCCGGACACGAGAGCGAAGTCGAGCCCGTACGAGTCGGGTGGGTTCTCGATCTCGGGCCCGAGCGTCACCGCGACCGGGAGCACCAGGATCGATTTCGGCTCCCAGGGAGCCTGCGTGTCGGCGTCGGTCAGCACGCCGGTGTCCGGCTCGGTCCGTTGGTAACCACCCGTGGCCGAGTCGTAGGAGTACGTCGGCGTCTCCGAGTCGGACACCGGCACGGTGAACTTCGGCATCGGGCTGCCGCCCGGTGGTTCGCTCAGTTGCGAGACACGGTTCCAGAGCTGATAGCTCACCGGCTTCGAGCCGACTCGCTGCGCGAGCGGAGCGAAATGCGCGCCATCGGTGTACAGGTTGTGCGGGGCCGCCCGTGAGCTGATGCGGTAGAGGGCACCAGCGGACGAGCCCTCGTCGTACTGACGGACGCCGGAGTCGATCATCGTCGCGATCACATACGTGCTGGCGCCGGAGTACACCAGCGTCGCGTCGTACACGTTCACGATGCGGATCGTGGCCAGCCGGGCGCTGCGCACCGGGCCGACGGTGGCGGTCGGCGGCTGCAGGAAGAGTGCGCTGAACCGGCTGATGCCACCCTCGGTCTCGTACTCGTAGACGATGTCCGCCGTACTCAAACCTGACTGAGGCCGCGCATCGTTCAGGTTCTCGACCTGCACCACCCACGGGGTGCTCAGCGGCGGCGGCCCCGGCGTCGGCGCCGGCGTCGCGGGAGCAGCCGTCGGCGAGGGCGTGACCCCCGGCTTCGGCGTCGGCGACTTCGTCGCCGCGGTCGTGCCACACGCGACCGCGCTGCCCGCGAGGAGGGCGATCAGCGCCAGGATTCGAGCGTTGACGTGATGGGCTGGCATCAGATGGTGCGAGCGGCAGCGCTCAATGTAAGCGATTGCTCCGTTTGGGTCGTTGCAGTCGGTCGCGCGACGATGGTACGTCAGTGGGGCGCGAGCCGGCCGGGCCAGGCGGCGACGCGGTCGTGAGCGACGGTGTCCCGCAGCAGCGAGCGTGCGACGTACAGCGGCGCGCGAGCGATGCTCCGCGTCGTTGTCGCCGAATCCGCATACCCCTCGATCAATACGCGCCAAACACCGGGCGCGGTGAGCGCCCCGATGCCGCCGCGCAGATGCGCATAGAACAGCCGCGAGGCGTGATAGGTGAAGGCCGTGTCCGGCAGCACGGTTCGCCACAGGCGCCGCCGGTATGCCGCGATGTCCGCGCTTCGCCCGCGCGCGTGTACGACCCGCGCGGTCTCGCCGGCAAGGCGGCCGCTCTCGACAGCGTGATAGATCCCCTCACCTGTGAGCGCGTCGGCAAACCCGCCGGCGTCCCCCACGACGTAGACAGGTGCGCGGTGCATCCTGAGTCGATAACCGCCGACGGGAACCTGATGCGCCTCGAACTCGAGCACGGTCGCGGTGCGCGGCGCGAGGCCCTTCGCCTCGATGTAGCTGCGCAGCCGCGACCGCAACCCCTTGAGACCCCGGCTGTAGGTGTACAGCCCCACCGACCAATGGTCGTCCTTGGGGAAGACCCAGCCGTACCCTGACTCGATGGCGCCGAAGTCGAAGCACATCACCGGCTCGCGTTCGATGTCCACCTCG
Source organism: Candidatus Dormibacteria bacterium (assembly GCA_050734185.1). Classification (GTDB taxonomy): domain Bacteria; phylum Chloroflexota; class Dormibacteria; order Aeolococcales; family Aeolococcaceae; genus JAFALX01. The sequence goes on along the minus strand of JBOHUE010000001.1, from coordinate 13,507 downwards.
CTCCGTGCGATGTTCACTTCGATTGCCACCGCCATCGCCTGCGGGCGCGCAACACCGAAGATGCGGTTGATGGTGCTGTACGCACCATCGGCGGCGACGAGCTGCGGCGCGTGCACGACGCGCTGCGCTGTGCGCACGCTGAACACGCCGTCATACGTCGCATCGACAACGCGCTCCCCGCTGTAGAGCGCAAAGGCGGGATGCGCGCGGTTCTGCTCGACCAGCGCGTTGTCGAACTCGGGCCGGGACACCATGTGGGCGACGGCGCGCCGGCGGTGAGTGAACCGGTGACCTGCTTGCTGCCAGAGGTTGAACTCGACGCTCTGCGTCGTGGCACGCAGCCAGGGCGCGTAGTCGAGCCGCAGCGCGCGGCACGTCTTCATGGTCAGCCCGCCGGCGCACGGCTTCACTCGAGGAAGCATCGCCTGGTCGATCTGGGCCACGCGGAGCCCACCCGCGAGCGCAACCGCCGCCGCGTTGGAGCCGCCGGGTCCGGCTCCCACCACGATCAGGTCCGCGCGCTCGTGTTCCATCGACACCTGATCGCGAGTCTGGCAAGTCGCCGGCAGTATGTGTCCCTCATATGCCCCCCTAGGGTATGCTCCGCATGATGGGGCACGAGTGGCGTTGACGATCCTGCAGGGGATCGGGTCCGGCCTGCGCGAGGCGCTCTCGATGCTCTGGGAGACGCTGTGGGCCCTGGTCCTGGGCTTCACGCTCTCGGGCGCGGTGCAGGCCTTCGTGGCGCGCGGCGAGATGGAGCGCGTTCTGGGCCGGCCCGGCTTTCGCTCCCTGGCACGCGCAACCGGCCTGGGGGCGGTGTCGTCGTCGTGCTCCTATGCCGCGGCGGCGATGGCCAAGTCGCTGTTCGCCAAGGGCGCCGACTTCGTCGCCGCAATGGCGTTCATGTTCGCGTCGACCAACCTCGTTATTGAGCTCGGCGTCGTGCTCGTCGTGCTCATCGGCTGGCAGTTCGCGGCGAGCGAGTTCCTCGGCGGGGTGTTCATGATCGCGCTGTTCGCGCTCCTCGCTCGCGCGGTGTTCTCCAGGCAGCTGACCGCCGCGGCGCGACGCCGCCTGCAGCTCGAGACCGACGCCATCGACGAGCCCGGCGCGGAACGCCCGCCGTTCGGTCAGCGCGTGCGCTCGCTCGCCGGCTGGTCCGATGCGGCTGCCTACACGATGGCCGACATCACGATGCTGCGTCGCGAGCTCGTCATCGGCTTCGGCGTCGCCGGCTTTCTCGCGGCGCTCGTCCCCACAGGCGTCTGGCAGGCGGTCTTCATCACCGGCCACGGCTTCTGGTCATCGCTGGAGAACGTCATTGTTGGCCCGTTCATCGCGATCATCAGCTTCGTCTGCTCCATCGGCAACGTGCCGCTCGCGGCGGCGCTCTGGAAGGGCGGCATCAGCTTCGGTGGCGTCGTGTCGTTCATCTTCGCCGACCTGATCACCTTGCCCCTGCTGCTGATCTACCGTCGCTACTATGGCTGGCGCCTGACGCTGCAGATGCTCGCGGTGTTCTGGCTCGTCATGTCGGCGGCGGGCCTCGCGATCGAGTCGGTGTTCGGCGCGCTGCACCTGATCCCGGCGGTGCGACCGACACAGATCGCGGAGAACGCGTTCGGCCTCAACGCGACGACGCTGCTCGACGTGATCGCGCTGCTGACGTTCGCGGGACTGTGGTACCTGGCGCGCAACCGCGTTCGGTTCGGTGGCGGCCGGCTCTACGCCATCGACCCCGTCTGCGGGATGCAGGTGGAGCTCGCCACCGCTCCGGCGAGCACCATGACGCGTGAGGGACGCGTGTACTTCTGCTCGGACGGCTGCCGTGATCACTTCAGCGGTACGCCCGCCGCCGGAGCCCAGGACCACGCGGCACACGCACTGCACGGAGGGGAATGACGAGCACGCGGCGGAAGCCGCTGAAGACGCGCGGCGCGTATCAGGCGAGCAAGGACGAGCTCCTGCACCGATTCAACCGCGTCAGCGGCCAGCTCGACGGCATCCGCGGCATGGTCGACGAGGAGCGGTACTGTCCCGAGGTGCTCGTGCAGCTCAGCGCGGCCATCGCGGCGCTCGAGAAGATCGGGTTCATCCTGCTGCGCGACCACATTCAGGGCTGCGTGGCGGGCGGCATCCGCGACGGCCGCGGCGACGACTACATGGACGAGCTGATGGCAACGGTGCAGCGCTTCGCTGGACGCTGACCGCGGTCACGCCGCGGCGCGCTCGACCGAGCTGCGTTTTGCGGCCCGATTCCACCGTTGCTCGACATGGCCGAAATGCCAGAGGCCGAGCGCCACCACCCAGGTGGCAACGAACAGGCCGACGATGATCAATCCGGCCTGGTTGAGATCGAAATGTGACACGTATGACCAGAACCCGCCACGCAGGCCGAGCTGGTTGGCGAGGAGCCCGAACAGCTCGATGGAGCCGACGAGCAGGGCCACCGCCACCGACAGCGCGGTGATCGTGATGTTGTAGTAGACCTTGCGCAGTGGCTTGGCGAACGCCCAGCCATACGCGAAGTTCATGAATGAGCCGTCGATCGTGTCGAACAGCGACATCCCCGCCGCGAAAAGAACGGGCAGGCTGAGCACCGCATACCAGGGAAGGCCGGCGGTCGCCGCACCGGCCGTGGCGGCGAGCAGCGCAACCTCGGTCGCGGTGTCGAACCCGAGCCCGAAGAGCACCCCCACCGGGTACATCTGCCACGGCTTGCGGATCGCGCGCATGAGCTTCCCGAAGAACCGGAACATCAGGCCGCGCGCGTTGAGCTGGTGCTCGAGCTCCGCGTCGTCGTAGCGGCCCCGGCGCATGTCGAGGAACACCTTCACGATGCCGACGAGGATCACGAGGTTGAGCAGCGCGATCAGGTACAGGAACGTGCCGGAGACGAGCGTTCCCACGATCCCGGCCGTGCCGTGCAACGCCGAGTGGTTGTTGGCAACCTGTCCGATGACGGCCTTCGCCGCAAACGTGAGCGCGATGCCGAGCGCAAACACGACGCTGGAGTGGCCCAGGGAGAACCAGAAGCCCACCGACAGCGGTCTCTTGCCCTCCCCCATCAGCTTGCGCGTGGTGTTGTCGATTGCAGAGATGTGGTCAGCGTCAAACGCATGACGCATGCCCAGGGTGTACGCGGTGACGGCGACCCCGACACCAAGCCCAGCTCCCACCGCGCCGCGGCTCGGCAGCACGGCGAGGATGAAGATCCCCCAGCCCACCAGATGCAGCACGACGATGAAGCCGACCATGGCGGCCATGTGCCGCCATTCACGTGGACTCAGCCCGCTGCGCATCCGGGACCAGCGCAGCGCCATCGTGGCCATCACCTGCTCCTCTCTTGGAAACTTGCCGACCCCAGCCTAGCAGATGCGAGGTGCTCGCAACAGCGTCCTGCAATCACCGGCGAAGCGGACCCAGAAGCGACCCGGTCCGAACTCGACCGCTCTATAGTTTTGTGATGGCGCTTGAAGCCCTTGACGGGCTCCTTGCACGGCTTCGGAGCGACGGTGTCCGCATCACTACGGCGCGCCGCCTCGTGCTCCGCGCGCTGGTCGACGGTCCCACCCACCCGTCGGCCGAGGAATTGCTGACGACGGTTCGAACGATGGCGCCGGACGTTCACGCCTCGACGGTCTATCGCAACCTCGAGGAGCTCGAGCGACTCGGCATGATCGTGCACACCCACCTCGGCCATGGCCCGGCGACGTACCACCTTGCAACCGAGGCCCATGGCCACCTGGTCTGCGAGCGCTGCGGCCTTGCGCTCGAGGCACCGCACGACCTGGTGGATGAGATGGCGCTCGGTGCGCTGGAACGGCTTGGCTTCGTCCTGCGCCCGTACCACTTCGCCGTGCTCGGGTTGTGCGCGGCCTGTGCCAAGGGAGGGCCGCCTCCGGCCTGACGACTTCAGTCGAGCGGCGCCACGGGGAGTCCTGCGGCGCGCCAGGCCTGGAAGCCGCCCTGGACATCGGTCGCTCGATGCATGCCCAGCTGCTGGAGGTTGGCGGCGGCGAGGCTTGACCCAAAGCCCTCGTCGCAGATCAGCACGATGTGCTGGTCGTGGTCGTGGATCGCGGCGTCGTGCCACGGCGACGTGGGGTCGCAGCGCCATTCGAGCGAGTTTCGGGCGAGCACGAGCGCACCGGGGATCAACCCGTCGCGGCGCCGCTGGTCATCGCCGCGGATGTCGATCAGCAGCGCGCCGGCGGCGGCGAGGGCGTATGCCTCGGACGCTGATGGACGATCCGGAAGGAGGGCGCGGGCCTCTGCGAGGAGCACGTCGACCGTCTTGGAAGTCTGCCCGGAATTCATGTGCCTACAGCCGCCTCCAGTGGCGCCGGCCGCTCGAGCCGCTATCGGGTGGGCTGTGCTTCCGCTTCGAGCTCCGGCTCGAGGTCTCCGATGAGGAAACCTGCCGCACGGAGACGATCCAACGTCTTGTCACCGGTCGACGCGGTGCCGGCCGAGGCAGGTGCAGGCTCCGGTGCTGCCGCCGGCGCGTCGTCGAGCCCGAATCCGGCTGCGATCAGCCGCTCCGCGGGATCAAGCTCGGGCTCGCTCGAGCTACCGACCGGCTCGAGCTCGCGTTCTGGCTCCGGTTCTGGCTCGGGCTCGGGCTCGGGTGTCGCGACCGCCTCCGGCTCAGTTTCGGCGACCGGCTCCGGTTCCGCGGTCCAGGACTCGGGAGCAACGGGAGCAGCATCGGCAGTCTTCTGCGTCTCTGTGGCAGCAAGCGGTTCGTATTCGATATCCGACTCGGCCTCATAGGTGCCGAAGCCCATCGCGCGCAGCCGCTCCTCCTCACTGACAGGGGAGGCATCCGCTTCGGCGGCAGGCTCTTCGGAGGCAACCGCTGCGGCCGGAGCCTCGTCCTGCGCTTCGGGCTCGGCCTCTATAAGTGCAACGGTCTCGACCGCGACCTCAGGTTCGGCGGCCTCGGGCTCGGCGACGCTTTCGGTGGCGGCGGCTTCAGGCTCAGCTGTCGCTTCCTCTTCGAGGGTTTCGAACCCCGCGGTACGGAGCCGCTCCGCCTCGTCCGCTTCGACGATCGCATTAGCCGGCACGTCGGCCCCGACCGCCGCTGCCTCCGGTTCGGAGACGACTGCCGCGACAACCGGCTCCTCCACCGCCGTTTCCACTTCGGGCTCCGCCATAAGCGCCCCGGCTTCGGCCTCCGCCACGGTGGCCTCGGCCTCGGGCTCCGCAGCAACCGTGACGGCCGCCGGCTCCTCAACCGCAGTTTCCACTTCGGGCTCCGCTACAGCCGCCTCGGCTTCGGGCTCCGCGGCAACGGTGATGGCCGCGGGCTCTTCAACCGCCGTTTCAGCCTCGGGCTCCGCCACAGCCGCCTCGGCTTCCGGAGACTGCTCGGGCTCGGCGACGAGGAATCCAGCGGCGCGCAGCCGCTCCAACTCATCGACCCCGGCGCCCGCGGCTCGCGTCGCCGGCCGCCAGGGCTCGGGCCGCGGTTCCACAACGGCCGGGATCGGCTCCGGCTCGGGTGCCGCCTCGACGGCCGGTTCTGGCTCGGCCGCGACTCGCTGCCGCGTCTCCCACCACGATGGCGCGGGCTCCACCGCCGGTACCGGTGCGGCGTCGACAGGAACCGTTTCCGGCACGGCAGCATATGCCGCCGGCTCGCTCGTATACGGGGCCAATGGCTCGCTGGCAAACGGCGCGAACGGGGCGGGCTCGCTGGTGACGGACGGCGCCGGCGCGGGCTCGGGCATCGGCCCCGGTGCGACGGTCCGCGCCGCGGGCTCCTCGATCAGCGTGCGCAGGATCTCCTCCCAGTAACTGAGGTACAGGAGATGGCCGGCGCCCGGCTTGACGCGCAGCCGCGCGTCTGGGATGACGGACGCGAGCCCGCGGCCCACGTCCACCGGAGTGACGCGGTCGTCGTCGCCATACCAGAGCTCGACCGGACGCAGCACATCCTCCGGGATGAATCCCCACTTGAAGCGGAAGAGCAGCAGCATGTCTGCGGCGACACCGGCCGGTCCCTGGCGGAACGCCTCCTCTGCTCCGGCCGTGACGTTCTCACGCACACCGGCGCCGTTGAGAATCGAGGCGTCGGCTCCACCCATCAGCCCGTCCGACATGCCGCCACCGGAGCCGTTCTTGAGCTGCTTCGAGCTCTCGGTGGCCATGACGGTGGACATCCACGGCGCCACCTTGAGGATGGTGATGATGCGGCGCAGCTCTCGCGGCACGAGCCGTTTGAACCCCTGACGCTCGAACGGCCCAAACCCGCCCGCGATGCCAACCCGCGTCACGTTGGCGGGCATGCAGCCGGCGGCCGCCAGCGCGTAGGGCGCTCCGCCCGACCAGCCCAGCACCGCGAACTTGTGCAGTCCCAGCGCGTTGGCCAGGTCAATGACGTCGTCGGTGCGGTCGAGGATGCTCAGCTCCTTCATCGGGTCGGTCAGCCCGATGCCGGGGCGGTCCATCGTGATCAGCCGCACGCCGAGACGCGCGGTCAGATCGTCGTCCGGGTAGCGCGTCAGGCGCGAGTCGCCGAACCCGTGGCACAGCAAGACGGGAAAACCGTCGGGGTCGCCGAACTCGCCGTAGCCGATGGAGCGGCCGTGGCTTCCGCGCACAGTGCCGCTCGTATTTCGTGTCGTCGTGGGAGTGGCTATTCCGTCGGTCATAGTCAAAACAACCAGGGGCTGAGAGCGTTGCAGCAGTCGCGACAGGGTGCCTCGCGTCCTGAACCGCGATGCTTAGCGTACTGCCACCGTCTGGCAAGTCAACAGTCAGTCTTACGACCGGCTGCGGGTCCGCATGTACATTGCGCTGCGATGTCTGCCCGTCACGGCCAGGCCGTACCTCACGAGGCACCATGACCACGGCTGAGATCGGCGTCATCGGTGGCAGCGGCTTCTACGAGCTGTTCGGAGCGCACGACCAGGAGAGCCGGCACATCGCGACGCCCTATGGCGACCCCAGCGACACGGTGACGATCGGTACAGTCGCCGGCCGCAGCGTGGCGTTTCTCCCACGCCACGGGACGCGGCACACGATTCCCCCGCACCGCATCAACTACCGTGCCAATCTCTGGGCGCTTTCGTCGCTGGGCGTCACCCGGGTGGTCGCGCCCTGCGCCGCCGGTAGCCTCCGCGCTGACCTGAAACCGGGTGAGGTCGTCGTCTGCGACCAGCTGATCGACGCCACCAAGGGCCGCCGCGATGACACCTTCTTCGACGGCCCCGAGGTGGCACACCTGAGCGCGCCCTGGCCGTACTGCGCGGAACTTCGCGCCGCCGCCGCCGCGTCCTCGCGGAGCGCTGGGCTGACGACCCACGACGCGGGTACCGTGGTCGTCATCGAGGGTCCGCGCTTCTCGACGGCCGCCGAGTCGCGGCTGCGGACGGCCCAGGGCGCGGACCTCATCAACATGACGCAGTACCCGGAGGTCGCCCTCGCGCGCGAGCTCGGGTTCTGCTACTCCGCTCTGGCGCTGCTCACCGACTACGACGCCGGAGTCGACCGCGGCGAGGAAGTGGCCGCGGTCACCCAGGAGGAGGTGCTGCGCGTGTTCGCGGCCAAGATCGCATTGCTGCGCGAAGCGGTGCTGCAGCTGGTGGCGTCCCTGCCGGCGGAGCGCGGCTGCGATTGCGCCGCCGGCCGGCCCGCATCGATCAGCCACGAATGACTGTCGCGGTGGTGATCCCGGCGCTCGACGAGGCCGAGAGCATCGGCGGCGTCGTCGCCGCGGTTCGAGGGCAGGTCACGCCTCCGGTTTCGGTCATCGTTGTCGATAACGGCAGCCGCGACGCCACTGCGGCGGTGGCCGCCGCCGCCGGCGCCATCGTGGTGACACAGACGCGGCGCGGCTACGGATGGGCCTGCCGTGCCGGCTGCGACGCCGCCGTGGACAGCGACATTGTCGTTTTCCTCGACGGCGACGGAAGCATGCCGGCCGAGGCGATCCCATTGCTGCTGGCGCCGATCGTCGCCGGCACCGCGGACATCGTCTGCGGTGCGCGCGTTGGCCGGCGCATCCCGATGTCGTGGCATCAGCGCGCCGGCAACCGCGTGATCGGCGGATTGCTCCGCGCGCTGTACGGTGTGCGCCTGCGCGAGCTCGGTCCGTTTCGCGCCGTGCGCACGAGCACGCTGGACGCGCTCGAGCTGCCCGGTTCGCGCTACGCGTGGCCCGCTCAACTGCTGGCTCGGGCGGCGCGCAGGCGCGCGCGCATCGCCGAGGTCGATGTCGGGTATCGCGAGCGCACCGGCGGCCGCTCGAAGGTGAGCGGGTCGGTGCGCGGATCGTTGCAGGCCGCGTGGGACATCAGCCGAACGCTGCTGGTCGAGCGCGTTCGGTGAACACGCTCGTGGTGTTCGGCCGCTCGCCGGCGCCGGCCTCGGGCAAGACGCGGCTGCGGTCTCACGTCGGTGATCGCGCCGCCGACGACCTCTATCACGCGTTCTTCGCCGACATCGCCGGCTGGCAGCTGCCGGAGTCGACGACGCTGCTGCTCGCGGTGACGGAGCCGCTCGACGGGATCGCCGCGGTCGCACCCGGTGCGGACGTGCACCTGCAGAAGAACGCGGACTTCGGCGACAGGATTGCGGACGCCATCGACGCGGCGTTCGTCCGAGGCGCCGACCGCGTCGTCATCGTCGGTACCGACGCGCCGACGCTGCCGCCGGAGTCCGTCGCCGCCTGCTTCGCCGGCCTGCGCAAGCGAAGGGCGACGATCGTGCCGGCCACCGACGGTGGCTGGGTCGCTCTCGGTGTGGACCGGCCGATCGGCGAAGCACTCGACGGCGTGCCGTGGAGCACGGGTCGCACCTGCCGCGCCACGGAGCGAGCATTGCGCCGCGCGGGGCGCCGGCCACTCGTGCTCCCGCCCTGGTACGACGTCGACGAGCCGGGCGGGCTGCAGCAGCTGCGCTCGGAGCTGCGCACGCAGCGCGCCGCCGCACGTGCTCCGCGAACGGCCGAGGTCATGGACACTGGGGGCCCGCACACAACCGCGGGCGCGGCGCTCGCCTGGCTCGACCGGCGCGGCTCCCTGCTCATCGGAATCGTCATCGCGCTGATGACGTTCACGTTCAACGCGGTGCGCTTCTACTCGCTGCACACGCCCGCGTACGACCTCGGCTTTTTCGACCAGGTGGCCTGGAACACCGTGCACGGCCAGGTCTTCCTCACCACCTTCCTGCCGTATGCGTTCCTCGGCGAGCACTGGGAGCCGCTGTTCGGCGTCTTCGCGCAGCTGTACCGGATCGTCGCCTCGCCGATCTGGCTGCTGCTGATCCAGGCAGCGGCGTTCGGGCTCGCCCCGCTCGCAGCCGCCCGGCTGGCTCGGCTCTGGCTGCCGGGCCGGCCGCACGCCCCGCTCGTCGCGGCGCTCGTCATGGCGCTCTCCCCTCTCCTCACCAACGCCGCGCCATACGGGTTCCACACCGAGGCGGTGACTCCGGCGCTCGCGCTCTTCGCGCTGGAGGCCGCCGCCACGCGCCGCCGTCTTCGCTTCGTGCTGCTGCTGCTCCTGCTGGCGACGGTGAAGGAGGATGCCCTGCTCGTGGCGGCCGGCACCGGCTGGATCGCCTGGCGGGTGGACGGCGAACGGCTCGGGCTCCTCGCAACCGGAGCGGGAATCGCCGGCTTCGTTGTCGTTGTCCTGTTCGTGATGCCGTTCTTTCGTGGCGGCATGCCGAGCGACCTGGCGGATGCCTACGCCTGGCTTTCGCCGGGCAGCACCTCCGTGGGCACCGACCTCCACGCAGCGCTCGCGCACCCGCTCACGGTGCTCACGCACCTTGTCGATCCAGCCGTGCTTCGCGGCTGGGCGCTCGCGTTCCTTCCGCTCGCACTTCTGCCGCTGCTCTCGGGCTGGGCGCTGCTCGGCGCGCTCCTCCCGTTGCTCGTCGCGCTCATGAGCGGACACGCGTGGCAGAGCGGGCTGCAGCTGCAGTACGGCCTCGAGTCCGCGCCGCTGCTCGTTGCCTGCGCGATGCTTGGCTGGCGCCGCATACGGCCTCTCCCGCAGCTGCTGCGCGCCGCCCCGCCGGCCCTCGTCGGTGCCTCGGCCGCCGCGTACGCCCTGATGGCCGTCCTGCCCGGCAGCCAGTTCGCCACCTCGGAACTCGGCGGGCTGTCGCGGTATCCCGGCGCCCAGAGCGTGCTCGATCGCATTCCCGCCAACGTCGCGCTGGCCGCGTCGACCGGGCTGGTCGCCCACGTCAGCGAGCGCACCGAGATCTGGGAGTTCCCCGCGGGATTGGGGGTGCCGTACGTCGTGCTCGACGAGCGCGGCAGCATCTCCGACAAGAGCGTCGGCTATCAGAAAGCACGAAGGGCGCTCGCGGATTGGCACTACCACGAGGTTGCGAGCGCCGAAGGCGTCACGCTGTGGAAGCTATGACCCAGCGGTCCACGCTCGTCACCGGCGGCTGCGGCTTCGTCGGGTCGCACCTGGTCGACGCGCTCCTCGCCGCCGGCCACACGGTGCGCGTGCTGGACAACGTCGACCCGCAGGCGCATGAGGGGGGCGTAGCCCGCTTCCGTAATCCCGACGCAGAGATGCATCGGGCCGACCTGCGCGACCGCCAAGCCGTGCGCTCCGCCCTCGAGGGCGTCGACACGGTATTTCACCAGGGCGCGATGGTGGGCAACGGTCAGTCGATGTACGAGATCGAGCGCTACATCGACGTGAACGCAGTGGGCACGGCGGTGCTCATGGAAGAGGTGGTGTCACGCCGCGACCGCATCCGCCGTGTCGTGGCGGCATCGTCGATGGTGGTCTACGGCGACGGCGCGTACCGCTGCGCCGAGCACGGGATGGTGAAGCCGCCCCCGCGAACCGATGAAGATCTGGCGGCGCGTCGCTGGGAGCCGCGCTGCCCGACCTGCACCGAGTTCGTGAGCCCGATGCCGACCGACGAGGAAAAACCGCTCGACACGACATCGCCGTATGCAATCGGAAAGCTTGCGTCGGAGACGATTGTGCTCGTGACGGGCAGGAGCTTCGGGGTGGAGACCGTCGCGCTGCGCTACCTGAACATCTACGGTCGCCGTCAGGCGCTGTCCAACCCGTACACCGGTGTGGCCGCGATCTTCGCCACCCAGCTGCGGTCCGGCCGCCGGCCGACGGTGTACGAGGACGGCGGGCAGCGTCGTGACCTCATCCACGTCAGCGACGTCGTGGCGGCCAACCTGCTCGCCATGGAGGCCCCGGCCGCCGCGGGTCGCGCTCTCAACGTCGGTACCGGGGTGACGCTCACCATCGCCGGGCTCGCGCGCACCCTGGCTGACGCGCTCGGTGTCGACACCGAGCCCGACATCACCAACAGGTACCGCGCGGGCGACGTCCGCCACTGCTATGCGAGCACGGAGCGGGCGAAGGCGCTGCTCGGCTTCTCCGCGGCGGCGAACCGTGAGTCCGCCCTGCGCGACCTCGCCGAGTGGGTCACGGACGAGAAGCCCGTCGACCGCACCGAGACGGCGACCGCGGAGCTCACCGCGCTGGGACTGATCCGATAGTGCTCGCGGCCGGCGCGATCGCGGGGGGTGGGGTGGCAGTGAGCGTGCGCGGCCTGAGTCATTCGTACGGGTCGGGGCGCCGAGCGGTCTCGGTGCTGCACGACCTCGACTTCGACATCGATGCGGGCAGCCACGTTGCCCTGCAGGGCCCGTCGGGCGCGGGCAAGAGCACGCTGCTCAGCCTGCTCGGCGGCCTCGAGCCGATCCGCGAGGGCGAAATCTGGATCGGCGACACGCGTCTGCGCGCGCTGCGCCGCGGTGCGCTCGCCGAGTACCGCAGCCAGGTGATCGGCTTCGTGTTCCAGCACTTCGGATTGCTTGACGTCCTCACAGCGCGCGAGAATGTGATGGTCGCCCTGAGCCTGTCCGGCATGCGGCTCGCGCAGCGGCGCGCCCGTGCCGATGAGGTGCTGGAGTCGGTCGGCCTGACCGATCGTGCCGACCACCGTCCCCAGCAGCTCAGCGGCGGCGAGCAGCAACGCGTCGCCATCGCGCGCGCGCTGAGCACGCGGCCACATCTCCTGCTTGCGGACGAGCCGACGGGCAACCTCGACGAGGATGCCGCCGAGCGCGTCCTCGATCTGCTGGAGCGGCTGCGAGCCGACCGAGGCTGCACCCTCATCGTGGTCACTCATAACGCCGCAGTGGCGGCGCGCGCGTCGCGCCGGTTGCGCCTGCGCGACGGCCGCCTGGCGCCCGAGCTCGTGGAGGAACCCGTATGAGCTGGCGCGACGGGCTCGTCCTGTCGCTGCGCAGCGTCCTGCGCCGGCCCGCGCGCACGGCGCTCACCATCGCCGCGATCGCACTCGGCACCGGGCTGCTGGTCGCGCTCGCATCGATCGCGGTCATCGCCGAGTCGCGCGTCATCAGCCAGCTGGGCAAGGGCGGGCCCACAACGGCGATCACCGTGGACGCGGCCGCGGCGGACCCGGCGCAGGTCGACTCCGACAATCCGCGGCCAGGGCCGGCGAAGCCGATCAACGCGTCCAGCCTGATCGACGTGCGCGGCCTGGCGCACGTGAGCACGGTGACGACCGTGCAGTCGCAGCCGGTCTACGTCGTCCCACCACCGCTGGGCAGCGCGCTCGAGGGATCGATCGGTGATGACCCCGACCGAGGCATGTCGCGGCCGTACACGGACAGCGCCATCGGCATCGACTTCAACCAGGCGCGAAACCTGCCGATCACGGTCCTTGCGGGGCGGCTGCCGTCACCGGGGTCGACGTCGGAGGTTGCGGTCACCCTTGGCTTTTTCGACCATGTGCACGCGGACCCGAACAAGCCCGCATCTGTTCTGGGCCAGGTGATCGAGCTGGGCTCGGGGCAGGTGAGCCCCGGTCAGCAGCAGATCCGTGGCCGCTGGACGCGCGCGGCGATCATCGGCGTGGTGGCGCAGGACCTGGGGTCAGGCGGCATCGTCGCCTCGAGCGCGCTCACCAACGCGGACCGTGCCTGGCAGCTGGCCGGCGTCGACGGCAGCAACGTCGGCCTTCCGTTTCCGACGACTCAGTACTCGTCGCTCATCGTCGTCGCCGACTCGCTCGACACCATCCACACAGTGCGTTCCGAGATCACCGCGCTCGGGTTCTCCACCACCGCTCCGGAGCACCTCATCGCTTCGGTGCAGCGCTACCTGCAGGTCGTCGATATGGTGCTGGGCGCGATCGGCGCCATCGCGCTGCTCATCGCAGCACTCGGCATCACCAACGCGCTGCTGGCGGCCGTGCGTGAGCGACGGCGTGAGATCGGCGTGCTCAAAGCGATCGGTGCGCACGACCGCGACGTGCTCCGCTGGTTCCTCGTGGAGGCTTTCATCGTCGGCCTCATCGGTGGCGTGCTCGGCACGGCCTTCGGCATCGCCACGATCGCGGTGGTGGCGCACATCGTCAACGACTACCTCATCGCCCAGGGCCTCATCGGTGTCGACCTCGGGAGCGCGCCGGTGGCCACCAGCCTCATCGGCGTCGCCGGCGCGACCGTGCTCGCGCTGATCGCGGC